>JAFSEA010000054.1 GCA_017435965.1 Oscillospiraceae bacterium
GCTTAAATATGCTGAGTGCCTGGTAAGGGAAGAGAGAATGGCCCGTTGGTCAAGCGGTCAAGACACCGGCCTCTCACGCCGGTAACGGGAGTTCGATTCTCCCACGGGTCACCAAACCCCTTTAACAATTGAATATGTAGTTGGTGAAAATTGCGGTGAGGGTCCACCTGTTCCCATTCCGAACACAGAAGTTAAGCTCACCTGTGCTGACAATACTTGGCTGGAGACGGCCCGGGAAGATAAGGCTTCGCCAACATCATATAAACAGCGGATAAGTAAACTACTTATCCGCTGACTTTTTGAGTGTTGATATAATTCAGTTTTCCCGAATACATAAGAAAAGAGTGATGATATGGATTTTTTAAGAGAATTTGCACCCTACATATCTATGGGGTTGAGTCTTGCAGGTCTTGTGGCAATGATTTTAGCATCAACTGTTAAAACAAAAAGTATGGGACTTATCCTTACCTTTGTTTTCTTCGGAAACTTTCTTGTTGCAACAAGTTATCTTCTTGATGGCAACAATAACGGCGCGGCTTGCTGTTATATCGGTGCGGCACAAACGCTTATAAACTTCTTCTTTGAGAAGAATAAAAAGCCAATTCCTATGTGGCTTGTCGGCATTTATGCCATAACAATCGTTGCCATAAATGTCGGAGTTATGAGTGAAATGCTTGACCTTCTTGCAATTATCGCATCCCTCACATTTATTATGTGTATCGGTCAAGATAACGCTTCAAAATACCGTTTCTGGACCATTGTAAATATGGTGCTCTGGATAACCTACGACATACTCAAAGGCTCATATGCAGCCCTCTTCACCCACGTATCACTCCTCCTCTTCACCGTACTTGGAAAACTCATTCATGACAGGAAGAGAGATAAACAGGGAATGTAAATTCAGTTTATTCACAATAAATAGCTTATTAAACAACACACCATTAAATAACATTTGCATTTAATGGTGTGTTGTTTTTTATTATTACCGTACTTCGCAGTAGTAACAGTTTCCTGCCAAATTAAATCTCATTTTTAAGCCTTCAACATTTGTGTTTTCTTCTACAGTTGCAAAAATATGTACCAATCCTTCTTCCTCGGGTTTTATCGGCTTGATGTCAAGATGTTCCAACTCAGTGTTGTCTGAAGTTTCAACTCTTTCGCTTGCGCGGATGACCTCGCCATCAATGATCACATAGCCGTTAATGCCTGTTAAATTTACTTTAGTGTTATTTTTTACTTTTAAAACTAAATCAATAAATTTATTATTGTAGGATTGATGCTGTTTTGATTCAGCATAATTTGTGGCTCGCAGATATTTGCTTTCCTCACATTTGATGACTTCTACTTCATAAAGTCCGTTCGCATCGAAGGTGTCACCGACCGATACTTCTGTTTTCTTTTCGAGATCAGTTCTTGTATCGATTGGATCGACTTCTTTTGTACATTCATTTTCTCCGATTGAAAAGTGTACTGTTAAATTTTCATTTGTTGCCGCTTCGTCAACCAGGGCGAACATATTTACATAAGCGATGCATTCCGGAGAAAGGCTGTCATCATTATTGCGTATGGGGAAAGATGACATCAATTCATACTGCAAATCGTATCTTAATTCATCATACTCAAAATAACCTTTTATGCCATCCTTTTTCAATGGCTGTGTGCCATTATTAGTGATTTTAAGAGCTAAGTTCACATACACTTTTCCGTCTCTTTCTGCAAATCCCCAAGTTGATATCTCTTCATCCATACCCATGATTTCTTTATCAAAGGCGCAAGACAGAATCTCTATCTTCAAACCATCAGCAGTATTTATTTCGGTATTTTCGGATTCGGTGTCAGCTTCGTTTTCTTCAGAATTATCAGCATTGATTTCGGTGACTTTTGCTTCGGTTTCTCTCTTATCTTCGGAATCGTCACAACTGGAAAACAAAGAAATTGCCATAAAACATACCATTAAAATTGCGAACATTTTTCTTAAGTTCATAAAAAGCTCTCCTTAATATTGTATTTATTTCTGTTTTGAAATAGGTGTACTGTAATATACTTCTATTTCAGGAATTTGACTTGCGAAGGTAGTTGCTTGATGCACTTCGCTCCATTTAAAGACTTTTCCCTCCTCCCATTTTTATTTTCACAAATAAAAAATGCGCCAACCGAAGTCAGCGCATAAAAACGCAAACCCCGATTGTCGCCAAACAAACTTTTATGCAGTATTATAATACACACTCATAAATGGAATTTGCATTTTTGTCAAATTCAATTAGAGTATGCACAAATAAGGGGTGATTTATCACCCCGGAATTATACTGCACAATTTATTAAGTTTGTTTGGCAATTTTAGTATAACACGTTTAATTGCATTTTACAAATATAAAATTAAGTTAGAATACAACCATCTCTGCTTTTAGTTTAGTGCCTTGTGTGTCTTTTATTGGTGTGGTATAATAATTGCAAATGGGAGGCGAATCGTATGACAAAGAAAATAATCATCACAATTTCGATAATTTTGGTAGTGTTACTGCTTTGTGCCGCATTGTTTTTTGCGTTGATTCCTGAAAAGCTTTTGGCCACAGATGGCGGAAGTGTTATATATGATGCTTTGCTTTACAGCGTTATGGTTTCGGATGGAGAAAGAACTTTGGACGGTACGGATGGAGTGAGAATTGAGGTATTTGGAATCACAGTGTGTGACGATACCCGAATTATAGATAGAAATATTGGTGAATAGTCAATAGTTCCGGAAAGATAAATAAGGAGAAGAACTAAATGGATAAAATTTGGACGGAAATGCAGACGGCGGCGAAAGCTGTTCTGAATGAACGCAGGATTTCCGATTATGTAACCTGCGGTGAGGTTGCGGCTGCGGTGCTCTCAAAATCGGGCAAGATCTATACCGGAGTGTGCATTGACACCTGCTCAACTCTCGGTATTTGCGCTGAGCGAAATGCCATTTTTAATATGATAACAAATGGCGAAAGTGAGATAGACAAAGTGCTTTGTATACTTCCCGACGGAAGTAACGGTGCACCCTGTGGTGCCTGTCGTGAGCTGATGGTGCAGCTTATGGCAGGAAAGTATTATGATATAGAAATAATGCTTGACTATAAGACGGGAAAGACGGTAAAACTCGGAGAGATAACGCCGGAATGGTGGATAAAGTAAATGAGTCAACATAAGCTCATACACAAGGATTTTGGTTATAGGTTGTGGTGTTAAATAATCCCTCGTACCAAATGGCACGAGGGATTATTTTATATATTGAAAAGTTTTATTTTTTGCCGGCCTTGCCTGTGCCTTTGCACGCAACACACTCGAGTTTTAAAGTGCCGTTGCAACTTCCACAAACACTTGTGCCCTTGCATCTCGGACAGAGCAATGTTGAACCATCGGATTGGGTGACAACTCCGTCTGTGCAGTTTTTGCACACTCCGTCATTGCAAGCGCAGGTGAGAGAACCCTTGCCACCACAATAGTCACACTTAAACCCGAAAAATACAACATATATTACCAATGCGATGATTGAAATGATTATTGTTCCTTTTATGATTTTTTTATACATACAAGTTATCCTTTCGTGTGGTTTATAATAAAATCAACAATCTTTCCGTTTCCATACATAAGCCCGTGGGGGTGATGTCCTCTGTATTCAACGGGGATTGTGAGGAGAAGGTCTGTGCCTTCATATGCTTCTTCAAGAAGTGCACCGTGGTCTTTGTAGATTACGGATGCATCCTGAAGTCCGTAGGACATAACCACGGGAATTTTGTTCTCAACAAGAATTTCCACCATATTTACGGGATTTTCCGAAAAGCTTGCAACCTGATAGTGCCGAAGTCCCGGATATGTGGGGAGAATTTCCTTTTGCCACACACCGGAGGTGCTTCCGATTTTGAAAGAGCCGAGTGAGCAGTAGTCAACAACCGGTGCATCGAGGAAGATGCAGGAAACAAGCTCGGGATAAAAGCCTGCAAAGCGGATGGCACAAGAACCTCCGAGGCTCATTCCGATGGGAACACACTTTTCGCTGACTCCATACTCTTTTGCAAGAAACTTTATAAAGCGTGCTTTTGCATCGCAGTCCTTGCGAGGTGCAAAGCGTGAGCTGTTTTTAAGATAAGCAATGTGAAAACCCTTTTCCAGAAGGCATATTTCAACATCGGGGAAAGCTTCCCAGTATTCTGTTTTGAGCGCCACTCTGCCGATGGGATTTTCGGGGCATATAAGCTTTGCCGGAATCCCCTCAAACTCAAATTCATTTATTTTATAGCCGTCAAAAGTCATTCTCATTATAAAGCACATCCTTTCGAGGTGTATTGTAACCCTTGAAAAGAAGAATGTCAACGGGAAACGCAGAAAATCGCCCAAATTTACAAGAGCAGATGTTGAAAAGGTCAGCACGGTGTGGTAGAATGAGTTTGTCAAAATCAAAACCGGTTATATGAATGTGAAGGAAGAGATTTAAAATGAAATTGAACAAAATTTTCACATCGCATATGGTTTTTCCGAGAAATCTTCCCATAAGAATTTACGGTGAGGGTTTTGGTGAGGTTGAAATCCTTTTTGCAGGTCATAAAAAGAAAACAGTGTCTCATGAAAACAATTGGATGGTTGAATTTCCGGCTATGGAATATGGTGGACCATACTCTATGACGGTGATTTTTGAAGATAATACAATAGTTCTTCGTGATATTTACATTGGTGAGGTTTTCTTATTTGCAGGGCAATCGAATATGCAGTTTAAAATGAAAGACTCCAACGCACCGATGGAGTTGTACAATTCAAATGACAAGCTCAGAATATACTCCACAGACAGATTAGAAAAAAACGATTATTATACATCCGACGATGGTTTGGTAATTTGCAACAAAGAGACTGTAGGAGAGTTATCTGCCATAGCATATCCGGTGGGGAATGAGATATCGAAAAGTAAAGATATAGCTGTTGGGATTATCACTTGCTATCAGGGAGCATCGGTAATAGAAAGCTGGGTTCCGGAAAAGACATTTGAAAAAATGAACATTTGTATTCCTCTTGAGAAAAAGTTTGCAGATCATACCGATAAGGAGTTCTCCAAATGGAACAGAGACGGCGTTCTTTATTCTTTTGCTCTTTCTCAGGTAATACCTTTTCCTCTTTCCGGCGTTGTTTGGTATCAGGGCGAAAGTGATGCATCCGAAGAAGAGGGCAGAGTGTATTGCGATGAATTATGCGCCCTTATCAATATTTGGAGAAAAGATTTTTTAAATGAGGATTTGCCTTTTGTTGTTATTCAGATTGCCGATTGCCTTTCACGGGCAGGCAAAGGTTGGTCTCTTATTCAGGAAGCACAGGCAGAGGTTCAATCAAGGCTTCCGAATGTAAAAACGGTTATCTCGGCTGATGTATGTGAAAACAACGAGATTCATCCGAAAACAAAGCATAAGCTCGCGCAAAGAGTTACCGAGGTTATTTGCAGTAATTATATTAAATGAAATTAAAATGTAAGGTCGTGATGTTATGTCATTTACAAAGCTTACAAAATATCTTGATTTACTTCCCGAGATATATGGAATCCCTGCCTGCGAATTGTCCGTGTGCAAGGGCTATGAAAAGGTATATCGCCATTCGGTGGGAGACCTTCCCTATGGCGACAAAACGTTATATAGAATGTTTTCGATGACGAAGCTTATCACGGTAACGGGGATAATGCGACTTGTTGAGCAAGGAAAATTGGGTCTTGATGACGAGGTTTCAAAATATCTTCCTGCATATAAAAATCTCACGGTTGAAAAGGACGGAATTGTTGTTCGTGCAAGCAATCCAATGACAATCCGTCATCTCCTTTCCATGAGAAGCGGACTTACCTACAGCAAAACGAAGCCGTGTATCGCAAAGGCGGTTGAGAAAGGCAATGCAACAACGAGAGAAATTGCAGAGGCTCTTGCAGGCGATCCTCTTCACTTTGAGCCGGGTACAGACTGGTTTTACAGTATGTCCCACGATGTTCTCGCCGCAGTTGCAGAGGTCGTTTCGGGACTGAGCTATGGCGAATACCTCAAGAAGAATGTGTTTGAGCCACTTGAGATGCAGGATATCACACATTTTCCAAGCGATGAGCAGAAAAAGAGAGTTGCGCCCATTTGGGAGTTTGTTGCTGAGTCATACTCGGTAAAGCCTGCGAAAATTGCACCGCCTATGAGCACAATATATGAGAGTGGCGGAAGCGGTCTTTTCGCATCGAATGACGAGTATATGAAGCTACCACAAGCTCTTGCAAATGGAGGACGTGCCGCAAACGGATATCAGATTCTCAGCCCCGAAACAATAGAGCTTATAAAGATAAATCACATGGAGCCCTCGGAGCAACGTGAATTTTCAAGAGGAAAGCCCGGCTATGGTTACGGTCTCGGTGTCCGCACACTTATAAATAAGAGTGATGCGCTTACACAGGCACCTCTCGGAGAATTCGGATGGGACGGTATGGCGGCATCCTACTCCATGGTGGATACAGACAACAAAATTTCGGTAGTGTGGACAACCCACGTCACAAACTGCCGCCCTGCATATCGTGAAATTCATCCTCATATAAGAAATCTCGTGTATGATGCACTTGGCATCGGCAAGTAATTGAGATTTATTCAAATCCCCTGTACAAGCTTTTCCTTGTACAGGGGATTTTGTTATGGTATAATGAATGTGTATGCAATTTAGAAAACTTTCAGGGAAGGAGAAAAAGCGAATGTCTTCCATTAAGAAATATATACGGCGTGAAAAAAAGGAAACAGCTATTCTGCTGAGAAGCATCCCTGCATCTATTGTCACGCTGTTTGTTGTAAGCGTTATATGTATGAACCTTCTTGCAAATAAAACTCTTCTGCAGCTTGACTGGATAGCTCTGGATGGCGGAGTTCTCATCTCGTGGCTGTCGTTTATGTGTATGGACGTTATCACAAAGCATTTCGGACCGAAGGCATCGAATAAAATTTCCGTGCTTGCGGCGGCTGTCAATCTCCTCACCTGTTTTATTTTTTTCATTGCAAGCATAATCCCATCGAATGCCGAGGATTATTCGGCTTTCAACAGTATTTTCGGAGGAACGTGGTTTATACTGCTCGGAAGCACCGTGGCATTTCTTTCCTCGGCGTGCATTAACAATGCTCTGAATTGGACTATCGGCAGAACGTTCAGAAAAAATCCTGACGGGAAGGGTGCATATGCGGCACAGACTTATATATCCACCTTTGTGGGGCAGTTTTGCGACAATTTTATTTTCTCTGTTATAGTTTTTGTGGGCTTTGCCCCAATATTCTGGGACGGATTCCATTGGACGATATTGCAATGCACCATGTGTGCCCTGACGGGAGCCGTGGCGGAGCTTATTATGGAGATTGCCTTCTCTCCCATAGGTTTTCGCATTGTCACGGACTGGAAGAAAAATAAAGTGGGAAAAGAATATCTTGATTATGTAGCCGAAGGGAGAAAGTGATATGAAAGTTTTAATCACGGGAACATCCGGCGGGATAGGAAAAGCCATTGCAAGTCTCTTTTTGGAAAAGGGTCACTCTGTTTTTGGAATAGACAGAAATGAAGCTTCAATCAGTCACAATGATTATGTGCATTTTGTGTGTGATGTCCGTGACTATGAAAAGCTTCCGGAACTTTGCGATATAGACATTCTCATCAACAACGCAGGAACGCAGAACGAGGATGACATAGAGATAAATTTAAAGGCACTTATTCATATAACGGAAAAATACGGAGTCAGGAAAGGTATAAAATCCATACTGAATATCGGCTCGGCAAGCGGTCACACAGGCTCGGAGTTTCCCGAATACTGTGCAAGCAAGGGCGGCGTGATGGCGTATACGAAAAACGTTGCAATACGTGTTGCGGAATTTGGTGCAACCTGCAACAGTCTTGACCCGGGAGGGGTGCTTACTCCCCTTAACGATTGTGTTATAAATGATGAAAAGCTATGGGCAGAAATTATGGAGGAAACTCCCCTGAAAAGATGGGCAGAGCCTTTGGAAATTGCAGAATGGGCATATTTTTTAACTGTGACAAACAAATTCTGCACAGGGCAGAGCATTGTTGTTGACGGTGGAGAGTCAATAAACTATAATTTTGTCTGGAAAGAATAAAAAAGGGGTATTGTGATGAAAAGAGAGATTGCGAAAATAATGAGCAAGATTGTGCTTGCGGATAAGACGGTGAATATAAAGCTTCTTGGTGATTCCATCACCCACGGAGTGGGAGGAACGGGCTTTGAGCAGAACGGCGAGCCGATAGCTGCAGAGTTCAGAAGAAACCCCGATGGCTACTGCTGGGCAAAACAGTTTAAGGAGCATTGCGAAGCTACATATAATTGCAAGGTTACAAACAACGCCTGCACGGGCACTACCATAAACTTTATTCTTGAAAACTTCGACACTCTCGTATCGCCAGAGGATGATATTGTCATCTGCACCATCGGAACAAACAACCGCCATCAGTTTTTTGTGGACGGCCCGAAGAAGACCCGTGACGAAATGATGAAGAACTTCTATGGATGGGTTATTGAGCTTCACAACAAATTCAAGGCGGCAAACAAGGATGTTATCTTCGTTGCAAACATCCCTGCCTGCACAAATAATGAGCAGGACACCTGCGAATACTGGCGTATACTTCATATGAACGATATAAACGACTTGTATCTCAAAGCATCCGCAGAGTGCGGATTCCCCCTTATAAGTATGTACAATGCCATGGTGGAATACTGTGAGCTTTCGGAAATTACTCTTGAAGAGCTTCTTGATGACGGGCTTCATCCCAATGACCGGGGCTATGATATTATGTTCTCGCTCATCCTTCGTGAGCTTGGACTTGGAAAGAAAATGTATTGAACGATAGTAAAGGAGAATAATGACCATGAAAACCATAAAAGCAGAAGCAATAACCAATGAGAATTTTGCACCCTTCGGACAGTTTTACACTATGGGAAAACCGGACGGATATGCACTTTGCGGAGAAATCCATAAGTTTTTCCCCGACAGAATAACAGCTGACTCAAACCACAGAATCGGCTATTCTCCAATTGTGGTAAAAAAGCCCGAAAAAATGATTATAACTCAGCAGGAGTATCACACAACCACCTGGGAGATGATACTTCCTCTCAATGACGATATGATTATTCATTGTGCTCCTGCCTCTGCAGGTGCTGTTGTCACAGACTATGTTAAGGCATTTCTTGTGCCGAAGAACACACTTGTCAAGCTCAATGCCGCAATATGGCACCTTGCACCTCTTCCTGCAAACGAGGAAAGCCTTACCGCAATGATTATCCTTCCCGAATGTACATATGCAAACGACTGCACGGTGGTTGACCTTAAAACGGATGAGCAGTTTGAGATTGTAAAATAAGGAAGGAATAAGATGAAGTACATAGTAGATAACGACCTGCACATACATTCATATCTTTCGTCCTGCTCGGACGATCCGGAGCAGACTCCCGAGGCTATTCTTTCTCATGCAAAGAAATATGGACTTAAAACAATATGCCTCACAGACCATTTCTGGGATAGTGCTGTTCCCGGTGCATCGGAATGGTATGCACCTCAGGATTTTTCGCACATAAAGAAGTCAAAGCCACTTCCGCAGTCGGAAGGAATCCGCTTTCTTTTCGGATGCGAAGCAGACCTTGATAAATTCAGAACTCTCGGTATTGATAAGTCACGGTTTTACGAGTTTGATTTTATAATAATTTCCACAACCCACTTTCATATGACAGGATTCACTCTTCACGATGAAGAAAGAGCTTCCGCAAAAAATCGTGCAAAGGCATGGGTGGAGAGACTTGACACAATTTTTGATATGGATTTGCCCTTTCACAAGATTGGTCTTGCTCACCTTGCCTGCAAGCTGATCGCACCGGAAAGAGCAGAGCTTCTTGAGGTTTTAAGCCTCATTCCCGAGACGGAAATGAAACGGATTTTCACAAAAGCCGCAAAGCTTGGTGTGGGAATTGAGCTTAATTCGAGTGATATGAGCTTTTCCGATGATGAGAAAGATATTATCCTGAAGCCTTTTAAAATCGCAAAGGAATGCGGATGCAAATTTTACTTCGGAAGTGATGCACATCATCCCGAAAGACTTTCTGAGTCCATCGAAAAGTTTCAGCGTGCAGTTGAGGAATTAAACCTTACGGAAGAGGATAAATTCATTATATAGGAGAAGTCTTTATGGATAAAATCAGGTGGGGCGTTGCAGGACCCGGTATTATTGCGAGAAAATTTGCGGAGGCAATCGCAAATGTACCCTCGGCAGAGCTTATTGCGGTAGCATCAACATCATATGAAAGAGCAGGTAAATTCGCAGAAGAGTTTAATGTTCCCCATGTGTTTTCAAGCTATGAGGAAATGGCAAAATCCGATAAGATTGATGCAGTTTACGTTTCGACGGCTCACCCATTCCACAAACCCTGTGCCGAAATTTTTATAAAAAACGGCAAAGTGGTGCTCTGTGAAAAGCCTCTGTGCGTAAATGAAGATGAGGCAAAGTATCTTTTAAGCCTTGCAAAAGAAAAGGGTGTTTTTCTTATGGAGGCTATGTGGACGAGATTTCTCCCCTTTATAGATAAAATGCACGAAATTATTTCATCGGGTGAGATTGGGGATATTACATCCCTTTCTGCGGATTTTTGCTATTTTATTGAGCGCGAGGAAGACCCGAAGCTTTTTGAAAACTCACTTGCCGGAGGCTCACTTCTTGATGTGGGAGTGTATGCCCTTCATTTTGCTATGGAGGTCTTTGGAAAAGCACCTGCAAAGATTTCAGCAAAGGCAAATGTTTCCGATGGTGTTGACCTCCACACGGAGATAAAGCTTTGTTATGACGACGGAAAAACGGCGGAGCTTTCCTCTGCCATAAGGCTTGAAAAGCCCTTTGATGCTTATATTTATGGTACCAAAGGAAGTCTTTATATCCCGAATTTTTATGAGGCTTCAAAAATCATTCTCCGAAAAGACGGCAAGGAAACGATTTTTGAGTGTTCTTATGAGGGAAACGGCTTTGAAAATGAGATTATTGAGACGATGAAGTGTATAAATCGGAAAAAATTTCAGAGCGACATTCTGCCCCATTCCGAAACTATAGCCGTGGCAAGGCAGATGGACGAAATAAGACGACAGATTGGGGTTTCATACCCCTTTGATAAATAAACGGAGGGCGGTTCTATGAAGAATTTAGGTTATTACAACGGAAAATTCGGCGAGATTGAGGAAATGACCATACCTATGAGTGACAGGGTGTGTTTCTTCGGTGATGGTGTGTATGATGCCACATATAGCAGAAATTACAAGATATTCTCAATAGATGACCACGTAAACCGCTTTTTCAGTAGTGCAAAGCTTCTTGAAATAAATCTTCCCGTGACAAAAGAAGAACTTAAAGACACTCTTTATGATATGGTGAAGAAGATGGATACGGGGGAAAACTTCGTATATTTTCAGGCTACCCGTGGAAGCGGAGTGAGAAATCACCTTTTTCCCGAAAGCGGAAAAGCAAATCTCTGGATAAATATTTTTCATCGTGAAATTGTTGATGTGTATAAAAAAGTGAAGCTCATAACAATGGAGGATACACGCTTTCTCCATTGCAATATCAAAACACTCAATCTCATTCCTGCGGTAATTGCATCACAGCGTGCAAAGGAAGCGGGATGTGATGAAACGGTATTTCACCGTGGGGACAGGGTGACGGAGTGTGCCCACAGTAACGTTCATATAATAAAGGACGGAACGTTCATCACCGCCCCCACAGACAATCTCATACTTCCGGGAATTGCGAGAAGTCATATAATCCGAGCCTGCAAAAAGCTTGGAATACCTGTTTCTGAAACTCCGTATACGGTGGATGAGCTGATGGCGGCAGACGAGATAATGATATCCTCTGCCGGGTCACTCTGCCTCGCCGCAGACAAGATTGACGGAAAGTTTGTGGGCGGAAAAGCTCCCGACATACTCTCAAAAATTCAGGATGAGGTACTTCGGGAATTTATGGAAGAGACAAATTAAAATGAATATACTCATACCCAATTACTATAAAGAATTTCATTGCATTGCGGATAAGTGCAAAAACAGCTGTTGCATCGGCTGGGAGATTGATATAGACGAAAAAACTCTCGACTTTTATGAAAATCTTAAAACACCCCTCGGCGAGAAAATAAGAAAAAGCATCAGCCGTGACGGTGATGCCCATTTTATCCTCGGCGAAGGCGAAAGATGCCCGTTCCTTGAAAGTAACGGTCTTTGTGAGATTATCCGCAATATGGGGGAGGTGGCAACCTGCGATATTTGTCGTGACCATCCGAGGTTTCGGAATTTTTATGAAGACTTCACGGAAATGGGAATCGGTCTTTGTTGCGAAGAAGTATCAAGGGTTATACTTAATTTTGAAAAGCCTTTTGAGATGGAATGTCTTGGAGGTGCGGAAGTCTTTGAGACCACCGAAGAAGAATCGCAAATGCTGATGCTTCGTGAAGAGGTTTTCGGAATACTGGGTAATCGGAAAAAGTCTGTAAGTCAGCGATTCAATGAGCTTTCGGAGATGTTTGCATTTTCCCTTCGGGAAGTTTTCTCGGAGGAGGTTATAAAGCTTTATCTTTCCCTTGAAAGACTTGATGAAGGCTGGACATCTTACCTTGAACGGATTTCGATTGAAGGCGATATGAGTTTTTTGGACAAACCGGAGTTTGCAAAGGCCTTTGAACAGCTTGCAACATACTTTGTGTTCAGGCATTTTTCGGAAGGAATGTATGATGAAAGCTTCAGGGCAAGAATTAAGTTTGCTCTTTCTGCCTGCATTGTAATCGGTGCGATTACAATGACGGAGGAAGATGCTTCCGTTGATACAATGGCAGACATAGCAAGACGTTTTTCCTCGGAGGTTGAATATTCGGAAGATAATATGGAAAACCTGCTCTCACATTTTTGAGTGTGAGAGCAGTTTACTTTTGAATGAAGCATCGCCTTTCGAGACCTTTATCCTACAATAAAAAAACAAACTATCCACAACGTGGATAGTTTGTTGGTGGACGATAACGGACTCGAACCGCTGACCCTCTGCACGTCAAGCAGATGCTCTACCAGCTGAGCTAATCGTCCAAACACGGAACGCTAATTATTATAACTCATAGATATAGAGTTTGTCAAGCTTTTTTTCGGGAAATATAAAAAACCCTGCGAAACTTTTCGCAGGATTTCTTATGGTTAATTAAATTACTTAATTACTTTGCTGCGTTAGCTTTCTTTGCCATCTGGCTCTTTTTGCGAGCTGCTGCGTTCTTATGGATGATACCCTTGCGAACTGCAACGTCGATGCTCTGTGCAGCAGTGTTGTAAGCGGCCGGAGCGTCTCCGCCGCCCTCGATAGCGGCCTCGCACTTCTTAAGTGATGTTTTAAGTTCCGACTTGGCGGCTTGATTGCGGGCTGCATAGACCTTTGTCAGCTCAACACGCTTCTTAGCAGATTTAATATTGGGCAAAGCGTCCACCTCCTTAATTATGTTACCGAACTATTTTACCATTTAAATACGAATAATGCAAGAGTTTTTTTGAAAATTTTTAAAAATTTGTATATCAAGCATAAAAGAGAGGAAAATATGCTATATGTGTGAGGTGATTTTGTTGAATAAAGCACGTACAGACCTGGCTTTGGAAGCCCGTGAAGTGTGGCAGGAGAGCGCAGATTCCACCACAAAGTTGCGTGGAGTGTGGGCAAAGGAACTTGAAGTGGATGGATTTACGGTATCGAGAGTCCGCGTTCTTGATGAAGAAGGAGAAAAAGCTCTCGGAAAACCCATAGGCTCATACACCACGGTAGAGCTTCGGGGGATATCACGCCGTGACATTGATTCTTTCCCAAAGGCAATAAAGGCAGTTGCAAACGAGCTTTCGGAGCTTCTTCCCAAGGGAGATGGAAGTGTGCTTGTTGTGGGACTCGGAAACGAAGGCATCACTCCCGATGCCGTGGGCAAGAGTACCGTGGAGCATATTATGGTGACAAGGCATCTGGTGGAAAAATTCCCCGATGTTTTCGGATATATGCGGCGTGTGTCGGCAGTCACTCCGGGCGTTCTCGGTATGACAGGAGTTGAAAGCGGCGAGATTATCAGAGGAATCGCAGAGAGGATAGCACCCGATTTTATAATAGTAATTGATGCTCTTGCATCAATGCGGCTCGGAAGACTATGTAAAACCGTTCAGATAACAGACACGGGGATAGTCCCCGGCTCCGGAGTGGGAAATGCAAGAGCCGCCATAACAAAGGAAACAATGGGGATTCCCGTAATCGCCGTGGGAGTGCCTACCGTTGTGAATATAGCCACCATAGTTGAAAGCTTTGCCGAGGATTCGGGAATAAAAATTCCATCGGAGGCACTTTCGGAATACAGCGAAAAGCTTCTTGTTACTCCGAAGGATATAGACGTTCATATAGCGGATATGGGAAGAATTTTAGGTTACGCCATAAACACCGCAATACAGAAAGGTATAAGCATCGAAGAAATGGACGAATTTTTGTCGTAAAATATGTTGATAAGCATGACTGCAGATATATGGTTCCAATCCTACCGCCCATTCTGCATATGGGGATTATATCCCCTTAATATTTGAGATTATAACCCCCATAATAGTAAATGTCAAGGTGGGGATTATATGATAGTATTTGATAGACTTTGGGAAACAATGAAGAAAAAGGGTGTTTCCACATATACATTGAGAGAAAAGTGCGGAATTGACAGCAAAACGGTGCGTCGACTTCGTGCAAATGAGAATATAGAAACAAAAACACTCAGCAAACTTTGTGATGTGCTTGAGTGCAGATTAGAGGATATTGCCGAGTATATAGCTGAAGAATAGGCGGAGATGAAAAGTCATCTCCGTTTTCTCTTTTCAACAAATAAAAAGTGTGATATAATAATCTCATATGGAGTAAAGAGGTGTTTGATATGAGTATTGCTGACAATTTATTTATTCAGAACTGTAAGGATATTCTTGAAAACGGAGTGTGGGATACCGATTTCGATGTAAGAACACGCTGGGAGGACGGAACTCCTGCCCACACAGTCAAAAAATTCGGTCTTGTAAACCGCTATGACTTATCCGTTGAGTTTCCTGCACTTACCATCCGCCGCACGGCACTTAAGTCTGCAGTTGATGAGCTTTTATGGATATGGCAGAAAAAATCCAACCGTGTTTCGGAGCTTAAGAGCCATATCTGGGATGCCTGGGCAGGGGAAGACGGCACAATCGGCAAGGCATACGGCTATCAGCTCGGCAAGAAGCACAAGTATAAGGAAGGAATGTTCGATCAGGTTGACAGAGTTATTTTTGACCTTAAAAACAATCCCACAAGCCGAAGAATAATGACCAATATCTATAACCACGAAGAGCTTTCGGAGATGGGACTTTACCCTTGCGCCTACAGCGTCACCTTCAATGTAAGCGGAAACAAGCTCAATGCAATACTCAACCAGCGTTCTCAGGATATGCTCACCGCAAACGGCTGGAACACCTGTCAGTATGCAGTTCTTGTGCATATGATGGCGCAGGTCACGGGCTTTGAAGTGGGAGAGCTTGTTCATGTTATTGCAGATGCCCATATCTATGACAGACATATCCCTCTTGTCGAGGAGCTTCTCACAAAAGAAACCTATGATGCACCGAAGTTTGTGATGAATAAAGAAAAGAAGGATTTCTACGACTTCACACTTGATGATTTCAAACTTGAAAATTACAAATACAGCGACTTTGATAAAAAAATCCCCGTTGCAATATAATAAAACGGAAGTTTTTTGAATATTGTATTGTAAGGATATAAAAACAGGGAGGAATTTTATTATGAATATGATTGCGGCGGCAGACCTTGAGTGGGGAATAGGAAAGGGTGGAGACCTTCTTTACAGTATCCCGGAGGATATGCGCTTTTTCAGAGAGACAACAAAGGAAAAGACCGTTATTATGGGGCGTGCAACCCTTGAATCTCTTCCGGGAGGAAAGCCTCTTCCCAAAAGAAGAAATATTATAATCTCGAGAACCCTTGAAAGCGTTGAGGGTGCGGAGGTGTGCAAAAGTCCCGAAGAGGTTATAGACCTTCTTTCCGATGTGCCGAGCGAGGATATATTCGTAATCGGCGGCGAGAGCATATACCGTGATATGCTTCCCTATTGCGATACTGCATACATAACAAAAATTGAGGCAAAAAGCAGTGCAGACCGCTATCTTGTGAATTTAGATAAAAAACCCGAGTGGGAAATTGTAAAATCCTCACCCGTGTATGCACACAACGACATTTGCTTTAAATTTCTCACATATAAGAGAGTGAAGTAAAAATCGCTGTTTTGTCCATAAGAAACAGTATTGACGATTGAAGATAAGGAGCAATATGTGATAACATATGATAAAACACAAACGGAGGTAAATAAAATGGCTAAAAAAGCATACTTTTTCATTGATGACGTTATCTGGGTTTTTCGTGATATCACAAGACAGAGACCGAAGTCACTTTTTGACAACCCCTTTCTCAAGGTCTTAAAGACTGCTCACGAAAAATACGGAACAAAAGTTCAGCTCAATCTTTTCTGGAGAACAGACTATTACTACGGTGATGATGAATTCACTCTCGCTGAGACCACCGATGCATATAAGGCGGAGTGGGAAGCTGCTTCCGACTGGCTCAAGCTTTCATTCCACGCAAAGCAGGAGTTCCCCGATTACCCCCATATCAATGCTACATATGAGGATGTTAAAAACATCTTTGAGAGAATCCGCCGTGAAGTTATCCGTTTTGCAGGCGAGAAGAGCTTCACTTATGGCGTAACTCCCCATTGGGGTCCCATGAGTCTCGGCGGTGTTAAGGCACTTTATGACTGCGGCGTAAGAATTATATGGTGCTCCGACGGCGAAAAGGGCGAATACAACGGCGACTGGACTTCACTTCCCTATGGTCACGCAATGAGACTCCTTCAGAACCGTCAGCCCGAAACAGGAGTATATACAAGAGGAAGCCGCAATGTTGCAATAGACAATTCTCTTGCAGGCTATAACCACGTCACAACAGAGCAGACAGAGTGGATGGAAGGCACATTCAGGTATGTAGTTGACGAAAAAACAGGAATGGGCTTTAAGAAGGTCTGCAGCATCAGTCCTCTTGACTGCATCCCTTATGAAGAAATTGAAAATGATATGAAGCCGCATCTTGATGACGAGTATCTGTGCATGGCAACTCACGAGCAGTATTTCTATTCCGATTATCTTGCATATCAGCCGGATTATCCTGATAAGATTTACAAGATGAGCGAAATTTTAAAGAACAACGGCTATGAATTCTTCTATCTTGATGAAATAGTAAAATAAATCAAAAAGGAATGTGTGAGACCCACACATTCCTTTTTCGGAGGATGCTTTATGGAAAGCTACAATACACTTGCAGAATGCTATGATGATTTTACCGAGGATGTAAAGTATATAAAATGGGCAGATTACCTCACGTCCCTTTTTGAAAAATACGGAGATGGGGGAGAAATGAGAGAGATTCTCGACCTTGCCTGCGGAACAGGTTCGCTTTCTTTAATTCTCGCAGAGCGAGGCTATGAAGTGATCGGCACGGATGCATCGGAAGAAATGCTTGCCGTTGCACAGGAAAAGGCCTTTGAGCTTCCCGAAAACAGACCGATGTTTCTCTGCCAGAGAATGGAGGAGCTTGATCTTTACGGTACTGTGGATGCCGCAGTATCCTGCCTTGACAGCCTCAATTATCTCACGGACAAGGAAAGTCTTGAAACTGCATTTTCAAGGCTTAAGTTCTTCATACGCCCCGGCGGAATATTTATATTTGATGTAAATACCCACGAGAAGTTTTCCTTCCTTGACGGACAGAGCTTTATTAGGGAAAATGACGACTTCTTCTGCGCGTGGACTGCGGAATATGATGAAGAAGAAAAGCTTTGCTCATTCTATTATGATATATTCAGGGAAACGGAAGACGGTCTCTGGGAGAGAAGCTTTGAAGAGCATATCGAGCGCGCTCATTCAAGGGATGAAATCAAAAATGCTCTTGAAAAGGCAGAGTTTGAGCTTGTAGCGGAATTCGGCGAGCTTTCCGACAAAGCACCGGAAGAAAACGAACAGAGAATTTTTTATGTAGCAAGAAGAAAATAAAAAATCCCTCACAGCACATTGTTGATGCTGTGAGGGTTGTTCTTTTTAAAGACCCAAAAGACACATTGCGGCGATTATTGTCCCGATACATATGTAACCTGCTTTTCCTATCTTTTCCTTAAAGAAAGAAATGCCGACAACTACGCCGAGGATTATTGAAAGTCCTTTTTCGAGGGGATACTGAAGTGCCGAGGTGAGATATTTGGGAAGCTCTGCCGAGGGAAAGAATTGTATTGCGATGGAAATGCCGACACACAGAGCAGGGAGAATAAGCGGCTTTGGACCTATCTTCTTTTTCACACCGCCGGAGATGAGATAGAATATAAAGCAGAGGGCGGCGGAGATAAGATATGCAAGGAAGAAGAATGAGCTTTTGGGGGTGGTTGTAAGCACCGTGTTTACCCTGATGGAAAAGCTTATAAGGCTGTTTGAAATAAACATAAAAAGTGCAAAGAGTCCCCAACGAATATTTGCCTTTGAGTTCTGTGTGCCGTGGCTGCGACTGATAGTGAGAACAACGCAGGATGCAATTATTATCGCAAGACCGATAAGCTGGAAGACAGAGGCATCTTCGCCGAGAAAAAGACTGCTGTAGAGAATGGGAAGAAAAGAACTTAAATTCAAAAGAATTGCCGTGATGGTATAAGGTCCGCAGGCAAGTGCGAGAAGATAGAAGTATGCGGCTATGGCATAGCAGATACCAAGCATGAGGGAAAGGACAATGCTGAGTTTATCGGGAAAGAAGATTCCACCATCGGAAACGAGTGCCATAGCACCGTAAACCAGCGATATAAAAAGCGAGGTGAAGGTGCACATAAGCGGCGGTGATGAAAGAGAATCCTTCATCCGCATTGACCCGAATTTGTATGAAAGATTTACACCCTGTGAAGCGATTATGGAAACGGCGATAAGAATAATTACAAGCATATGAAAAACCTCGTATGAATAAAATCAGAGAATGTGTTTAAAGCATTTTAATTATATATCAATAAAATCCATACTGCAATATTTTTTTGCAATTACATCTGCCTTTGCTATTGTTTATTTTCTTTGTTTGTTGTATAATTATTATGTGTTATTATAATGTATTGTCGGAAGGTGCGATATTTTGAAAGAGATATTACTTTTAAAACTCGGCGAGCTTGTTCTCAAGGGGCTTAACCGTGGAAATTTTGAGAAGAGACTTATGAAAAACATAAACTGGAGACTCCGCAAATTCGGAGATTTTAAAATCTATTGTCTCCAGTCAACTATATATGTAGATCCGCAGAGTGACGATTGCGATATGGATTCTGCGGTGGAAGCAATAAAGAAGATTTTCGGAATAGTAAACATCTGCCGTGCGGCGGAATGTGAAAAGGATATGGAAAAAATCGTTGAGGTTGCAAAGGAATACCTTTGTGATGAGCTTTCCTCTGCAAGAACCTTCAAGGTTGAGGCAAAGAGAAGCGATAAATCCTTCCCGATGAAATCTCCCGAGATTGCCTTTGAGGTGGGAGGCGCACTTCACGATGCCTTTGAAAATCTTGAGGTAGATGTTAAAAATCCGGAAGTCTTGGTTAAGGTGGAGGTTCGTGACCGTGCGGCATATATCCACGCAAATCCGATTCCCGGTGCAGGCGGTCTTCCTATCGGAATAAACGGACGTGCCGCAATTCTTCTCTCCGGCGGAATTGACAGCCCCGTTGCCGCATATATGATGGCAAAGCGCGGTGTTGAGCTTTTCGGAGTTCACTTCTTCTCCTATCCTTATACCTCGGAGCGTGCGAAGGAAAAAGTAATCGAGCTTGCACGTCTTGTTGGCGAATATGCAGGAAACATAAAGATTGCAATGGTGCCCTTCACCAAAATTCAGGAAGAAATCCGCGCCCATTGCAAGGAAGAATATTTCACAATCATAATGCGCCGTTTTATGATGTACATTGCAGAAAAAGTTGCAGAGGCAAATGACTGCGGCGCACTTATCACGGGAGAAAGTCTCGGTCAGGTTGCAAGCCAGACTATGGAAGCTCTCTGCGTTACCGAAAACGGAATCAATCTCCCCGTGCTTCGTCCGGTAATCGGAATGGACAAAGAGGAAATCGTTACAATAGCAAGGCGAATAAACACCTTTGAAACGTCAATACTTCCTTATGAGGACTGCTGCACGGTATTTACTCCGAAGCACCCGAGAACAAAGCCGAAGCTTGAATATATCATCGAGGAAGAAAAGAAGCTTCCCTTTGCTTCCCTTGCGGCAGAAGCTATTGCAAATATTGAAATTATATAGAAAGAAGGCAATCTCACTTTGAGTCTTTCAGCTGAAATCATCGCCGTGGGAACAGAAATTCTTCTCGGCGAGATAACAAATACAGATGCAGTTGACGTGGCACAGGCACTTTCCGAGCTTGGAATCAATGCTTACTATCAGACTGTTGTTGGAGATAACCCCGACCGTCTCCGCAAGGTGCTTGAAATCGCAAAGAACCGTGCCGATATCATAATAACAACGGGAGGTCTCGGCCCTACCTTTGACGACCTCACAAAAAACGTGGCGGCAGAGGTTTTCGGTCGTGAGCTTCAGCTTCATAAGCCGTCTCTTGAGCGTATTGAGGAATATTTCAAACGTCTCGGACGGAAGATGACGGACAACAACCGCCGTCAGGCATATCTTCCCGAGGGTTGCACCGTGCTTCCGAATGATTGGGGGACAGCTCCGGGATGTGCAATTGAGGGTGACGGGAAAATTCTCATAATGCTTCCCGGTCCACCGAGAGAATGTAAGCCTATGGTAAAGTATCGTATGGTGCCATATCTCGAGAAGCTTTCCGATTCGCATCTTGTTTCCCACGGCATCCATATTTATGGTATGGGAGAAAGTGAAGTGGAGAGCAGAATAAGCTCTTTTGCCGAGAAAATGGAAAACCCCACCCTTGCACCATATGCAAAAGATGGAGAGGTGCTTTTGCGTGTGACGGGAAAAGCGACGACGGAAGAGGAGGCAGATGCCATAACTCATCCCGTTATCGAAAAGGTCTGTGAGATTTTGGGCGATGTGGTTTATGGGGTTGACGTGCCATCACTTCACTCGGCAGCATTTGAAATATTAAAAGAAAAAAAGCTCACTCTTTCAACTGCGGAGTCTTGCACGGGAGGACTTTGTGCAAAGCTCATAACCGATATACCCGGCTCGTCCGAAGTGTTCCGTGGCGGAGTGTGTGCCTATACAAATGAAATTAAGGAAAAGCTTCTGGGAATTCCCGGAGAGCTTATTGAAAAATACGGCGTTGTAAGCGATGAAGTTGCTCGTGCGCTTTCGGCTTCCGCCTGCGAAAAGTTCGGCACGGATGCCGGAATCGGTGTAACAGGTTATGCCGACGGCCGGGGGGACGAAAGAAACCCCGGCGGCACAATATATGTTGCGGTAACCCTTAATGGAAAGACCGTAAGCCATAAGGTTTATCAGCCGAGAGGCAGAAAAGTGGCGAGAGAAAGAGCCGCGCAGGAGGCGTTTAACCTTTTGCGAAGAGAGGCTGAGAAGATATGAATAAAGAAAAAACTTTAAGCTCGGAGTATTTTTTTAAAGGCGAGATAATGAATCTCCGTGTGGACAAGGTAGAATGTCCGGGAGGAAGGCTCAGCACCCGTGAGGTTTGTGAGCATTGTGACGGAGTGGCAATTCTTCCGATAGATTCCGACGGTACGATAACTCTTGTAAGGCAGTTTCGTTATCCCTTCGGAAAGGAGCTTCTTGAAGTACCTGCAGGGAAGATGGACGAAGGCGAGGATCATCTCACCTGCGGTCTCCGTGAGCTTTCCGAAGAAACGGGTTATTCTGCCGATGAGATGACTTATCTCGGCGCATACTATTTATCCCCCGGTTGCTATACGGAGAGAATTCATCTGTATATTGCAAAAGGGCTTCACAAAGGCATGGCTCATCCGGATGAGGGAGAGATTCTCAATGTGGAAAAATATAGTTTCAGGGAAGCTGTCAGGATGTGTGATGACGGCGAAATAAAGGATGCAAAAACCGTGATGCTCATTCTTCGTGCCGCAAGGCAGGGTGAGTGTTAATCACGGATTTCGGGAGGAAAATAAGATGGACAAGAAAATTCTTGTTGTTGAGGACGAAAAGGCGATTGCCGACATCCTCGAATTCAATTTAAAAAAAGAAGGCTACACGGTTGTGTGTGCCTATGACGGAGAAGCGGGACTTTCTTCTGCTCAAAGTGAAAAGCCGGATCTCATTCTTCTTGACGTTATGCTTCCGAAGCTTGATGGTTTTGAGGTGTGCAAAGAGGTGAGAAAAAGCTCAAATGTTCCGATAATTATGCTCACGGCAAGGGAAGAAGAGGTTGATAAAGTCCTGGGTCTTGAGCTCGGTGCAGATGACTATATAACAAAACCATTTTCAATGCGTGAGCTTATGGCGCGAATCAAGGCAAACGTCAGAAGAGTGTCTGCTTCCCCTGTTGTGGAAGCTGCTTCTGAAGTTGAGGATGAAAACAAGCTTCGTTTTGGAAACATTGTTATAAACTTAAAGAGTCTCGATGTTAAGAAAAACGGAGAACACGTTGAGCTTACTCCCCGTGAGTTTGACCTTATAAAGTTTCTTGCCACACAGCCAAATCAGGTTTTTTCCAGAGAAGCGCTTATGGAAAATGTATGGCAGTATGACTATTATGGTGACCTTCGCACGGTAGATGTAACCGTGCGCCGTCTTCGTGAGAAAATTGAGGATGACCCGGCAAACCCGGCAAGAATAGTAACTCGCCGCGGTGCAGGATATATGTTTGTTGACTAAAAGGGGGAGTTTTCCTTGCGTTCGCTTCAGACAAGGCTTGTGCTTGTTTTTGTTCTTCTCATAGTTTCGGTTATGGTAGTTGTCGGCACATTTATGCTCAATCAGGTGTCGGTTTACTACTTTGACGATTTTACGGAGCAGATGAACTCGGTATTCAATGCCGAGGTATTTTCTATGCTCGAAAATGAAGCGAAGGCGGAAAACGGTGCAGAGAGACTCAATGCCGCGGTGGGCGCATACTCTTCTGCATTGAGGATAAGCAGCTATCGGAATTACTATATTCTGGACGGAGAAACCGGTGCAACACTTTTTGGCTCAAATGACGAAAAGGTAGAACGCACTCCTGCGATAATTTCTGCCCTGGGCGGTAAAATCGGTCAGGAAAAACGTGTGTCCTCAGGTTATATGGACAGGGCAAACCCCATAGTTCTTGATGATGAAGTCAAATATATCGTATACATAAAAGACACAAAGCAGGATCAGCAAAATCTTACTGCGTCTATGTTTACCATAATTCTCCGCACGGTGATATTTGCGCTCTGCATTGCGATTATATTGAGTTTCCTTTTTGCAAAGACAATCACAAAACCCATAGGAAATATAACAAAGGGAGCAAAACGGCTGTCTATGGGAGAGTTGGACACAACTCTTGAGGTATCGTCAAAAGACGAGATAGGAACTCTTACAGAGACCTTCAACGATATGGCGACAGCGTTAAAAACCACCCTTGCACGAGTGGAAGACGAGAGGAATAAGCTCGACACAACCTTCCTTTATATGACCGATGGTGTTACTGCGTTCTCAGGCGACGGCACACTCATTCACTTCAACCCTGCCGCCGTCGATATGCTTGGCTTCAATGAAAAGAAGGATAAGACATATGATGCGATTTTCAAAGAATTGGGAATAGAGTTTTCTTCTCTGCTCAATATGGAAAACAGTTTTGAAGAATACGATATCGAACACGGCGAAAAAACTCTTAAGGTAAGCTTTGCTCTTTTTGGAAGCGGAGCAGAGGAAAGCGGTGTTGTTGCAATCATCCACGACTTTACCGAGCAGCAGAAGCTTGAAAATTCACGTCGTGAGTTTGTGGCAAACGTATCCCACGAGCTTCGCACACCGCTTACAAATGTTAAGAGCTACACCGAAACTCTTGCAGAGTCACCGGATGCTCCGGAGGAAATGAAAGAGCAGTTTTACAGTGTCATACTGAATGAGACAGACAGAATGACGAGAATAGTAAAAGACCTTCTTACATTGTCAAGGCTCGATTCGGCGAAAATGGATTGGAAAAACGAAAACTTTTCGCTTAAAAAGAGTGTTGAAAACGCATATCGTGCAATGGAAATTGAGGCGCGTCGTCACAGGCATAAGCTTACTATGTCTGTTGATTCCACATTGCCGGATTTCTATGGCGACCGAGAAAGAATTGAGCAGGTATTCATAAATCTCCTTTCCAACGCCGTGAAATACACTCCCGACGGAGGGAGGATAGATTTTTCCGCCGAAAGCTTTACCGATCACATAAAGATAACCGTAAAGGATAATGGTATCGGTATTGCGGAAGAAAATATGCCGCGTATGTTCGAACGCTTCTATCGCGTGGATAAGGCGAGAAGCCGTGAAAGCGGAGGTACGGGTCTGGGGCTTTCCATTGCAAGAGAAATCATCCGTCATTACGGCGGAGATATAAAGCTTGAAAGTAAATACGGAAGCGGAACGAATGTATCCGTAATTCTTCCGAAAGAACCGGGGGATGAAGCCGTATGAACAAAACTCGGGAAAGAATAAAAAATGTTCTGATATGCGTTCTTCTTCTGAGTATGGTTTATCTCACATATCTTGTGTGGTTTTTCGACAGCCCGTTCGGGAAACTTACATTTGCGGGACTTTTCGGAAATGAAGAAGAAAACTATATGATATATGAAGGTACAAGGTCGGATACGGAGAATTTCGGAATTCGCCCCATAGGTGTGCTCATTCGGGATGATGCCGGAGGTCGCGGCGCTATATATGAGAGCGGCGCTGCAGATTCTCTTTATCGTGCTTTGCGTGATGAACTTGCCGGAGTTGTGATGAATATGGAAGAATCGGTTGTTGTCACGGCAGATGAATGGCGTGATGCATTGCTCTCAAAAGGTGTTTTCCTTGATTATTTCGGAAATCTTCCCACAGAGTCGCTTTGTCTGTGGCTCGGCAGAAGAAGCGGGGACGAAAAGATTTGTGCGAGATATTTTATGTTTTCCGTTGAAGATAAAAATGTTCTGATGTACACAAAAAACAGTAAAAGCGGAGAAGTGCGCAAGTTTGTGAGCAGCTATCCTTCCGACAAGCTTCTCGAAAAAATAAGCTCACTTACCGCAGTAAAGAATGCGTCTCTTGCCATAGAAGAAAAAGAGCCGGAGTTTGGGATTTTAGACGATGAGACTCTGATTATGGAAAACCGTGCGAAGTTATCGCAGGTGTCGGGGTCGAATGCATTCAAGACCTTCAGAACAGAAACCACAAATGCTTGCCTTGCGGCCTTCAAACTACGAGACGGAAATTCCGGCACATATGCAGAGCAGGACGGAACCGTGGTTTATGTTGCGGATATGGTTATTCTGAAGATTTCACCGGAGGGAATAGTCACCTATACGGACAGCAGAGATTTCGCCGACGAAACATTGGGAATAGAAGTGGAATACGAGGGGGAAGCCCCGACTCTTGCCGAGAAGACAGAGACGGCACGTTCTCTTGCAAGTGCCATTATATCTGCACTTCCGGGCAGAGGAGGTCTTTATATCGAGGACGTGACAGAAAACAGAGACAAGGTGGAAGTTACCTTTGGTCGCACGGTCAACGGTGTTCCGGTAAAGATGAAGGATACTTCATATTTTATGCGTGTCCGCGTTGAAAATAAAATGGTAAAGAGTGCAAAATTAAATCTGCGCTACTACGAAGCTACTTCAAATACGACGGATATCTTTTCAGAGAAGATTGCCGCTGCTGCAATGGGAGGCAAAAATCAAAAAGGAAGCCTGAGATTGTTATATCGTGACAGCGGTGAAAGTGTGTTGTCTCCGGCATGGTATACGGGACAAGTGTCGGGCAAGGGAGGAAACGAGACGGATGGAATGGTCGAAAGCTAAGAATATCCTGATTGTGCTTCTTGCAGTGGTGGACATATTTCTTTGCGGAATATATGTTTACAGAACAGAGCAGGCAAAATCCGAGGAGTTGGCTCTTCGGTCAGAGGTTTGCAAGGTGTTGAAAAAACAGGGAATTTCTGTTGAAGAGAGTATGATTCCTCAGGACTCAATGGAAATCTTGCCTGCCACAATCGGAGTTTACAAAAACAACCGTGAAATTGCAACAAAGCTTCTCGGCGAGGTGTCGGAGAGCTTTGAGGGGGAATACACAACTTATTCCGGAGAAAAGGGAACCTTTATGTTTGCAAAAGACTCTTTTTCACTTGTTTATGAATCGGGAGTTCAGGTTCTCGGCGAGGAAAGGGCTAAGGAGCTTGCCGGTGAGATAATTGCAGCATTTCCCATAAAAGATCCACAAAAAAGTATGGAGTGCAGAAAAGATGAAAGTGGCTATGTTGTGAGATTTTCACAGGTTTTCTCCGATATAGAGCTTTTTGATTGCGATGTTGAGATTAAAATTTCCGAAAGCGGAAGCATTATTGCCCACGGAAATTATCTGTGTGAAGGCAAAATTGTAACATACTCGGATGATGTGCTTCCTTCATCGGCGATTATGCTCACCTTTGCCGATGCGGTGAAAAGTCAGAATCTTTCGGATGTAATCGTTCTGGATATAAGTCTCGGATATACCGCAAAGGCCTCGGACAGCGAGAGATTATCGCTTGTTCCGACTTTGGGAATCAAAACAAATTGCGGGACGTTTTTTGTCGATATGCAGACCGAAAGAGTATCTGTTGAATAAAAAATACAGAAAAAGAACAAATAGGCTTTGCATTTCTCATATAAGTCTGCTATAATATAGTGTGTCAGTTAATGTTTTCTTTTTTGACGTTTAAAAATAAGGTTTTTAATCCATAATTGTAAAAGAGTATTGAAAGAAGAAGAGGTGTCAGGGCCTTGACTAAATATGTAATAAACGGGGGATACAAGCTTCGCGGTGAGATCACAATAAGCGGCGCGAAAAATGCAGCTGTTGCAATAATTCCCGCAGCTCTCCTTGTTGACGGAACCTGCAGAATTGAAAATGTTCCCGAAATTCGTGATGTCACGCTTATGTTGGATATTTTGCGTGATCTCGGTGCAGATGTTCGTCTTATAAACCGCAACTGCGTTGAGATAAATGCATCAAAAATCCGCACCACAAAAGCAGATTATGATATGGCGAGAATGATTCGCGCATCATACTATCTTATAGGTGCACTTATCGGTAGATTTGGTTCGGCGCAGGTTGCACTTCCCGGCGGTTGTAATCTCGGTGATCGTCCTATCGACCAGCACACAAAGGCATTCAAGCTTTTAGGTGCGAATGTAGATGTGCAAAACGGATATGTAATCGCAGAGTCTGTCGGAAGACTCCGTGCTGCCTCTGTATATCTTGACATTGTTTCCGTGGGTGCAACTATGAACACCATGCTTGCGGCAGTCCTTGCCGAGGGAACAACTATTATTGAAAATGCGGCAAAAGAGCCTCATATAGTTGACCTTGCAAATTTCCTCAATTCTATGGGCGCAAATGTTTCCGGTGCAGGCACGGATGTTATAAAGGTTCGTGGCGTTAAGCGTCTTGACGGAGGTAACTATACCATAATTCCCGACCAGATAGAGGCAGGAACATATATGGCGGCAGTAACCGCTACCGGCGGAGAAGTTCTTGTAAAGAATGTTATTCCCAAGCATCTCGATTGCATAACTGCAAAGCTTGCGGAAATGGGCGCAGAGATCACAGAGTTCGACGATGCTCTCCTTGTAAAGAGACACGGACCGCTTCAGAAAACGAATATAAAAACTCTTCCGTATCCCGGATTCCCCACAGATATGCAACCTCAGGCAACTGTCATTCTCTCAATGGCAAGCGGAATGAGTCTTGTAACAGAGGGCGTGTGGGACAGTCGCTACCGCTATGTTGAAGAACTTCGCAGAATGGGTGCACAGATTCAGGTTGACGGAAAAACCGCAATAGTCGAAGGTGTTGAAACTCTTACGGGAGCACCGGTAAAGGCTTGTGACCTTCGCGCAGGTGCGGCTCTCGTGATTGCGGGTCTTGCCGCAAAGGGGACTACCGAAGTTGAGAATGTTATCTATATCGAACGTGGATATGAACGTCTGGTTGAAAAACTCACAGCTATCGGAGCGAGAATAAAAAAAGTTGAAATGGCAGAGGGAACTGTTATCCCGAAAGCACAGTAATTAAAAAAGGAACGGTTTTTTACCGTTCCTTTCTTAGAATAGGAAGTAATTATGCTTAAATTTTGTACTCTTGCAAGCGGAAGTAACGGAAACTGCACATACATATCCGATGGAAAAACGAATATACTTATAGACGCAGGAATTTCTGCAACGCGGATAATACGGGAGCTTTCAATGCTTTCTATGGGCATATCGGAGCTTGATGCCATATTCATCACGCATGAGCACGGAGACCATATATGTGGTCTTGAAAAGCTTCTTGCAAGGCACGAGACGCCGGTGTATGCATCCCCGGGTACTGCAAGGGGAATAGGCGAAAGGATTGAATGTCTTTACGGAAAGATAAACACGGCGCTTCCCGGCGATGTTATTACTATAGGAGATATGAAGATAACCTCATTCCACACCCCACATGACACTTATGAAAGTGTCGGCTACAGGATTGAAAACGAAGGCGCAACGGCGGCAGTTGCTACGGATATAGGTCATATGGAGAAAGAAATTCTGGAAAAAATCCTGGGTGTTGACCTTTTGCTTCTGGAATGTAACTACGATAAAGACAGAATTCGTCACAGCAGATACCCTGCATTTCTCAAATCGAGAATTGTAGGCGGCTCGGGGCATCTTTCAAATAACGAATGTGCAGAGACTGTTCTCCGTGTGGTTCAAAGCGGAACGAAGAATATAGTACTCGGTCACCTGAGTGCAGAGAACAACACACCGCGTGAGGCGTATACTGCAGTACATACTCATCTCACAAACAATGGTATAATTCCCGGGGTTGATGTTATGCTTACCGTTGCACCCCGTGGGGAACGCGGAAATATTATTACGGTGGGTGAATAAGATGCTCGGAATAGACCTTATATGTGTGGGTAAGCTCAAAGAAAAGTTTTTCTCCGATGCGGTGGAGGAATACAGAAAGCGACTCGGTGCATATTGTAAGCTCAATATAATTGAGGTTCCGGAAACTCCTGCCGAGAGTTTTTCAGAAATTTCAAAGGCACTTAAAGCAGAAGCCGAAAGGATTTCCTCTAAAATTCCAAAGGATGCACATATAATCTGTATGTGCATTGAGGGAAAGCTTCTTTCAAGCGAAGAGCTTTCAAAAACGGTGTCGGAGCTTAAAATCCGTGGAGTATCAAGGCTCTGCATAATAATCGGCGGTTCAAACGGAATTGATGAAGAGATAAAAAAACGTGCAGCCCTTAGGCTTTCAATGTCAAAAATGACATTCCCTCATCATCTTGCCCGTGTTATGGTGCTTGAACAGGTTTATCGGGCATTCAAGATAGAAGAGGGCTCAAACTATCATAAATGAGGAGGATTTGCAAAATGGATTACAGAAAAGAGTATGAGAAGTGGTTGGCGGCAGATTGCCTTTCCGAAAACGAAAGGGCAGAGCTTCTTGCCATAAAAGACAATGAAAAAGAAATTGAGGACAGATTTTTTGCACCTCTTAAATTCGGAACGGCAGGCCTTCGCGGAGTGCTTGGAATGGGGCTGAACCGAATGAACGTATATACTGTGCGTCAGGCAACCCAGGGACTGGCTGATCTCATCTGCGATATGGGAAAGGCAACAATGGAAAAGGGCGTTGCAATCTGTATGGACTGCCGCAATATGAGCGATGTGTTCGCAAGAGAGGCAGCCTGCGTTCTTGCGGCGAACGGAATAAAGGTATATCTCTTTGAGTCTCTTCGTCCCACTCCGGAGCTTTCATTTGCAATCCGTGCTCTTGAGTGTATCGCAGGTATAAACATCACCGCAAGCCATAACCCAAAGGAATATAACGGTTATAAGGCGTATTGGGCAGATGGCGCACAGCTTCCGCCAAAGGAGGCGGATGTTGTTCTTCGTGCCATTGAAAAGACAGATATCTTCACAGGGGCCGAGACTATGGACTATGACGAAGCCGTGAAGAAAGAAAAAATCATCGTTATGGGCGAAGAAGTTGACGAGGCCTTCCTTGTACACGTTCTTGGTTGTGCAATAAACCGCGAAGCACCAAAAGCTGTTGCCGATGATTTTAAAATAGTATATACTCCTTTCCACGGCACGGGACATAAGCTTGTGCCGGAGATTCTCACGAGAATCGGTCTTTATAATGTCATCCCTGTTCCCGAACAGATGGTGATTGACGGAAACTTCCCCACGGTAAAAAGCCCCAACCCCGAAAACAGGGAAGGGTTTTATCTTGCAATAGAGCTTGCAAAGCGTGAGGATGTTGACCTCATAATCGGAACAGACCCCGATGCAGACCGTGTTGGTGTTGTTGTGCGAAACAACGCCGGTGAGTATGTGACCATTTCGGGAAACCAGATGGGAGTGCTTCTTCTTGATTATATAATCGGAGCGAAGAAAAGAGCAGGAGAGCTTTCCGATAATGCTTACGCTGTAAAGACTATTGTTACAACAGAAATGGCACGAAAGGTCTGTGAAGAAAACAACGTAAAGATTTTTGATACATTTACGGGCTTTAAATTTATTGCCGCAAAGATTGAAGAAGAGGGAAGCGATGACTTCCTTATGGGCTATGAAGAGTCATATGGTTATCTTATAGGTGATTTCTGCAGAGATAAGGATGCGGTAACCGCTTCAATGATGATTGCAGAAATGGCGGCATACTATAAGACGCAGAATATGAGCCTTTACGATGCAATGCAGAAGCTCTATGAAAAGTATGGTGCATATTCCGAGCGTACAATAAACGTGGTTATGCCGGGAGTCAGCGGCCTTGAAAATATGAAAAAGCTTATGGAAGACCTTCGCACAAATCCGCCCGAGACCATTGCGGATGCAAAGGTGAGCCGTGTTCGTGACTACCTTTCGGGAAAAGCAAATGACGGAAGCGAGCTTCACCTTTCGGGAAGCGATGTGCTTTACTTTGAGATGGAGGACGACACTCGGTTTATCATCCGCCCGTCGGGCACGGAGCCGAAGATAAAGGTATACGTTCTCGCAAAAGGCAATACCGTTGAAGCGGCAGAAGCCACCGCCGAAAAATACGCAAAAGCGGCAGAAGATATAGCGAAGTAAAAAAATAACCGCCTCGGTTTTAATACCCGGAATAATATTTCTGATTTCAAGCTTGTTCAAGATCAGACCGTTATGCATTATTTCATCTGCCGGCGGAGTTGTTGCAATGCTTTATTACTTGTTTAAATTCATTGAGCAGAATAGTGCCGATGACGTTTTTCAATTTGACAACACAGCAATATGCATTGGATTCTGGATAACGTTGATTTTGTTTATGGCAGGTTGTGTGAGCTCGGTTGCAGAAAAGAAAAAGACCGAAAACGTGAAGAATGACTTAAATATTGATTTAAATTAACGATAAAAGCAGGTGGCGTGTGCTATGGTGCACTTCACTTGCTTTTGTTTTTTGCACTCGCTTATGGCAACAACTTCAAACAGAAACTTGTAAACTTTTTTATAAAGCTTGAAAGTTTCGACTGTTTGTTGTAAAATAAAAATGTATAATTGTGTATAAAAATAGTTTTTATGTAAATTGATAATAGTTCTTATTTGAGAGGTGAAACAGAAGATGCTTTTTAATTTCAAAGGTGGTATATATCCCGACGTAAAAAAGGCAGTTACTCATAAAAAAGCTATAGAAGAAGCGGATGCTCCGAAGGAGATAATTCTTCCACTTATTCAACATAAGGGGAGCATATGCAACCCGATAGTATCGGTTGGTGACCATGTAAAGCTCGGACAAAGAGTTGCGGAAGGAGATCCGTCCGATAGTGCCCCCATTCATTCCTCGGTATCGGGGAGAGTCGTTGCCATTGAACCGCGTCTTTGTTTGACGGGAGAAAATATAATATCCATAGTTATAGAAAATGATTTCAAGGATGAGGAAGCAAATGAGTTAATCATTCCCGATGCCACAAATCGAATTGAGGCAGATGTTCTTGCGGATGTGGTAAGAGATGCGGGGATTGTCGGTCTCGGCGGCTCGGCACGGCCTCTTTCCGAAAAGCTTCTTGCGGCGGCAAAAGAAAACATTAAAACCGTTATAATAAACGGTGCTGAGTGTGAACCGTATATAACTGCCGACAGCAGAGTGATGATTGAACAGAGTGAGAAAATTTATGACGGAGCTATGCTTATTGCAAAGGCACTTGGTGCAAAGGAAGTGTTTATTGCGGTCGAGTCGGAAAAAGAGAAGGCAATTTCGGAGCTTCGCCGGGTCACAACAAAGAAAACGGGATGTCGTCTGTTTGTTCTTCACACAAAGTATCCCCAGGGCGATGAAAGACAGCTGGTGCGAGCAGTTACCGGCAAGGAAATACCTCCCTCGGGCACATCTCCCGATGTGGGCGCATTTGTTGTGAACGTGTCAACTGCGGCGGCGGTCTCAATGGCGGTCAGAAAAGGAAAACCACTCACTACCCGTGTGGTCACGGTTTCGGGAAGCGCTGTTGCAAATCCCAAAAACCTTCTTGTCAGAATAGGCACGCCCGTCAAGGTGATTTTTGCGGCTTGCGGAGGTTTTGTTGAACATCCGAACAAGATTACAGCAGGCGGTGCGATGATGGGTATGGCACAGTATTCGCTGGAAGCACCCGTTGTCAAGGCAACAAATGCAGTTCTTGCTTTCTGTGAAAACGAAGGGAAAATGTCGGAAAAAGCGGGAGTCTGCATTCGTTGCGGCAGATGCGCGAGCGTTTGTCCGATGCGACTTATGCCGATTTATATGTATAAGAATTACAAGCTGCAAAGGTATGATGCCTGCGATAAGCTCAATATATGGGATTGTACCGAGTGCGGTTCCTGTTCATACATATGCCCGGCAAGATTGCCCCTTGTTTCGTCTTTCAAAGCAACAAAAAAGAAACTGAAAGAAAAAATTTCGGAGGAGGTGACCGAAGAAAATGAAATTCAATAAAAAGCTTCTTCTTATGTCTTCGGCACCACATATAAGAGCTGAGGAAAATGCTCGCTCGATTATGCTTGATGTGATTATAGCACTTATGTTTCCGCTTATTATGGGAACGTATTTCTTTGGCTGGCGTGCACTTTCTCTGACTGTAGTCTCCGTAGCCTCCAGCGTATTTTTTGAGTTTATATACAGACTCATTATGAAGAAACCGCAGAGTGTGGGCGATTTGTCGGCTGTTATAACGGGTATGATGATTGCCCTCTGTCTGCCTGTAACAACTCCGATATGGATTCCTGTTGTAGGTGCATTTTTTGCAATCGTAATAGTAAAACAATTATATGGCGGAATAGGCAAGAACTTCTTGAACCCTGCCCTTGCCGCCCGTGCGGTTCTGTTCTCGTGGCCGGCTTTTGTTTCGGTGTGGACAAAACCGGGAACAGGTGCGTTTTCACTTCCGCTTTTCGGAAATGTTTCTCCTGATGTTATCACTTCCCCCACTCCTCTCGGCAAGATGAAGGAAGGACTTCTGCCCAGCCTTTCGGTGGATAAGGCAGAGTCTCTTATAGATTTCCGTGATGTTGTTGTGGGAAATGTGGCAGGCTGTATCGGTGAGGTTTCCGCAGTTGTAATTGTTGCGGCGCTTATATATCTTCTTGTGAGAAAGGTTATAACAATTCACATTCCTCTTGCCTTTATCGGCACGGTTGCACTTCTGACATATATATTCCCACAGGGCGGCAATGAGCCTGTGCAATGGATGCTCTACAGCGTTTGCTCGGGCGGACTTCTCTTTGGTGCAGTATTTATGGCAACGGATTATACCACAAGCCCGATAACCGGAATCGGAAAGCTTATCTATGGTGTGGGCTGCGGTGTGATAACGGTTGTTATAAGATATTTTGGTGAACATAACGAGGGAGTGACCTTTGCAATTCTCATGATGAACTGTTGTGCATGCTTCATTGACAGAGTTGTTCGTCCTCGTCGTTTCGGAGCAAGATTCTTCGAAAGAAAGGGGAGTGAGAGCAAATGAACAAAAAAAGATTCTCCTTTAAATTTGATTCAGATGAAAAAATAAAGTTTTCATTGTCCGAAAAGAAGAAAAATATAATTTATTCTGTTCTCACTCTTTTTATAGTGGCGATTGTTTCTGCAGCTCTTCTTTCCGGAGTGAATGAACTTATGCAAGCCGATGAACGGAATAAGAATGATGCGGATATGCTTGAAGTTATGAAGCGCATTTTATCTGCAGATGAATATCGCAAGACCGAGAATGGTTTTGAAAAAACAAAAGAGATACTTGCGGTATATGAAGCTTATGAAGGTGAGGAAATCAAGGGTTATTGTGTTCAGGTAGAGGTGAAGGATTATACCGACACGATAACACTTATGGTGGCTATAGATAACGAAGTAAAGGTTCAGGCCGTTGAGATAGTTGCAATGTCCGAAAATGCGGGCAAGGGAATCAAGGCAAAAGACCCGCAATTCCTCGATGCATTTAAAGGAAAAGATAACTACATAACGGCGAACAAGGGAACTCCCAAAGACAAAAACCAGATCTCGGTAATTTCCGGTGCAACGACAACTTCAAAAGCGGTTACCGAGGGTGTAAATGATGCCATTGCCGTGGTTTCGCAGATAAAGGCAGATGTGGCTTCTGTTGAAAAAGAGACCGGGGAAGATGCGCCCGAAACAAACGAAATCCCCACGGAAACAGCACCTCAGGAAGTCGCACCTGAAACTCAAACGCCTACAGAAGGTAATGTCGGAGAAGGAGGTAGTGCACAGTGAAAACATTTTTCAGCTTGCTTCAAAAGAAGTTATTTGCCGAAAATGCCCCATTGGTTATGCTTGTGGGATTGTGTCCGCTTCTCATAGCATCCAAAACCTTGATTTCCGGTTTGGTTATGGCGGCGGCGATAAGCTCTGTGCTTATCTTCTCCTGCGTCGTTATATCTCTTGTGAGAAAACTTATTCCGGATAATGTCAGACTTGTTGCGTATATGATAATCATTGCAACTCTTGTTTCTGTTGCAGAAATTATGATTCGCGCATATCTCCCGACACATTATGTTAATTTAGGGATATACATTCCGATAATCGCATCTGCCGGCATCGTTTTTGCACAGGCAGATAATGTGGCATCCAAAAACGGTATAGTGGTGTCGGTAATTGACGGAACTTTGACGGCGATTACTTTTTCAATAGTAATCATAACAGTATCTTTTCTTCGCGAACTTCTGGGAAGCGGAACGATTCTTTCCCATCGGATGATTGAAGAAGAATATGGGATGAGCTTTGCACTTTCAGGTGGAGGCGGACTTGTTATTCTCGGAATGCTTGCCGCTGTAGTGAAAAAAATCAATTCCATCAAAAAAAGTAAGAAGGAGGGCGAATAATGAGCTTTTCGGATATATTATCACTTTCGCTCATTGCAATTTTTGCTGAGAATATAGTGCTTGGACAAATGCTTGGAATCACCCCTTTCTTAAAAAACTCACAAAGTATGAAAAGCGCCGTGAAAGCAGGAGTATCCGTAACGCTTACAATGCTGGTCGTTGCAATTCTTGCATATGTCACGGAAAAAAGCATTATAATGCCTTTCCGGCTTGACTATATGCGAACTGTCATTTTTGTTACGATTGTAGCCGGAGGTCTCTGTATCTGCGAGGCGATTCTGAGAAAAAAATCATCGTATTTTGCGGAGAAAACCGAAATATCTCCTTCATATATCGCAGTAAATACTGCGGTGCTCGGAATAATGCTCATAACCGTGAATGCAAACCTTGATTTTTTAAGCTCGGTAATATATGCGTTCGCTTCCGGAATAGGATTTACCGTGGCAATAATCATTTTTGCTTCCGTAAGAGAGCGTCTTGAGTATTCAGATGTACCAAAGGCTTTTGAAGGTGTTCCGATAGCACTCATCACGGCGGGACTTATAGCTCTCGCGTTCAGCGGATTTCAGGGAATAAAATTTATGTAGAGCGAGGGGAAATAAAATATGGAAATATTCATCAATATTCTTACTGCCGCCCTCACTCTCGGTGTTTGTGCTTTGCTTGTGGGGCTTGCGATAGCACTGCTTCACAATGACGAAAAAAAAGAGACAGCGGATGTTGCGGCTCAGGAAGAGGTTAAACTCCGTGCTTTCGTAAAATGTAATGGTAAAGATTGCGAAAAAAAGTATACGTATGCAGATGTTGAGGACTGCGCTATCGCAAATCTCCTTGCCGCCGGTCCTGATTCCTGTGGATTTTCCTGTATGGGACTTGGAAGCTGTGTCAATATATGTCCTGAAAAAGCTATTTCAGTGGAGGACGGAATTGCCGTAGTCTCAGAAGAAAAATGCACAGGCTGTGGTGCTTGCGTGGATATATGCCCCCGTGGCATAATCGAGCTTGTTCCGGAAGATAAAAAGTTCAGAGTAAAATGTTCCGGACATAAGCCCGGGGAAAGGGTGGAGACAAGGTGTGAAAACGGATGCATAGGTTGCGGCACTTGCGTAAATACTTGTGAATATGAAGCGGTAAAATTTGAAAATAACCTTGCGGCTATTGATTATGAAAAATGTCGTGATTGCGGAGCTTGTGCCAATTTGTGTCCAAAGGAAATCATAACTGCTCCGAAAAAAGAAAAAGTTGAAGAACCTTTTGACGAATCGGAATATTTCAGTCTTGAAACGGCGGAGGAAAACTGAGATGGCAAAACGAGGAAAAAATTACAGAGGGTCAGACCGGAGCAAAATAGGCGTTGCAATCCCGGTGCTTATAATCCTTTGCATAATTGCCGGCACAACGCTCTATTTTTTGAGTGATGATGAGACCTATACCAAAAATGGAGACAGCATCATTCCGGCGGAAGCTGAAAAGAAGGAAGATGTGCCTTCGGAAGAGGTGGATATTGTGCTGGAAAGAAAAGGTGGCGAAACCACTGCCGAAGAGCAGAAAACGGGAGAGACTTCCGCAACACAAGAAAAGAAAGAAACTTGCGGATACTTTATCGAGCTTGCTTCTGTTAATGATGTTGCCGCTTTGGATCAGGAACTGGCACTTGCAAAGGTGCAGACCAACGTAAACACAATCGTTATTGAAGCAAAGGCAGAAAGCGGAGAACTTGCTTTTGACTATGAACATGAATTTTTGAAGAAAAAACAGCTTTCGGGAGATGATGAACTTCTTAAATCTGCGATTGCAAAGGCAAAGGAACAAGGCTTCTCGGTTGCGCTGTATGTCTCTTGCTTTAAAGATAACGGCGCAGCACACAGTAACTTCAAAAACGCTGTTATTCAGAAAGGCGAAGGCTGGGTATGGCGTGATTCATCGGATACCAGATGGCTTTCACCTTATTCCGAGGCTTCCTGCGGATATATAACGGGAATAATCGAAAAGCTTGCAACGTTTGCACCCGATGAAATCATTCTTGCAAATGTGTCTTTCCCGGCTGTCGGAAATACGGGAAGCATAGACTACGGAAAGAATTCCGCAGCAAAGAGTGATGTTATAGCCGGTTTTATCAATAAGGCAACTGCGGCGGCAGGAACAGTCAAATTAACATCGTTTTATGAGAATTATGATGCAAAACGTCTCCCGGCAAGCGGACAGGATATAAGCGTGTTCAAACGTGGTTTTAAAGCTCTTTATGTGGCACGTGACGGCGGAAAGAATACCCTTTCATTTGATACCGCAAAAACAGCTGTTGCAGATGATACCTACACACTCATCCCTGTTGCAGAGTCATTTGAGGATGCTACCGAGAGTTTTATGATTAGAAAATAAAGAGGTAATAGAAATGTGGAATGATTTTAAAGTAAAAGAATTTGTTTTTTGCGAAAGGTCGGCTAAGATAATATATCCCAACTGTGAACCTAACGGAAAAATGTTGCTTAAGTGCGAATATCTCGATGCATTTCCCACTTTTGACATAGCAATGCTCAATCGTGGATATTATCTTATCTTCATATCTCATGAGTCACGCTGGGCTCCGAAAGAAGAGACAGATATAATGGCAAAGTTCGTTATTCACTGTGCAGAAGAGCTTTCGGCAGATAAACGTTGTATTATCGAAGGAATGAGTTGCGGTGGACTTCAGGGTGCGCGTCTTGCCGAAGAGTACCCCGAGCTTTGTGCAGTTTTGTATCTTGATAATCCTGTTCTCAACATACTTAGTATGTATGGACTCGGAGCTATTGAAGATGAAGGTCTTGCATCTTTCCGCCGTGAGATTATCAATACTTTTGATGTTGATGATTCAACAATTCTCAATTTCAGAGAAAGTCCGATAGATAAAATGGATAAGCTTTTGGAAAATAATATTCCGATACTCCTTATTTACGGTAACGCAGACCGTGTTGTAATCTACCGCGAAAACGGAAAGGTGCTTGAGGATTTCTATAAGGCAAACGGTGGAAATATCAAAGTTATCTGTCGCAGTATGCAGAAGCACCATCCCCACGGTCTTGATGACCCCACTCCCATAATTGAGTTTGTGGAGAATAATTTCTAAAAGGTAGTATCGGATTATGAACATACTCGTTATAGATGCCCACGGCGGCGGAGTCGGGAAAGCTCTTGTTGCGGAAATTAAAAAAATGCTGGCGGATGTCACGGTAACGGCAGTTGGCACAAACAGCGCCGCAACCACCGCAATGAAAAAGGCAGGTGCAGACTTTGCCGCAACGGGAGAAAATTCTGTTGTTGTCTGTGCAAGAAATTCCGATGTAATTGTAGGCCCCATCGGAATTGTGATTGCAGATTCACTCCTCGGCGAAATAACTCCCAAAATGGCAGAAGCTGTGGGACAAGCCCGGGCAAAGCGAATTCTTATCCCAATGAAAAATTGCGGAAACATCGTGGTTGGTACATATGATATGAATATGTCGGCACTTATCTCGGCGGCAGTTGAGGAAATTAAAAACTTATTGTAATTTTGTTCCGAATTGAAAAATGATAGCAGACACTTTCGTGCCTGCTATCATTTTATTTTTTCATCCCTCGAGCCTATTCGTTTGTTTTCGGATTATCTGTGCGTTCTAAAATGTAATCCACAGATACGTTGTGAAAGTTTGCGAGTTTTATAAGAGTGGAGGTGGGAATGTCTATATCTCCGCGCTCATAATTACTGTATACACGTTGACTGCAAGATAAAATCTGTCCCATCTGCGTTTGTGTCATATCTTTGTCCTCACGCATATCACGTATCCGCTTATATAAAGGCATACTACCACCGCTTTCGCATTCAGTATACCCAATATTATAAATAGAAAAAAATTCGCTATTGACTTTTAGCGAAAAATCCGCTAAAATGTATTCGTAAAACACAGAAAGGAAGAAAAAGTATGAAAAAGAATATTGTAATGATTATGTCGGTGCTCATGTTGATAATTGCTCTTTGCGGATGTGGTGGTGGAGCAAGTTCTCCGGAAGATGCTGCTGAAAACTTTGCGACAGCGGCACTTGAAGTTGACTTGGAGGCTATGATAGAGTGTATGCCACCTCAGATAAGTGAGAATTTTTTAGAAGGGATTGAAAGCGGAAAAATTGATATATCCGGAAAAGAAAGAGAATTCATAGGTCAAGTGCCCGATGAGTTTGAGTGTGAGATTAAACGCAAAGTAAAAATGGACACAGAGGAAATCGAAAAGTATGAAGAAAGACTTATGAAGGATGCAGAGGAAATTGCAGAAATAGTAGAAGTCGATTTCGTCGATTCTGAGTTAGTTATTGAAGAGGCGTATTATGTAGAATATGAACTTACTGGAGATGGAGATGTTGACAAGGAGGAGCTTCCGGTTGGAAAAATAGACGGCAGATGGTATGTTCTCACAACGGACTTTGACGACGCATTTTAATTAAAATATCAGAACAAGCACCGCCCATTTTAGGACGGTGCTTGTAGCTTTTTATAAATCATATAACCTGATTAAATTCCGAGAAGCTTTCTCGCATTTTCGCTCTTTATCTTTTCCGCGTCCGAATCCGAAAGCCCAAGCGTATCAAGCACCCGAAGCTCCATTTCGGGAGAGTGCCAGGGGGTGTCTGTGCCAAAAAGTATTCTCTTTGCTCCGTGAACCTCCAAAATCTTCTCTGCATAATATTTCGGCATAGCACCGTATCCGAAGGAAATATCAAAATAAATATTCTCACCGCAGAGCTTTGAAAGGACGCCTTCGCAACATCCGATACCTCCCCAATGTGCCGCAATCACGGGAGAAGAAAACTGACGCAGGGCGACCGCCACTTTTTCAGGTGTGCCACCATAGGGCGGAGGAAAGCCATAGTCATAACCTGCATGGAATACCGTTATAAGCCCAAGAGCCGATATTTTCTGATAGACCGGGAAAACTCTCGGGTCATCTGCATTGAATCCCTGATAGTCGGGATGAAGTTTAACACCGCGAAGACCCAAAGCTTTGATTCTGTCAAGCTCTTCCAAAGCATCTTCGGCAAAGGGAAAAACCGAGCCGAAGGCGAAAATGTCTGAATTGTTATTTATCTCGGCGGCGAAATTATTCACGTTTTTTTGCTGACTTGCATTTGTTGCAATGTTGAGAACTACGGAAATGTCAACTCCGTGTTTCTTCATTGATTTTTTCAGTCCCGAAACCGTGCCGTCGGTCTGCGGCAAAAGACCTCCTGAGGCAAAGGAAAGCTTCGGGATTGCCTTTTCGGCAATGGAGTCGGGAAAACAATGTGTGTGAAAGTCTATGAGCATTGTAAAATCACCTTTGACAAAATTGAAATTGTATTATTAGTATATCACATTTTGCGACAATGATAAATCGTTTTTTACATTCCGGAAAGATGTTTTTTGACAAGGAAGGACAGCAAAATGAAATTTATATTATTTATACAAAAAATTTAACATTTTTTCGTTAAATTTTTAATAAAAGATAGTTGTAAATTTGAAAAGAATCGTTTATAATGTTATCATACGAAAATTTTTAGGAGGAATATAAAAATGAGTATCAAAGTCGGTATCAATGGTTTTGGCCGTATCGGCCGCATGGTTTTCCGTGCAAGCATTAACCACCCCGAAATCGAAATCGTCGGCATCAACGACCTCTGCCCTGCAGACTACCTTGCATACATGCTTAAGTATGACACAATGCATGGTCAGTTCGAAGGCACAATCGATTACACAGAGACAAGCATCATCGTAAACGGCAAGGAGATTCCGATCTCTGCTGAGCGCGATCCTGCAAACCTTCCCTGGGCAAAGCTCGGTGCTGAGTATGTTGTAGAGTCCACAGGTCTCTTCCTTTCCAAGGATAAGGCTGAAGGGCACCTCAAGGCTGGTGCTAAGAAGGTTGTTATGTCTGCTCCGTCCAAGGACGACACTCCCATGTTCGTTATGGGTGTTAACCACACTTCTTACACAAGCGATATGAACTTCGTTTCCAATGCTTCCTGCACAACAAACTGCCTCGCTCCCATCGCTAAGGTTCTTAACGACAACTGGGGCATCACAGAAGGTCTTATGACAACTGTTCACTCCACAACAGCAACACAGAAGACTGTTGACGGTCCTTCACTTAAGGACTGGAGAGGCGGACGTGCTGCAAGCGGCAACATCATCCCCTCATCCACAGGTGCTGCAAAGGCTGTTGGTAAGGTTATCCCCGAGCTCAACGGCAAGCTCACAGGTATGTCAATGCGTGTTCCCACTCTTGACGTTTCTGTTGTTGACCTCACAGTCAACCTTGCAAAGCCCGCTAAGTACGATGAAATCTGCGCAGCTATGAAGGCAGCTTCTGAGGGCGAACTCAAGGGCATCCTCGGCTACACAGAAGAAGCAGTTGTTTCTTCCGACTTCCTCGGCGACACACGTACATCCATCTTCGATAAGGATGCAGGTATCGCTCTTACCGATACATTCGTAAAGGTTGTTTCCTGGTACGACAATGAAATCGGTTACTCCAACAAGGTTCTTGAGCTCATCAAGCACATGTACTCTGTTGACCACAAGTAAGATATAGCTTGTAAATTATTCACCGCATCGGATTTTCCGATGCGGTGATTTTTGTTATTTTTGATTTTTCTTCCGAAGTTGTTCAACTACAGCACGCACAGCTTTTTCATCATCCGAATCCAATCCGCTTATGTCTATGTGCTTTCCTTTTTCAATTCCCAAAAGGTAATCGCTCGAAACGTGAAAAATAGTGGCTAATTTTACGAGTACTTCAGGGGAAGGTGTGCGTTCACGCAATTCATAAAAACTGACTACTGATTTTGTAACGCCGATTCTGTCAGCTAAGTTCTTTTGAGTCATACCGTTTTGCAGTCTTAATTCCTTAAGTCTGTCACCAAAATTAAAATCCACTAAAATAACACCTCATTTCTGCTTGAGTTTACCATAATTATGTGCTATAATGGTTGATGTAAGTATTAAAATGGTTGACTTGTTTTGCTTGACAGGTCACAGTTTAAGGAGGAAAATTTAAAATGAAAAAGAAACTGGTGTCTCTATTATTGGTGTTTGCGATGGTTTTAAGCTCCGCACCGCTAAGTTTTGCGGAAGGAACTGAAGCAGGATTAGAAAACTTCAAGAAGGCGAATTCGTATACACCGGGAATGTTTCAAGATGTTTTCTCGTCTGATTGGTATGCAGAAAATGTTATAGCTGCATATCAGTATGGACTTGTCAAAGGGACAACATCAACTAATTTTAACCCTAAAGGGAATATAACAGTCGCCGAAACAATTGCTCTTGCATGCAGACTTCACAACATTTACAACGGTGGAACCGGAGAATTTACTCAAGGCAATCCCTGGTATAAGGTGTATGTTGATTATGCACTAACAAACAAAATAATGCCCGGAACATATAGCGATTACAACGCAAAAATTTCACGTGCAAATTTTGCATATTTCTTAAATAATGCACTTCCCAAAGAAGCACTTAAGGAGATAAATAACATTCCCAATGGTGCATTGAAAGACGTTGCTGAAGACAACAAAGCGGATGCAATTTACACACTCTATCGTGCAGGCGTTCTCACAGGAAGTGACAAATATGGTACATTCAACCCAAACAGCAACATTCAGAGAAGTGAGGTCGCAACAATCGTAACTCGCATGGCTGACAGAACGCAGCGCAAGATGTTTATTTTGGAAGAAAAGATACTTGAACCAGAAGATGTGACGTTTGTCGGAAGTGCTTTTTATGATGAAGAGAGCAAATGCTTTGTATTAACAAAAGATAGACAAAATTGGGTTGCCGGAGGAATTTGGTACAACTTGCAATGTCATGGAGATTTCACGTTAAACCTGAACTATTATACAGGGTCACCGGAAAGAAGTTTAGGCGGTGGGGATGGTTTGGTTATCGCATTTTATGCGAATAAGGAATATCAGATAGAACCAGTACTTGGTTTTACAAATAAAGGGTATGGTATCGAATTGGATACTTGGTCCAATTACAACTGCGATGACCCGGATGGCAATCATATTGCACTTATTAAAGATGACATTGGCAATCACTTAGTGGCAGAAAAAATATCGGAAATTGAAGATGAAAAGTGGCATAATTTAAAAATCATTGTAAAAAATAACATTTGTTGTGCGTATGTTGATGGCGAACTCAAGATTGAACATGAAGTGAAGAATACTGGATACGGCTGGATAGGGGTTACTGCAGGAACGGGCGATGCCGTGAACTTGCATGCAGTTAAGGATGTTTCTATACATATAAATTGGAATTAGTATATTAAATAGACGAAGCTATATAAACGAAACGCTTTAATCTTACAAGATGTGAGGCCTGTACTCAAAGCCATACTAAATAACATTCACCGCATCGGAAAAACCGATGCGGTGATTTTTTCTTTTCTTTTGTCGCAATTTCTGTTATAATATGTTTTAGTCATTTTAAAAGGAGTGGGAACAATGAAAAAGAAGATTTTATCTCTCGCACTTACACTTGCAATGATTTCAAGCCTTGCACTTTGCGGCTTTGCGGTAGGTTTTGAAAACTTCACAAAAGCAAATACTTATGAAGACGGTCATTTTACCGATGTGTCTTCAAATGATTGGTATGCAGAAAGTGTGAAGACTGCATATGAGCTTGGACTTGTTAAAGGAAGCACGGAGTCTACCTTCAATCCCAAAGGAAATATCACAGTTGCGGAAACGATAGCTCTTGCGGCAAGACTCCATAATATCTATAACGGCGGCAAAGCAGAGCTTGTGCAGGGAAGTCCATGGTATCAGGTATATGTTGATTATGCATCGGAGAATGGTATTCTCCGTGAAAAATACAGCAACTACAGCGCAAAAATCTCCCGTGCAAATTTTGCATTCATTCTTATAAAGGCACTTCCCGAGACTGCCCTTCCGGCAATAAACGATGTTCCGGACGGCACACTTCTCGATGTAAAGGATGATTATAAGGCAAGTGCTATATATACCCTTTACCGTGCCGGAGTGCTCACGGGAAATGATGAGTTTGGCACATTCAAGCCCGACAGCACAATCACACGTGCCGAGGTTGCAACGATTATAACAAGAATGGCGGATAAAACCCAGAGAAAAAATATTTCCCTCAAGAAAAAAGGAACAATTTCCGAAGAAATTTATCGTGGCGCGCTTATATATGTGAATGATGTAATGATGCAAAACTATGGAATGGCAATTTCTGATTATCTGAATGAAAACATCGGCTATGGCATGACCGGTGCGGATATGTTAAAGCAGGAAACATTTGGAATGCTGACTGAATTTGAAGCTGCCAGACTTTTTGCGATCGAGAACGGAATTAAGCTTACGGACGAAGAGAAAAAAGAAATTTCCGCATTGAGCAGCGGCGGAACGAACGATGCGTTTTTCCGTTATCTTGTGGAATGTCAGCTCTATTATTCAAAGTCTGCCGAACTCTTTGGTGAGAGTGGAAAATATGCTGTTGATACGGCAGGCATAGCGGAGTTCCTTTCGGGAAATTATGTGAGAGTAAAGCATATCCTCATTCAGGCACAGGAGGAAAATTATAAAGAAAAGGAAGCTCTTGCAAAGCAGGTCTTGCAGAAAATTTCCCGTGGCGAAGATTTTGAAAAGCTTCTTGCAGAATACGGCGAAGACCCGGGAATGATAACAAATCCCGACGGATATCTCATTGATAGCAATGGTTATACGCCTGACGGCTCACAGATGGTCGAGGAATTTGCAGTCGGCTCAAACGCCCTCAAAGTAGGCGAAGTTTCGGACATCGTGACCACAGCTTATGGATTCCACATCATCAGGCGTTACCCGATTGATAAGGCGTTTTCAGATTCGTTTATTGCGAAAAATCTGGAGTCATTCAAGGAGAATGCACTGGCAAACACACTTGCAACATACATAGCAAAGGTTACGATATCAAACCGTGCAGAGCTTGAAGCCATTGATTTGAATACTGTTTTCGGAAAATAAAAAGAATATCGCCGCATCGGAAATACCGATGCGGCGATTGTCATAAAAAACGCAAAAAAGTATTGAAAATTAAAAGAAAAGTGATATAATTATTATGTATCTTTGTATTTGGAGGAATTGCAATGAAAAAGATTATATCACTTATTATTGCATTGTCGCTTGTCATCGGAATGATGCCCGTATCTGTTTTTGCGGCAGGGGTGCAGACCATTTCCTTTGCGGCAGCACAAACAGGAACGGTTACGCCGCTTACTGCAGACTATGATACCTGTGGTTGGGAGGCAGATGTTGACGGCACGGGAACATGGCTTACAAGCGACAAGTGGACCACAACCACATATCTTAACGATAAGAGTGGACTTTATGTCTATCTCAAGAACGCTTTGTCGGGAAATAATGCGGCTGTAAATGTTCGTGTCAATGAAACGGGTTGGTATGATATCCAGGCAACACTTGCGCAGATCAGTGCCGATTACAACGGAAAGATAAGCGTTTATATTGATGGTGCATATGCAGGTCAGCTTCTTATTTCAAAAGGCTTGAAAAAGCTTCGTCCCCTTTATCTCACCGAAGGAAAACACAGCGTTTTCTTCTGCTATGATGAGGGAGTGAACGGCAAGCTTACCGATGCCCGTATGGCTGTTACCGATTTGATCCTCACACCCATAACTCAGGATAGGGCTCAGATTTCAAACGTAACTCTCGCTTTGGCTTCAAGTGACATTCTGACCAATGACTCCACAACGGCTTCTGCGGAGCTTTCTTTCGGAACGGGTGCAAAGTATGAGCTTTACAGCAAGAGCTTTGTGAAAAAAGCATTCCCTGATTATCAGACAATTTCGGATGAAAGCTATACCCTCACTTCTGATAACCCTTCTGTTGCAACAGTTTCGGGAAATACCGTAACAGGTGTTTCTGCAGGCGTTGCAAATATCACCCTCAATGTTAATCTCGGTGATTGCGGAACATATACCAAAACAGTCCCCGTGACGGTACACACAAAGGTGGATTTCTATAACGACCTTGATGTTATTCCGGATAGCGTGACAAATAAAATTGCACCGGATAAAATCACTTTCAAGGAAAGCTCAAGAGTAAAGGTTGTTGCAGAGGAAAGCTCTTCCTTTGCAAGTCACGATGACCGTGTTTACCAGGTTGAAGGTGTAAATGTCCTTCAGCTTGACCTTGGAAACACAAATGACGGAAGCTGGATTGCGAGAAGTGGAAGCAAGGAAACAAAATGGACAATAAAAGTCCCCCTTGCAAAGGCAGGCTGGTATAACCTTGAGATTCTGCGCAGTCTCTGGTGGGCAAATGCAAACTTTTATGTATATGCAGATGATCAGTATGCAGGCTATTACAGCTTCACAACCGATAAACCCACAGACGGAAGCACCGGCTGGAAGATGAGCGAAGCAGATGCTTCAAACACACTTTACCTCACACCGGACGAAGAAGGCTACGTAAAGATTATGTTTGCCTTTGACGAAGACGCAGGCTACAGAAAAGCACGTATGCAGCTCGCCACGCTTACAATTCGTGCAGCAGAGATTGAAGGGGATTCGGTGACCTGTGTTGATATAGTACACACACTTCCCGAAGAAATGCAATATGGTAGCACAGCGGAGTTTGAAGCTTACGCACTTATGAGTGACGGAACAAGACGTCGCATAAACGGATATAAGTCCGATGCAACAGTCGATGCATCAAACTCAATAGATGTCAGCACTTCCGATAACGACCTTATTATAAACAGAACATCCGATTCCCTCCGTGATGACGGAAATTATGAGGGGGCAATCACCGCTTGCGGAGTTGGCGAAAAAACCGTTAAGCTTTCGGTTATGGTAGACGGAGTTCTCTATGAAGAGACTGCAACGGTCAACGTAACAGCTGCAGAAGAACCGGTAGCTTTTTCAATGAGTCTTGCGGGAGACGGGCTTTCTTACCCCGACAAGTCAGCACCTTCGGTCTGGAAGACCAAAGGCTATGCGGTGGTTCTTGAAAAGACTGCGGAGTATCCTGAAAACCGCTATTACACACAGTTCGACAAGGGCGTTGCACAGATTTACACAAAGGGCAAACACTTCCCGGATGATATGTCAAAGGATTCACGCATAACCTTCAAAATTGCAGTTCCTCACGAAGGCTATTATAATATAGACTTTTCTGGATATAAATGGTTTGCAAATGCCGATTATTCAATATACATTAACGGTGAATATGCAGGTGACACCTGTTGTCACGTTCCCGAATATGTCATTGACGGAGCATACACATCAAGAGCTCTCAACACACTTTACCTCCCCACAGGCGATATTGAAATTTCCTTCCGTATGAGAAAGCTTCATAACTATGCGGATATTTTCACACCGAAATCTCTCGATTTCACACCTGCAACAGTTTCAGAGATTGCAATAAGCGAAGTTGAAGTAAACGAAATCCCCGAAACAATGGAGGTAGGGGATGCATTTGACGGAACAGCCCGTGCTCTTATGAATGACGGTCTTTACAGAAGCTTTGGTTTTGCGGACGACGGAACAATGCCTGAGACAGATATAATCAAGGTCACATCATCAAACCCCGATGTTATCGAGGTTTCCAATGTGGTGTGCGTAAAGCAGTTGACAGAAGCTGAAAAGGCTGATTATTCAATTATAATCGATCCCACCACAACAACCTACAAGCTTTCTGCAAAGAAGGCGGGTAGCGCAAAAGTTACGGTTACCGCCATTGTTGACGGAAAGGCAAAGTCAAAGACCGTAAACATAACAGTTCCTTATAAGGGAGCTGGTGAGCTTGTTGAAGCTGCAACGGTAAAATTCGGAGCCTTTGCAGATGTTGGCGGAACGGTAACGGATGTAAACGAAGTTAAGGATGTAGCGATCGGAAGCAGTGTAACGGTTTCCGCAACTGCAAATGATGGCTATGAATTTGCATATTGGAGAAATGCAAGCGGAAAGCATCTTTCTTCAAACGCAAAGGAGACATTTGTCGTAAATACAAACACGGCTGTTATCGCGGTATTTGATAAAATTCCAGAGGAAAACGATGCGGAAGTTCCCGTTTACTTCTACAATGGAAACGGAAATCTCATCTCAAACAAGCAGGTGACAAAGGGAACAACCTTTGCAGATGCAAAGATTGCCAATCCTTCACTTACGGGCTTTGTATTTGATAAGTGGAGTGTTGCCGATGATGCAATCATAAATGCACTCACCCGTGCAGTCGCCCTTTTCAATGATTCGGAAGAAGTGTATACTGTCAAAGTTGGCGGAAATGTTGTGGTAAGCGGAAAATACGGCTATGAAGTAACTGTCACGGGAAGTGAAAACTTCAAGGCATGGAAGCTTGGAGAAAATATAGTGAGCTATGATAAGAAATATTCCTTCTACATCTGGGGCAATGTTGCACTCACAGAGGTAACGGAAGGCGATGTTACGGTAGCTCCCACGGTTGCAATAGACAATAGCGACGATAACTACTTTATTTCATATAACGTTCCCGAAGGTTATACACTCATTGAAGCTGGTATAGTATTTGCAAAGAGCGGAAAGCCTGAGATTGGAAGCTGTAATTCAAAGGCGATTGCAAAGAAAGGAACGGGACAGTTCACCGCAAAGAAAGGCGAGGATGCAGAAACCGTTGCCAGAGGCTATGTGATGTTCCGTGATTCTGATGAAAACGTTGCAGTAATTTATGCCGACTGATTAAAATTAAAAAACTCCTTTATGCACAAAGCATAAAGGAGTTTTCAGCGTGTCGAAAAACTTTCGACACGCTGGGAGGCTGTCCAAAAAGGTGTGAGATTTTCCGAATGGAACCCGAAGGTGTATGTTGATACATCGAGAGGTGACACTTCGGGAAAAA
>JAFSEA010000055.1 GCA_017435965.1 Oscillospiraceae bacterium
AACCAATTTCTGAAGGAGAATAACGTATTGATCAAGGGGGGGAACACTCCATAAGAAATCTTTATCGAAATTGCGGTCATTCACTAACAAAAAACGCACATTTGTCAATTGACAAGTGCACGTTTTTTTGAATGATGTGTGTTTTGCGGCATATTTGGAATGTTTCGTTTTTATTCAAATGGAACAAAATCATTTGAGAATGGTGTTGAGGATAAGTAAACTTTATCAAAGAAAGCTTTTATATTTGGATTGTTTGCGAAGTCAGAGACGGGAATTTTGTTATCCTTAAAGAGCATACAGTCGTTTGTCTCGTTCAGGTGTGTTATGACGAGATTTTTTTGTATTCCATAATTCAAAGTGGAAACATCTTTTTTCGGGAGTTTGAGAAATTTTTCCACGGTATCAAAATAAGCATAGCGTATCTCGCCTTGCCAGGGATTTGGAATGTTGGTGAGGTCGGAAAATTTATAGGTATCCTTTAGGGAATCATTTTGATTTTCAATAGGACCTGCACCGTGGCGTGTGAGATAGCTCCTTGTTACATAAAAAACGCCGTCAAGTTTTAAATTCAGTTTATTGAGTATTTTTGCCGGATTTGTGAGTCCTGTTCTTGATGCCGTGACATGAGGGATGTTTTCTTCGTTTAAAGAATCAAGCTGCAGCCCTTGTCCTGTTTCAAAAATGATGTCTGAATATTTGCCGAAGAGCTCTTTTTCATCGGCTGCGACGGTTATATACTTTAAATTGTCAAAAACCACATCTGAAAAGTTTCGCAGCACATCATCGTTCCGCAAGAGCGTCAGGTATTCGCTGTTTTTGTTCTGAAGTGACAATTCGCATATATGCCTTTCGGAATAATGGGTTCGTATGTGCTTCAAAGCCAGGAACAGAGAGTCTGCCGACATGGTTTTAAGCGTTCCGAGGTTTATGAAAAAACCTGCTTTGTTTCTCGTGTCTGCCTCATTGATGCCCATTCCGCAACTTCCGTGCCTTTTGTCGCCCCGTGACTCTTCGAGGAGCATATTTATGAGAATGTCGTCAATTGTGGTTATACAGGCAAGGGGAGAGGCGAAAATTTTCACTTTGATGCCCGAGAGATTGAAAAAATCAGAATACTCATCCCCGAGCTTATACAAATCGGGAAGAAAGGTTTCTGCCCAATATGTGTCGGCGTTGCGGAAAGAACCCGAGGACAGTTCGTGGAAAACGAAACGCTTGTCAAAGTCTTCCACGGTATGCCCGGATTGTGCCCCACCGTTATGTCTTACTACAAGGGCTGATGGAGAGCGACTGCACAGATAGTCTGTGACAAGTCCCTTTCCTTCGTCCCCGTAATTACAGCCTACAACAGAAAAAATCAATGTATCTTATCCTTTCAGAAAAACAATCAGCACATATCTTCCATTGCTTTTTTGATGATGCCTCTTTTTCCGAAGGGGAGACCTGCAAGGATTTCATCTTTGGAGACACCGCTGAGCAGTTGAAGTATCGCTGTTATGAGGTCGCTTAAATATTTTATGTTGTGTTCTTCAAGACCTGCAACACGACCGGGAAGAGCCTCTGCCCAGCCATCGTATGAGGCGTAGGAGTTGCTGGGGTCAAATCTGAACTTCTGTCCCACAACGATATGAACAACTTCATATTTTTCCTGTGCCATGCTGAGAAGATCGTGGAAGGAAAGGTCGTGGGAGATATTATCTCCGAATATATTTTTGATATTGATAGCACTCAGATAATGCTTGGGCACTCCACAGATTTCATCTCCGATGCCGATCAGGATACCTTTCTTTCCTCTTTTTTCAAAGCTGTCTGTTTTGGTATGTTTTGCGGCAAAATACCAAAGAAGGGTATCGTAAGCATAGGCGTTTCCACCGCCGAGTTTGAAATCGAGAAGCTGTTCAACCACTCTTATATCTGCTTCAAACTGTGTTGCCTGAAGGGGCTCGGTGGGGTCGGTGAATGCCGCGCACATCATATGTGGGTCGCTTACGGGCTTTTTGGCAAGTATCTGCATTATTGTTTCGTTGAGAGAGTTGGTGGCGATTTCGTTTGCGAGATATCCCATTGAACCCGTAACATCAAAACCTATTATGATGGGGGTTGAATTTGGTGAATCGGAACTATCAAAAGATTCACGGGTGCTTATAAAACGAGAATCCAGTTTTTCGCTGTAGGCAGAACGGGTGAAGGTCTGGTTGGCGCTTGAAGAAGAGGAGAGACCTCTGCTTGCTTTGAGTTTTGCCCAATCCTGCGCGGTATAGCTTCCGTATCCCATAAAAGTTACCTCCAAAATTAAAATTCTATAGTGGTTTTATTGTTGATACAAAGTCTGTTGATAACGTTTTTCACAACGGATTTCGCGAGGGAATTCGTCTTGTTCAGAACTTCGTCTTTGTCCATTCCCAGAGAAAGCATAATTGTGCTTATGATAATGTCGGGAAGGTAATCTATATCACTTTGAGTTATGTAAATAATTCTGCCGGGGATGACTCGGGTGAATTTATTTGGTTTTTCACCTATCATAATGTGGAAAAGTTCGTATTTTCTGCTTCCCATTTCGGCAAGCTCTTCTATTGACATATCGTGTGGAACATCGTCGGCGAAAATGCGGCGAAGATCAGATGCGGAAATGGTGGGGTGACAATCGGCATCGCCTATTGAGAAACAAAAACCTTTTTTGCCACGCTTATTGAAAGAATCTATATCGGTATGTTTATCGGCAAAATACCACAGAAGAGGATAATCCTCGGGAGCATCTCCTCCGCGATTTTCAAGCCACAAATCCATAAGCTGTTCTGCGATTCGTATATCCGATTCAAATTGTGTTACCTGAAGCGGTGCAGAATCACAGGAAGCATCGCCGATGGCGGCAAACAACAGTTGCGGATCGTTTATGGGCTTTGAAAAATAGAGATTCTGCATAAGCTCATTCAACGATTCTTTTATGATTTTTGTTGAAAGATATCCCATTGAGCCCGTCACATCAACGCCGATAATGATAGGTGTTGAGTCAGGATGCTCGTCGGAGTCACGAGCTTCTCTTTTATCAAAGAGTCCGGGGTCAAATCTTTTGTCCATATCACATTTTGTGAAAATCTGATTGGTGCTTGAACTGTCGAGCTTTCTGCTTGCTCTGAGCTTTGCCCAATCGTGAGCAGTATAACTTCCGTAACCCATAAAACATCCTCCTATTTGTTGGAAAACTTAATAAATTTGTGACCGCCGAAGCCTTTTTCTATGACATAATCCCATCTCTCGAAATCGCTGTACGCATCGGCGGCAGGAGTTTCATTCAAAAACCTTTTGAATTCATCGGGAATATCATTGCGATGTTCGCCCAGGACCAGACTTGCCACTTTTCTTATGGCATACAGATCTGATTTGCTGTTTGCGTAAGTCTTTCGGCAGGCGTTCCACCAACCACCGTAGAGGTAAGCTTCGTGGGTGGCGGGATTGATGAACAGATTGTTTATTGTTATTCCGTTGTGAGTGATATCGCTGAATTCAAACACACAACACAGGTTTTCCATACGGGAAACAATCCAAGCTACGTGTTCTGCCCTGAGATTGCCCACAGAGAAGAGGGGATAGACATTTGCAGGCTTGTTGATGGCGACAAGGACTCCACCGCCATCCAGGTCGATTATGCTCTTGAAATCGGGGAAGTATTTTCTTAAATTCTTCATATCTGCGGCAGGGAAATCCAGCATATCGAGATTTCTCTGCATAAGGGTAAGCTTACCCCTTTCGGCTGCAGGGAAAATGAAGACAACGCTGTTTTTTGCAACATAACACATTATATTGTCTTCTTCAAAGCTGAAGAGGTAAGTAATGTCTATGCTGCGACCGTCTGCGGCACGAAAGGAGACCTTTTCGGCATAGAGCGACATAAATGCATCGTCCTGAGCATCATCTCCCTTGTCGGCAAGAGCGCGAAGATAATTGAGCATATCAAGCCTGAATTTTTTGTAGTTTTCAAAGTCCATATCGGAAAAATTAAAGGTTGAAGCACAATAAGGACAGCACAGCTCGCCCTTTGCATCAACGGAGATTTCTCCTCCGCAGTTTCTGCATTTAAATGAAATCATAAAGTGTTCCTCCGTGATTATCTATATGAAATATTTATTCGGAATTATTTGTGCAATTCTTTCATCAGCGGATAAAGAATTCAAAATTCTCGATATGCTTTTCATCCAGACGGTATTTTTCCAAAAGCTCGGGACCGCAGGAGGCAGAGCCGAGACCGGAATTCTTATAGTCGATTCTTATAATGGTGGAATCTTCCTTTGAAAGCTCGTCGGTATGCATTGCTTCCATAAGAGTTTTTGCACTATAGTGAGAAACATTGAACTCAAAGCCGGATTGTGATTCAAAGGAAAGACCTCCGGTCATTGCGAGAAGCTTTGTTGCGATGTGGTTTCCGTGCTCCTGGGGAACGATGTAGTTTACATACTCGCGGTCGGCACTACTTTCAAAATATCCGATTTTTGCGTGGCTGTGCATATCAACGTAGTTTTCCCCATCACCCATACCGTAATAAGAAAATTCATCCTTTGTATAAGGAGTGCAAAATTCAAAGCCCAGCCTCGGAAGCCATATGCAATCCTTCCGGATGTCTCCGGAAAGGGTGACTTTTGCACTTCCGTCATCAAAGAAGGTGAAAACCGTAGTATAGCGAAGAAACGGAATGCGGCTTATTGCCGAAAGTGAGGCGGTGACGGTGATTTTGTTACCTTCCGAAGTGACGGAATAGCACTTATTAAACAGCTTGTCAAAGCCTTCTGCCCAGGCACCGCAGGCTTTGTACCAATGCTCCTTTATTTTTCTTTCGTTATCCGTGGGGGCACGCATAACTGTGAGCTTTACGGGGGAGAGAAGCTGTTCTTCTCCGTCTTTTATAATGCTTGTAAGCTCACCAAAGTGACGTGAGACGGTGTAGACATTATTTCCTGCAGAAATGATGAAATTGTGATCTGTCTCTTGGATTTTTACGTTTTTTGTCGAAGCTTCTTTTCGATTTTCACAGGCAGCACCGCAATCAAGCTGACAAGTTGCGACTTCATAGCCGTTTTTATCATAGAGATAGCAGTTTATGTATGCGCCGAGCCCGCAGGTTTTTACAAGGTCAAAGGAAAGGGGTATTTCTGCACTTTCTTTTGGCTTTATATCAAGGATGAGCGTGTCGGAAAAAGAAATTTCGCCGTCAACTTCATATTTATATTTGAAGGTATACTCGCTTAAATTTGTGAAGTCATAAAGGTTTGTGACTTTTATTTTTTTGCCGTCAAAGGAGCAGGTCATATACTGATAGGTGGCTTTTGCATTGAGAGAACCTGCCTTGAAGCTTCTGTCGTGGAAAACAAGACCGTCTGCACAGAAGTTTCCATCGTGAGTAAGCTCATCAAAATCACCGCCGTATTTTGCAACGCCGTCGCAAAGCACGGTGTGGTCTGCCCATTCCCAGATACAACCGCCGATGAGCTTGGGGTGAGAATAGATAACATCCCAATAGTCCTTTATATCACCGGGACCGTTGCCCATTGCGTGTGAATATTCGCAGAGAAACAGAGGAAGTGGTTTTGTTTCATCCTTTGAATATTCTTCGAGGTGTGCAACCGAGGCATACATTCTTGAATACATATCGGGTCTTTCATAGAATTCGGGATAAAATTCGCTGAGACGTGAAGCATCCTCGCAATGGATAAGACGTTTTTTGTCAACACTTCGGAGGTATTTTATCATTTCAAAGTGATTGAGACAATGTCCGCTTTCGTTGCCTGTTGACCAACTGAAAATGCAGGTGTGGTTTTTATCACGCTCATAGGCTCGAACCATTCTCTCTACATAAGATTCCTTCCATTCCGGGAGATTTCCCTGCCACTCGTCGGGCTTCTGACACATATCATAGGAAAGCTCATCGGGGGTGGCGTGGAGTCTCGGTGTTCTGTTGATGAGACCATGGGTTTCAAGATCGGTTTCGAGCATTACATAGAAGCCGAGCTCATCGCACATATCAAGAAACTTCGGAGTCGGTGGATAGTGGGATGTGCGGATTGTGTTGATATTAAGCTGTTTCATCAGACGAAGGTCGGTGAGAATGTCTTCTTCGGACATATACCAACCCTTTGTGGGGTGAGTGTCGTGGTGATTGACTCCCTTGAGCTTTACGGGGACACCGTTTACGCAAAAGGCAGATTCTTCGTTTACGGAATATTCCACAAAGCCGATTTTTCTTCTTATGACCTCACCGAGGCTTTCAAAAACAAGCTCATAGAGATATGGCTTTTCCGCATTCCACTTTATGGGGTTATTCACTGTGAATTCAGCTTTGCCAAAGGCTTCCGTAGTGCCAAGAAGCTTTTCTCCGTCAAAAAGTGAAACCTTTGCGTTGCCTTCGTATTCTGCGGTGATAACATCGCCGTCTGTTGTTATATGTATGTCAACAATATGACCTTCAGGGCGTGAAAGGAGATACACATCTCGGAAAATTCCGTTAAAGCGGAATGCGTCCTGATCCTCAAGATAGCTTCCGGAGCACCATTTTCGCACCTTTGCGGTGACGGTGTTTGTCCCCCTTTTTACAAATGCGGAGATATTAAACTCTGCCTGAAGATGGCTTCCCTGACTGTAGCCTACATAGTTATCGTTTATATAAAGCTCGAGATTTGATGAGACACCTTCAAAAACGATGTAATGGCGATTTGCGATATTTTCAATCTCAAAGCTTCGCATATAAACTCCCATGGGGTTTGAATCGGGAACATATGGAAAATCGCAGGGATAAGGGTAGTTTACGTTTGAGTAGTTGGGATTTTCATATCCGAAAAGCTGCCAACAGGAGGGGACGGGGATTTTGTCCCAAGCGGTAATTTCTCGATCTTCCAAAAAATCCTCGGCATAGTATTTAAAATTCCATTCTCCGTTTAAAAGAGTATATGCCCCTTCATTTTCGGGAATGTAATATGAGCGTTGGGGAAGTCGGTTTTCCCGGATATGATTAAGGTCTTCATAAAATCTCAAAGCTTTTCATCCTTTCACCATAGGTTACTTATATTAGTTTAATATATTTTGCCGCAGATGTAAATAAAAAAATCCCCGAAAGACAAAGCTTTCGAGGATTTTGACTTGTTATGAGATTTAGAATACGCCTTCTGCGAGCATTGCTTCTGCAACCTTCTTAAAGCCTGCGATGTTAGCACCGGCGATGAGGTCATAGCCGAGTCCTACTTCTTCTGCAGCCTTTGCAGAGTTGTCGTGGATGTTCTTCATAATAAGGCGAAGCTTTGCATCAACTTCAGCCGGCTCCCAATTGTATCTCATGGAGTTCTGAGCCATTTCAAGAGCAGATGTTGCAACACCGCCTGCATTAACTGCCTTTGACGGAGCAACAATCTTAACGTTCTTCTTGAGATATTCAACAGCTTCATTTGTTGTGGGCATATTTGCAACTTCGATGTAATACTCAACACCGTTTGCTGCAATCTGCTCTGCTTCCTTCATGCCGATTTCGTTCTGGTATGCACAGGGCATACAGATATCAACCTTCTCGCCCCATACCTTCTCTCCGGGAACGAACTTGCAGCCGAATTTATCAGCATAATCCTGAGCACGGTCACGGCCGGATGCACGCATCTCAAGGAGGAAGTCAATCTTCTCTTTTGTTACGATACCATCGGGATCGTAACAGTAGCCATCGGGACCGGAGATTGTGACAACCTTACCGCCGAGCTCTGCAACCTTTTCGCAAACGCCCCATGCAACGTTACCAAAGCCTGAGACTGCAACAGTCTTGCCCTTGATTGTGTCGCCGTAGTGCTTGAGAACCTCTTCGAGGTAGTAAACTGCACCGTAGCCTGTTGCTTCGGGACGGAAATAGGAACCGCCGTATGTAAGACCCTTACCTGTGATAACTCCGTTTTCCCAGCAAGCCTTGATTCTCTTGTACTGACCGTAGAGGTAACCTACCTCACGTGCACCAACACCGATGTCACCTGCAGGAACGTCAACGTCGGGGCCGATGTGACGGTAAAGCTCTGTCATGAAAGCCTGGCAGAAGCGGAGAATTTCGTTATCTGACTTTCCTCTGGGGTCAAAGTCGGAACCACCCTTACCGCCGCCGATGGGAAGACCTGTGAGACTGTTCTTGAAGGTCTGCTCAAAAGCAAGGAACTTCATTGTGTCGATTGTAACAGAGGGATGGAAGCGGAGACCGCCCTTGTAAGGACCGATTGCACCGTTGAACTGAACACGGTAACCACGGTTTGTGTGCCAGTTGCCTGCATCATCCTGCCATGTAACACGGAAGGAAATCTGACGGTCGGGCTCGCACATTCTCTCGAGGAGTCCTACCTTTTCATATTCAGGATGCTGAGCAACGATAGGCTCAATGCTTGCGAAAACTTCTTCAACAGTCTGGATGAAGAGATCCTCGCCTTTGTTGCGTGCCTTGACTTCGTCAAGAACTCTTTGCATATAAGGTGTCATTTTCTTTTCCTCCAATATATAAATTGTTTTTTTGTTCATCGCTATAAGTTTATTATAGCATCAAAAAAAATATTGTCAAATAAAAAGAGAAATATGAGCAAAAAAATGCTGAAACTTGGCAAAAATATAAAAGAATATTGCTCGTTTTTTGCAAAATGAAACTTTGTGAGAGCAAAATTTCAAAGATAAGGCTGTGTTATGAAATCCACACCTCGGCTTTCGGGCGGGACGATATGAAAACCGTCATATATTGAAAAGACAAAATTTTCTCCGGCATTTGCGGCTCTGAACTTCGCTTTTGCTCTCTCCGCCATACGGATTGCACCGTCAAGGGGGAAAAACTCATCTTTTGCGGCAACTTCAACAAAAACAGGACGAGGTGCACACATTCCTGCGATATCCGAGTCATAAAACTTCGGGTGGTTGGGGAGCATTTCCCATTCGGGAAAGCGGTCATCAATACCGCCGTTGAAGCAACACATAAAATAACCTTTTTTAATTCTTTTATCAAGTGCCATTGCACGGAGAGTGAGAAGAGCACCGTAGGACATTCCGCAAACGGAAAGCTCTTCACGATTAAATATATGCAGGTTGAGGAGTGCATCAACACACCTTGTGATTGAAAAAATTTCAAGGGCGTTGATTCCGCCGCCGTGGGACTTTAGCTTTTCATCAATAAGCTGTCTGTTAAAAGCTGTTTCATATTGAGGTTTGGCAGGACTCATGCCACAGTTCCAGATAAGAAATTGCGGTGCAAAAACGCACACTCCCTTTGCAAGAAGTCTCGGAATAAGATTTGAGTATCCGTTTTTACCGTGCATACCATACATAAGCTCCGGTGTGCCGAGGTTTCCGTGGGCGGCAATACAAAGATTATAGGGCGGAGTCACACCGTGAGGAACAAACATAAGTCCGAAAAAGGGAAGCGAAGGAAGAACGTTTATGCGGAGTCTTGAAATTTCACAGAGTGAATCGCTTCCCACATACTCTTTTGAAATTGAAGGGGTGGGAAGATTTGCGGCAGTAAATGGAAAACCGAGAGCTTTTGCGAGAGGATGCTCTGCCTCCTTAACTATATATGAAGAAAAGCCGTTTTCCGCAAGGGCGGTCACGGCTTTTGCATATTCAAAACGCGAGCTTTCGCTGAAAGTGGGGGCTTCGCGGAACAAATCCGTCATTCTTTATCACTTGCCTTTAATTCATCAAGTTCTTTTTGCATACGTTCAAGACGTATACGCATAGCGCATAGCTCCTGAGCGATGGGGTCGGGAATATGTATTTGGTCAAGATCGGAACAAGCCGGCTTTTCACCGTTTCTTCGCACAACACGGGCAGGGACACCAACGGCTGTGGAGTTTGGGGGAATGGTGTCGAGAACAACGGCGTTTGCCGCAATTTTTGAGTTGTCGCCAACGGTAAAAGGACCGAGAACCTTTGCACCTGCTCCTACCATAACATTGTTACCGAGGGTGGGGTGACGCTTGCCCACATCCTTACCTGTTCCGCCAAGGGTGGCATTCTGATATATGGTGCAGTTTTCTCCGATTTCCGTAGTCTCACCTATAACAATGCCCGTGCCGTGGTCTATAAAAAAACCGGGACCTATTTTTGCGGCAGGGTGGATTTCAACACCGGTGCAAAACCTGTTCCATTGCGAAACGAGACGTGCAAGAAAGAAAAGCTTGTGTCGATAGTAAAAGTGTGCTATTCTGTGTCGGCAAATGGCGTGAAATCCCGAATAGAGAAGAAATACTTCAATATTACTTCTTGCTGCAGGGTCACGCTCACGGGCGGCACGAAGATCGGCACGCATATTTTCAAACATATAAACACCTCATTCTATTCAATAAAGCCGCCGCCGATGAGTCTTTCACCGTCATAGAGAACAAGAGACTGACCGGGGGAAACTCCTCTCTGGGGAACTTCAAACTCTGCGATAATTTTATCTTCTTCAAATCTCACCTTGCAAGGGGATGTAGGGGAATTGTATCTCACCTTTCCGAGGCAGGAAAATTCGGTGGGAAGCGGTTTTTCGCTGACGGAAGAAAAAGCATTTGCCGTGATTTGTGTTTTACACTGTGAGCCTTCAAGACCGAGGATAACCTGATTTTTCTCCTTGTCAAGACGGGAGACAAAAATTCTCTCGGAGTATGCAATGCCGAGACCTCTGCGCTGACCGACGGTATAGTGAAGAAGACCTTTGTGCTCGCCTAAATCCTCACCTTTAGGGCCGATAAAGCGACCCTTTGGCTGAACGCCCTCACGGTCTTCGATATATTTTGCATAATCGCCATCGGGAATAAAGCATATATCCTGACTGTCTTTCTTTGTTGCAACGGAAAGACCGAGTTTCTCCGCAATCTCACGAACCTCGTTTTTGGAAATTTCACCGAGAGGGAAAAGGGCACGTGAAAGTTCCTTTTGTGAAAGACGGCAGAGGGCATAGGTCTGATCTTTTTCTGCAAAGGTTGCCCTTACGGGGAAAAGTTCATCTTCAAAGCTTACAAGCCTCGAATAATGACCTGTTGCCACAAAATCAAAGCCACGCTCCTTTGCAATTTTCTCCATAAGACCGAATTTTATATGGAGATTACACATAATGCAGGGATTTGGTGTTCTTGCACTAAGATATTCACTTTTGAAGTTTTCTATAACGTACTTTTGGAATTCACCCTCGGCATTATAAGAAAAATGAGGAATGCCGAGCTTTTGGCATACATCCTTGGCATCCTTGTCATCATTTCCGTGGAGAAGGAGAGTGACTCCGGTAACGTCATAGTCACGTGTGAGAAGATATGCGGCAACGCTTGAATCTACGCCGCCACTCATACCGATAAGAACTTTCTTTTTCATAAGTCACCTATAGAGTGATATTTATTCTGTGGGGGGATTGAGTGAGAGCAACAGCACCGTCTTCCGTGATAAGCACCGTATCTTCAATTCTTACTCCGCCGAGATTTTCAACATAAAGTCCCGGCTCTATTGTTATAATCATATTTTTTGAAAGATGCGTGTCGGAGCGTTTTGAAACGGTGGGAGCTTCGTGGATTGCAAGACCCACACCATGGCCGAGAGAGTGCATAATATATTTATCAAGAGAATTTTCCGAAAAAAGAGAACGCTGGTATTCATCGAGCTCACGGCAGGTAAGACCCGGCTTTGCGTATTTTATGCACTTTTGCTGAACTTCAAAGACAGCATCCCAAAGCTCGCAAAGCTCCCGGGAAGGATTTCCTATATGAATTGTTCTTGTGATATCAGACATATAGCCGTCTACCGTTGCACCAAAGTCAAAGGTCATAAGACAGCTTTCGGGAATTTCAATATCCTGCGGCTCGGCGTGTGGCATTGAGCCACGGATTTCCGATGCGGCAATTGTTTCAAAGGCGGGCTTGCGGCTTCCACGTCTTGCCATTTCATATTCGAGAAGTGCTGCCGCATTTCGCTCTGTCATACCTTTTTTGATTTGCGGAAGAAAAGCCGCAAAAGCATCGTCTGCACATTTGACTGCATGGCGGATAAAAGTTATTTCCTCCTCATCCTTCACCGCACGGATTTCCTCGCCAAAATCGGGCGAGGGAACAAATTCAATGTTATTACTCTCCGCTTTCAAAGCACGGATATATGAATCTGTTACATTTGAAGTTTCATAGCCTACTCTTGAAAATTGCAGGCTTTTCAGGATTTCCGCAACGTGGCTTGTCATACTCCTTGAAATCACAACGGGAGAAAAATCCTTTGCCTGATTTCTTATCTGAATATCGTATCTTCCGTCAGTAAGAGCGTAAAGACCTTTTTCGGAGATGATGAGGGTGCAATTACTTCCCGTAAAACCCGAAAAGTAACGATAATTCTCATAAGAGGAGATGACAAAGGCATCAAGCTCGTTTTCCTTCACTTTTTCGAGAAGTTTTGTGATTCGTTCTTTTATCATTACTATACCTCAAATCCGAACTTGTGGAATACGGGATTGCCTACTTTATCGCGGGCAAAGAGCATAACCGAATGAGCTCCGCTTGAAAGAGCCTCGCTCACGGTGTGTGAGACCCTTGTGTTTGTCGCATCGAAGGTGGGATTTTCACAGAGAACCCCGTCTATATAGAGCTGAATTGATTTTTCATCAATGCCGCTTGAATCTGAAAGTATTATTCCTATGGTGGGCGTTGGCGAATCAATCTTCAGCCCGTCCAGAGGCCACGTTTTTGTGACTACGGGAGATGTGGTATCGAGATTTTTCTCGGTATATATTGCCGTGAGTCCATCAAAATACAGAGCACCTGCTGTTCTCCTGGAGGGATTTGAAACGAGATATACCGGCACTTTCAGATAGATCTCTCCCGAAATTCCCGAAGGCAGGGTTGCGGTCATATATTTCCAGCCTGTATGATTGATTTTACCATAGGAGATGGTATGTTGCTTTCCACTTGCATCCTCAAGGATACTGCGAAGCTCAACTCCGCTTCCGTCACCGTATACCATCATGGCGATTTGCTTTGGAGCTATTTTGATATGGAAGGCAGACGGATTTTTGGAACTGTTTGCCACCATATAATAGGAAGCTACAGAGCCTGTGGTGTTGTGGAAATTATAGTAGGTTTTGAGTGACCTCTCTCCGGTATGTGCATATTTGAGGATGGATTCAATCGCCACGCCCGGAGCTATTTTTGTGCCCACGGAAACGGGAGTGAAGATAACGCTGTTGTCTTCAAAACCGGTTATTGTGACGGGCGGCATATCGACATCCACCGAAACCTTTGTGCTTTTGCCGCCGATGCTTACGGTAATTTCGCCGGAGACTGCATTGTCAGAAACTTTGAATTTGCCGGGGGAGGTAAATTCGCCGAGAGATGCAGGCGCCTGCCAGAGAAAGACCTCTGCCGGAGCCTCAATTTTCTTTCCGCCGAGAGATGCACTTGCCGAAAGCTCAAAGGTTTCGCCACGCTTCACCGAGAGCTTGCTCTCGCTTACGCTGATTGCGTCGGCACGGTCCACAATTTCAACGCTTGCCGTGCCGGTTCCGCCGTTACCCGATGCGCTTACGGTGATTTTTCCGGCAGTATTTGCCGAAAGTATTCCGTCTGCGGACATTGTGTTACCTTCGGAATTTGTTCCCCATACCAAATTGGTGGGGACTGCATAGGGTTTATAGTTTGCATCATAGGCACCTGTTACAGAAAACTTATATTTTCCTCCCACGAAACAGAGCCTTGTTTGCGGACTTACCGAAAGGGTGGTCGGGTTGGTAGATGGAGCTGTATTCATAAGAATGAGAGCATTTGCCACCTGACGTGCGGATGAACCCGATACATTGTTTACAATTTTGGTTTCCATTGCACCGGGAGTGCGAAGAACAAAGGTTGTGCTTCCGCCACCGTCGAGATTGAGAGCATCAACACAACCGAGGGCAAGCATACCTTCCGCGGCAGTTTTATAAGTCATACCTTTGGCACCGCCGGCGTCTCTGCCATCGAAGGTTGCCATAACAACTGTGCCATCAGCACGGATGCCGATTGAGGTGCGTGGGTTTCTTGATTTATCTGTGGTGCTATAGACTTTGCCGTCTTTTAAAAGAAGCTCAATGCCTCCGACTGCAAACTTTACGTTGCTCCAGAGTTCATTGAAGCGGAAGGATATTTCGTGTGTACTGCCAACGGTGAGTTGTTTGAGTGTGGCTATGCTTGATGCACCTCGGGCAGAAAAAACGATATATCCTGTTCCGAGCGTGGTATCTCCCTTGCCGCTGTTTATCTCTTCAACGGTGAAGTTTACGGTTCCGCCGTGACGCACTTCGCCCGAATTCACACGACAACGTATCTCATAGGTGTCAGTACCTGTTTTTGTGCCTCTTGCATAATCTGCGGTATAAAGCATAATTGACTCGGAATCTTCCGCGTGAGTCATATTGATGCCTGCTATGTTCACATAAGACCCGTTTACAAGAAGGAGCTCGTCAAGAATTGAACCGTGACGGGTGATAAAAGGCTTGTTGTCGTAGGTTATTCCGAAAGCGGCGTAATACTGTGGAGGGGTTGAGAGTATTATCCCATCCTCGATAAATATTCCGTGGGGGACACCAACGCCAAAGGTGAAGAAGTCACCGTTTATTCCTGCAACGGCGACATCGCCGCCGCTCACATTGCTCATATTATTTGCGATTGTATTTACAGTCTGGGTGCTCCAGACATACCCCTGACTCTTTCCTGCACGGAGTTGAGTATAGGGATTCTGAGGGTTAAATGCTACTGCATTGATAACTTGCTTTCCCGATGCGTTTGATGCGGTCAGGGAAAGGTATGATGTTTCAGGGGCAACCTCTGTTATTTCATATTTCTCAACAGTAAGATGTTCCGACATATCGGTATAAGAAAATGAGGCTGCCGAGGATATCGGCAAAGCTGAAGTGACGATTGCAAAAGCAAGCGTCAACGCAAGAATTCTTCTTTTGATTTTCATATCTTTTTCTCCATAAGAGGGACGTTTATTCGTTTGCACCGCAACACTTTTTATATTTCTTGCCGCTTCCGCAAGGGCAGGGATCATTTCTTCCCACCTTTGATGCAACACGGCGTGGAGATTTTTTCACTTCCGTGCCGTCACCACCGGTTGCAGTTATCTTTGCAACGGCTTCACGCTTGGGCGCATCGGGGGTTTTGAGACGGAAGGCAAAAATCTTTCTTACCGTCATTTCACGGATAGAGGAGACCATCTCCTCAAACATATCAAAGCTTTCGTTTTTGTATGCGATAACAGGGTCGTGCTGTGCGTAAGCACGAAGACCGATGCCTCGGCGAAGCTCACTCATCGCATCAATGTGATCCATCCAATGCTCGTCAACGCTTCGGAGAAGAATGACACGCTCAACCTCACGCATAACTTCGCTTCCAAACTCTTTTTCCTTTTCTGCATATGTGCGCTCGGCAAGGTTATAAAGGTCGCTCTTCAAATCTTCGACATTGTAGTCAACACGGTCAAGGTCTTCTCGTGTGAGATTAAGATCACCTTCACGGAGGAAGAGTCCTGCAAATTTTTCTTTTGCTGCGGTGATGTGCTCGGGCTGAACATATTCTTCTCCTCCGAGAAGCTCAGAAACAGATTCGTCAATGGAATCACGGATCATTTTCTTTATGGAGTCACGGATGTCGTTTCCGTCAAGAACACTCTTTCTCTGGTCATAGATGATTGTTCTCTGCTTGTTCATAACATCGTCATACTGGAGGACGTTCTTACGAATCTGGAAGTTTCTCGACTCAACTCTCTTCTGCGCAGACTCAATTGCACTTGTGAGAATCTTCTGGTCAATGGGAGTATCCTCGTCAATACCGAGGGCATTCATCATACCCATAATTCGCTCAGAGCCGAAAAGACGCATAATATCGTCTTCCAAAGAGAGATAAAAGCGAGATGCACCCGGGTCGCCCTGTCGTCCCGAACGACCTCGGAGCTGATTGTCGATACGTCTTGATTCGTGACGCTCCGTACCCACGATGAAGAGACCGCCTGCAGCTTTTACAAGTTCAGCTTCTGCATCTGTCTTTTCTTTGTGGGCAAGATAAAGCTCCTTGTATTTCATACGAAGCTCAAGGATTTCTTCGTTATCTGTGGGGGCAGAGCCGCCTGCATCCACAATGAGGTCTTCATCAATACCCTGACGGCGAAGATCGCTCTTTGCAAGAAAATCGGGATTGCCGCCGAGCATAATATCCGTACCACGTCCTGCCATATTTGTGGCGATGGTAACAGCACCGAGCTTACCTGCCTGTGCAACAATCTCTGCCTCCTTATCGTGATGCTTCGCATTGAGAACAACGTGCTTTATGCCTGCCTTCGAAAGAAGCTTTGAAACAAGCTCACTCTTCTCAATGGAAACTGTACCTACAAGGACGGGCTGACCACGCTTTGCACAGTCTTCAATCTGTTTGACGACTGCACGGAGCTTTCCTGCTTCGGTTTTATATACAGCGTCGTTTAAATCCTTTCTTATCATAGGCTTGTTGGTGGGGATTTCAACAACGTCAAGGCTGTATATCGCTTCAAATTCGGCAGCCTCGGTAAGGGCTGTACCTGTCATACCCGAGAGCTTATCATACATTCTGAAATAGTTCTGAAAGGTGATTGTGGCAAGGGTTTTGCTTTCGTTCTGAACATCGACACGCTCTTTTGCCTCAATCGCCTGGTGGAGCCCTTCGGAATAACGTCTTCCTATCATTTCACGACCTGTGAATTCATCAACGATGATAATCTGATTGTCGCGGACAAGATAGTCAATATCCTTCTTCATAATGCCACGGGCGCGGAGAGCCTGATTTATGTGGTGATAGAGCTCTGCGTTTTCGGGGTCTGAAAGGTTTTCGAGACCGAATGTCTTTTCTGCCTTTGCGATACCGGAGGCGGTGAGGGTTACACTTCTTGCCTTTTCGTCAACGATATAGTCACCGTCCATATTGTCGCTTATTTCCTTCTCGTCAACACTTCTGACAACGTTTTTGCTAAGAGAGGCGACAAAAGAATCAGCCTGATGATATACAAAGGTGGGCTTGTCTCCCTGACCTGATATGATAAGGGGAGTACGTGCTTCGTCTATGAGGATGGAGTCAACCTCGTCAACGATTGCAAAGGCGTGGTTGTCACGCCCTACCATACCGGATTTGTAAATTGCCATATTATCGCGGAGATAGTCAAAGCCGAACTCGTTGTTTGTACCATAAGTAATGTCGGAGAAATGAGCCTCACGGCGTTCTTCGTTTGTAAGACCGTGAACAATAACGCCAACGCTCATACCGAGGAAACGGAAAACTCTTCCCATAAGCTCGCCCTGATACTTTGCGAGATAGTCGTTTACGGTGACGATATGGACACCGTTACCTGTGAGAGCATTGAGGTATGCGGGGAAGATTGCGACGAGTGTTTTACCTTCACCTGTTCGCATCTCCGCAATTCGTCCCTGGTGGAGGACGACACCACCGATAAGCTGAACACGATATGCATAGAGCCCGAGAACGCGGAAAGCCGCCTCACGGATGGTTGCAAATGCCTCGGGGAGAATGTCGTCAAGCGTTTCGCCGTTTGAAAGACGAGTCTTAAACTCCTCTGTTTTACCTGTGAGCTCTTCGTTTGAAAGAGCACGGTACTCATCTGCAAGTGCCTCTGTTTTTTCAACAAGCGGGAGAAGCTTCTTTATCTCACGCTCACTTTTTGTTCCGAAAACCTTTGAAATGATACCCATTTATAAAACAATTCCTTTCAAGAAAAATATACTTATCCATTATATTGATAAGTATATCACATTTTAATATGAATAAAAAGAGGTTTTATGTAAAATCTGTGTGAATATTTGATTGTAGCAGCATTGGGAGCGAAATGAAAGAAATTACATTGACATATACGATAATATCGTATATAATGAGGTTGTGATATTACTGTGCGGAGTGTAGTTGGGATGATAAGAGAATTTGTGCATACGGCACCGTTTTTGAGGTGCTGGAAAGCAATGGGGTTGGATGCGGAAGATTTAAGGATGCTGGAGTTTGCGTTGCTTGAAAATCCACAGAGTGGGGATGTTATAAAAGGAACAGGCGGAGCAAGAAAGCTTCGCATTCAGCTTGAGGGCAGAGGTAAAAGCGGAGGTGGCAGGGTAATATATCTGGATGTTTTTGAAAAAGAGAAAATATATTTTCTTTTTGCATATCCTAAGAATATACAGGAGAATCTTACCCCGGAGCAAACCGCAGCTATAAGAGTGATGATAGAGAGGATAAAGGAGGAGTGAGATAATGCAGGAGTTACAATTTAAATCTTCGCTGTCGATGAATGAAATTGAAGAAAATTTTAAAAATATCGATGTGTTTTCGGGAATAATGGATGGGCTCGAGGAGGCATTGGCATATGAAAAAGGCAAAGCGAGCAGAGAAACATTCATAAGAAAGCGTGCATTGCCTAAAATCAATGTTTCTGAAATGAGAAAGGAGCTTTCAATGACACAGAAGGCATTTGCTTCGGTGCTTGGAGTTTCTTCCCGTACTGTTGAGGCGTGGGAGTGTGGCAAATCCAATCCGACACCGACGGCGAAAAAGCTGATGTATCTGATTTCACAAGATAACTCATTGGTTGAGAAGCTTCTTGACGAGTGTTGAGAAACTTTGCTTGAAGATGAGATAAATGTCTGTGTGAATATTTGATTGGGTTTATGTTGCAAAAAAGGACCGCTCACTTTGTTTCTGAGTCGGTCCTTTTGGTTTATTCGGTTTGCCAATGGGAAGCTGATGCATTCTCAAAGCTCGGGAGCTCGGAATTCAGCACATAGTCTATAAAATCGATTTTCCACCGTATGCTCTTTTCATCGCCCAGATAGTCCATTGAAGGCTCCCAGCCGAGACGAGAATCGAGCCTTACGAATTCAATTGCGGCTTCTGCGTTTGCTCTTTCTTCAAGAAGGAGGTTTCGTGCTTTTTCAATAAGCGGTGCAACGTCTTCTCTTGTTTCTACCGAGAGAAGTTTGTTTTTTATGCGGAACCATTCCTTTGCGCCTATTCCGGTACGCACATAACAGCAGATATATTTGCCGAGATTTATGAGATAGGAAAGCTCTTTGTTTCTATCATTTTCGGGAATTGTTTCAAGAAGTGCAACACCCTCTTCCATAAGATTTCGCATCATATGGAGCGATTTTATTTCCTCGCCTATGCGGAGACTTGAGAGCATACCGCGACCTGTGACTCTTGTTGCACCCATTGTATTTCCTGCAGGATAATTTATGTTCAGGATATTGTTGCCGAAATGAGCATACTTGTTTGATGGTGGCTTTCTCATCCGCACAAGGCAGAAGGGATATGACGGGCCGACGCGGAAAGGTCCGTATTGGTCATCATCGCCGGGGATGAAGTATTCTATTGCTTCACTCCACTTTCGGAGTGCGGCATCAACTGTGGATACGGATTTTGCACCGAATCTTGAAGAAAGGACTTCGGAAAGACTTTTTTCAAGATCGTCTTTTTCTTTTATGAAAGCCTGCTTTGAAAGGTCACCTATAAATGAGGGCCAGAAACCATAGTGGTGGGAGTCCATAAGTCCGCAAAGTCCCCATTCTTCATGCGCCTTGCGAAGACCTTTATAGCGCTTTATCCATTGATATGGCATCGGCTCATAGGGGATAAGCCCCATATCCCAGGTCTGACCGCCCGTGTTTGACATTGCATAAAGGCGAAGACCTCGTTTTTTTGCGGCTTCTGCCTCACTTGTGAAGTAGTGCCCGGGTCCTGCAAAGGAGAGAGTATAGTCGGAGCAGACCTCTTTTATTTTCCCGCGGCGGCAGGTTTCATACATCTCGTATGTGACAAGGAGGGAAACATCTGTGGGGAGATTTTTTATAAGCTTGAGCCTTTCCTCTGTGGGTGCAGAACCCCAATTGTAGCTCCAGAAAACGATGTCTGCGTCCTTATTGTATTTATAAACTGATTTTTTAATACATTCAAGCCAGTCGGGATAGTCACAGCAAGGCCAGAAACCGGGGTGAGGTTTGTCGGAGGGAAAAGCTTCACGATCATAGAGATCTCTGAAGTGAGTCCGCGGATCTTTGCTTTCAAAGCCGACAATTTCGCCGACAAGAACAATTCCGCGAAGTCCCGGACAATTTTTAAAGACCTCACCATAGAGACTGTCGTATTTCTCCCGGGCATCCGCATCATCGGGGTGTGCAGAGCAGGGCATATAGCTATAGGCATAAACATCTATGCCATATTTTCCTGCACGGTAAACAAGCTCGTTGAAATCGAGAAATCCCGAGGGAGTTTCGTTAACACCTGTTGTGAAAACAAGCACCGCATCCATTCCTGCGTGAGCAATGGCGGCAAGGTGCTCATTCGGGAATTCATCAACACCATATCCCGGGTGCACCATACGTGGAGAGAACATAAAGGTGTGGCGTATTTCATTCTTTTCAATAAATGGTGCTCTCCGGAAATTCATTTTATCTTCAAGGCAATACAGAGCCTGTGCAACTGCCCGTTCATTCTTTCCGCATACTGTGATAACATCACCGAAGGTGATTACATAATCTTCATTCAAAGTCTCTGAAATTGTGAGTATTGCGGCATTTGCGGAAAGGTTGCCGACCTCTTTTACAAGCATTGCGGAAATGTCCATTGATGTAAAGAGATAATCAAGGAAATCCGATGCGGCGGTGGAGATTACATCACCGAAGCTCTTGGGAAGGACTATGGAAAAACCATTGTGAATTATATAATCATTTTCTGTGGGGGAAAGTGCAAAATCACGAACCCCTTCCTTATGGACGGTGAGGAGTCTTTTTTTGAATTCATAATTATTTTCCTGCATCAGCATCGGTATTTCCCTCCGTGAAAGCCTGATTTAAAACAAGTTCTGTTTAATTATATAACAAACCGCCCGAAAACTCAACTCAGAAGTGTTTTTATCTGTGCGACCGTCCCTTTTCTTTTTTTTGATTTGTGAAATCTGTGTGAATATTTGAGGGGATGTTGATTTTTTGGGGAAGAAATGGTATAATTCTCCAAAAGGAGGTTTTTATTATGGCGATGGTGTGGTATAGTTCACTTTTATCTTTTTTGCCCATAATTATAGTTTTAATCATAGTAATTGTTGTGCTTGTGATTGTTACTTCAACAAACAAGAAGAAAAATGAAATGGGTGTAAGTTGGCAATATGTGTTGGAGGATGTTACAAAAAACACCTCTGCTGAAAAAGTATTTGCTTTTATGAATTACTTCAACAATTCTCAGGGATTTATAGACAATCCGCAAAATTCAGATAAGCTTCGTGGAATATGGTTTATTGTAAACGGAAGTGCAAATATTTCTGCCGATGTAAAAATGCAGTTTAAAAACTGGCTTTTGTTTAAAGGCTTCAGACTCAGCGATAATGAGATGCAAATTATAGACAACTACGGAACTACAAAAGTTAACGATAATCAAATTTAATTCCGTGGTTTTTCGAGTAAATTCAAAAAACACATTACATAGTTTTTAAAGGGTGGCGAGATTCGCTACCCTTTTTCAGTTACAAAAACAGCATCCGTATTTTGGTTGTTTCAAATACGGATGCTATTCTTTTTCAAATTTGATTATGTCCGAAATATCGCAATCAAGGGCGTAGCAGAGGGCATCAAGGGTTTTTGTATTTATCGCTTCACCCTTTTTCATACGATGAAGTGTGTTTGCCGAGAAACCTTGCTTGAAGATGAGATGATATTCGGTTATCCCTTTTTTGAACAGCGTTTCGTAAAACGGCTTGTAGCTTATCATTTCAATCACCATAATGATATTATCATACTCAACCTCTTGACTATACTTAAAATATTGAGTATAATGGTGAAAAGGAGGAAAAAAGTAATTATAAAAAATAACAAAAAACGGAGGATAAAGAAATGAGTAGTAATTATAGTCAAAACACAACTTACACACCGGCAACTGCACCAACCAATGCAACCGGAGGAAAATCAAAGAAGGGGCTTGTTGCTCTTATTATTGCACTTGTGCTTGTTGCAATTGCATCAATTTCGGCGGCAGTATATTTTGGACTTTCGAGTGGGGAAAAATCGGACAAAGACAAAAAGGAAGAAGCCGTATCGGTGATTCGTGAGGATAACGAGGAAGAAAAAGATTTTGGTATGAAGCTTGAAGAAAACGAAGCGGAAGAGCAGGCTGAAGTTAAGATTGATAAAAAGGAAGAAGAAAAAGAAGTTAAGATTGATGAAAAGGAAGTAGAGGAAGAGGCAGAAGTTGAGGTTGAAGAGGAAGAGGCAGAAGAACCAATCGAAACAGAAACCGAAGAAACAATTACTGAGGAAGAAATGCGAGCGAACATAACAGAAGAAGGCGAGAAAAAGCTTCAGGCAGTTGAGGCTGTTGAAGCAAAGGATACATTTGACGTGAAAATAGTAAATAAATCTGTTGCGAAAGATATGAGTGCAGATGCTTTCTCGGCACCTGACGGATTAGTGCTGACGATTGAAAATAAGACGGGTAAAGAAGTGAAGTCAGTAGAGTTATGTGCTATTGGATATAATACTGACGAGGAATGGGATTTTATCAAAACGGATTATATGACTATTTCACCGTCCAGGGCTGGTCGTACAGCAGTTGATTTTATTAAGGTCTTTAATACGTCAGAGGGATTTTCTATTGCTAAAGATAGTTCGGAAGAGCTCATTTTGACGTTTGAAGCTGATAATTTTATTGCAATCAAAGCGATTGTAGCATCTTACACAGATGAAGAAGGCACGGTACACGAAAATCCCATAGTTGAAGAATGGGTAAAGGCGGTTGCGGGAATGAGCGACCCCGGCACAATCAGATAACGTTTTGTTTTTTAGGGCAGAGGAATGCTCCGCCCTTTTTCTTTTTTCGATTTTTCTTGAAAATCCGGCTCGGATTATGTATTATATATCATAGGAGTTGATGAAACTATGAGTATTATAAAAGATGCATCTCTTGCACCGTCGGGAATAAAGAAGATTGAATGGGTAAAATCATATATGCCCGTGCTTTCGGCGATTGGTGAGAGATTTAAGAAAGAGCGTCCCTTTGAGGGAATGAAAATTGCGATGTCAATACATCTTGAGGCAAAAACAGCATACCTTGCCCTCACCCTTGCGGCAGGCGGTGCAAAGGTTTATGCAACAGGCTGTAATCCGCTTTCCACCCAGGATGATATTGCGGCGGCACTTGTTACTCTCGGAATCGATACTTTTGCAATCCACGGTGCAAATGAGGAAGAATATACCGCCCACTTAACAGAAACTCTTTCCTGCAAGCCTGATATAATTATTGACGACGGCGGTGACTTTGTTGCAATTCTCCACGGCTCATCACCGGAACTTGCAGAAAACCTCCGCGGCGGATGCGAGGAGACAACAACAGGTGTTGCAAGACTTGCGGCAAGAGACAAGGCAGGGAAGCTCAATTTTCCGATGTTTGCAGTAAACAATGCAAAGTGCAAGCATCTTTTTGACAACCGCCACGGCACCGGTCAGTCGGTCTGGGATGCCATTATGAACACAACAAACTGCCTCATTGCAGGGAAAAAGGTTGTTGTTGCAGGCTATGGCTTCTGCGGCAGAGGTGTTGCACTCCGTGCAAAGGGTCTCGGTGCAAATGTTATAATCTGCGAGGCAGATCCCTTCCGCGCCCTTGAGGCATATGCCGAGGGTTATTCTGTGATGAGTATGGACGAAGCATCGTCTGAGGGTGATATTTTTGTAACAACAACAGGTTGCCGTGATATTATAACAAAGCGTCATTTTGAAAAGATGAAGGACGGCGTTCTTCTCACAAACGCAGGTCATTTTGACTGCGAGATAAACAAGGTTGACTTAAAAGCTCTTTCCGTTGATGTGGAAGTGAGAAAACCCAACATAGAAGGATATCGTATGGCTGACGGAAGAATTCTCAATCTTTTAGGTGAGGGAAGACTTGTAAACCTTGCCGCAGGAAACGGTCATCCTGCAGAGATTATGGATCTGAGCTTTGCTGTTCAGGCACTTATGATGGAGTATATCGCACGTCTTCCGGAAATTCCCGAGGCTTCACTTTATGAAGTTCCGGCAGAGATTGACAAGCTTGTTGCAAGCGAGAAGCTTTCTGCATCGGGAATTACCATTGATAATCTCACAGAGGAGCAGGAGACATATCTCAAATCCTGGTAAGAGAACATATAAAACAAGAGCTATGACGGAAATTTAAATCTGTCATAGCTCTTTTATTATTTGCGTTTGAAAATTTTTCGGAGTTTTGAAAAGAAAGTGGGTTTTGTGACCTTTTCGGTTGTTTTCGGGACGGTGTGAGAATTTTGGTTACCATAGCCCTTTATATCAACGCCGCGGGAAGAAACGGTTATTTCCGCAAAGGTGGCATCATCGCTTCCGCACATGGGAGCGAGCGTTATGTAAGGCACGTTGCCCGAGTAAACAAAGTCGCTGTGGTTGAGATGACCGGACACAACAAGGGAAACCTTGTTGCTTGTTTCGATGAGCTCACGGAGCCTTGAGGAATTTTTGATGGTTTTATCTTCATCTGTGGAGTCTGAAACTGCAATGGGTGCGTGGGTGAATATGATTGCAGGGCGGTGAGATTTGCCGAGAAGACGAGATAGCCACATAATCTGCTCATCGTCAATCTCGAAATACACATTGTCATCGGAATCCTTAACACAAGAATCGAGGAAGATGCAACGATAGTCGGAATGGTCGAAAGCACGATAACGCATAGCATAATCATTGAGATCGAGATATTTTTCCTTTGTGAGGAGAAAATCGTGCTCGCCCATAACGGAATGAATGTCGGCTATGCGGTCATAAGCATAAAAGATGTTTTTGAAAAGCTCGGGAGCGTTTTCTGGAGGTATGTTTTCGCTCAAAGAGTCGCCCAGGTCTGCGATGAAACGGACATTCTTCCCTGTGACTTCCTCAATGAAATCAAGCTTTTTCTGTGAAACCTCGGGAATGCAGGATTCATTATGTTTTTCATAATCGCATCTGAAATCTGAAACGGCAATGAATTTAAGCAAGTGAGCACCCTCCTTTCGGAAAAAATCGCTATATAGCAAAAATAAGAAAATAAAAACAATAGCGTTGCGCAATCGAATTTACCTTCTTATTTCTTGCAATATGGTGACCCGTAGGAGAATCGAACTCCTGTTACCGCCGTGAAAGGGCGGTGTCTTAACCGCTTGACCAACGGGCCGTTTTGATTGCGGAGCAAGGCTAAGTCTCGCCCCGCATATGGTAGCGGCGGCTGGACTTGAACCAGTGACCGTTCGGGTATGAACCGAATGCTCTAGCCAACTGAGCTACACCGCCATATTTTGTACTCAAACAAATGAGCAATAGCTATTATAATACAAAGTATACCGATTGTCAATAGTAAATTTAAAAAAATCAAAAAAAGTTTTGTAATGTTACAATAGATGTGAGACCAAAGATATAGAAAAAAGCGACTGAGTAAGTTAGAATAAAGTCACCACAACAACACTCTAACGAAAGGAACTCAATCGCCGTGGATATTGTAGCA
>JAFSEA010000056.1 GCA_017435965.1 Oscillospiraceae bacterium
AGGTGTATGTTGATACATCGAGAGGTGACACTTCGGGAAAAACAAGCGAAAAAGTCCTTGAAACTCGATGTTTCAAGGACTTTTGTGAAAACTATGCGTCTTTTTGAAATTAGGTTCTGCGAAAAAACCGAGACGGAACGATCGGTCGTCGTTCCCTACATATGTTTCTTCGCTTGTGGTCTCGCACCTTTTTCGACAGTCTGACTGACATTACTTAAAAAGTGATGTCAGTTTTGTTATGATTCATCGCATTTATCGGGTATGGTGGGGGATAAAGATTATTCCAGAATGTTGCTTGTTATAAAGTCTACACCGTAGGAAACCAATTTTTCGGCACCTTCTTTATTGTCGCAAGTCCAGCAATTAACCTTGATTCCCTTTGAATGAAGAAGCTCCACGTTCTTTGCATTCAGATGCTTATAGTATATATCGAGGTTAAGCTTATTTGCCACAAGGTTTTCGATGAGATTCTTCGTAATTTCGTTTGATGTGAGGAACTGAACGTCGTTTTCGGGAAGAAGCTTTCTTACGTTCACACAGTTTTCAAAATCAAATGAAATAAAAATAACATTGTCAAGGTATTCCAAAGCTCTGATTTCATCTATCAGCTTTTCTATGTCCGATTCTTTGAAATGATTCTTTAATTCGAGCACGCAGATTTTTTCGTACTTTTTGCAGATTTTAATGTATTCCGAAAGCAACGGAATCCTTATGTCTTTTCTGTCTGTTGTTTTGTCCAGATCGGGAAGTATGATTCCTTCTACTTTTGAATAGTCGTTTTTTTCCACATTGACATTTTCTTTCCCCAAAGTAACTCTATCTGTCGTATCGTCGTGGATGATTACAAACTTCCCGTCCTTTGTGACGTGCACATCGGTTTCTATGCCGAAGTAACTTCTGTTACCTGCGGCGACAAATGCAGGGCACGTGTTCTCCCTTTCAATACCGCTTAAACCTCTGTGTGCTATTATCTTTACTCCGTTTGAATTGATTTTTGTGGTGTTCATATTAAAAAAACTCCTTCTGTTTTGTTTGAAAATCATTTTACTGAAGCATATTATACCATGTTTTGCAATTTTTTCATAGCAGGAAAATATACAATAAGCAGTGTTATAGTTGATAGCACCCAACCAACAGGCCATACTAAATATAAAAATGTTAAATTGGGGAAAAGCGGAAAAATGCTATAAACCCACACAATCCGCAGAATGCTCATATAAATAAAGGTTGCCACTATTGGAACAATCGGATTTCCCATACCGCGAAGTGCTCCGCCTATAACATCATTTATTCCACATAGGAAATATGTAAGACCTATAATAATCAGTCTTTGACAGGAATATTCGATAACTGCAGGGGTGGAGGTTATCAGTCCGGAAAGCTGTTTTGAGAAAACTGCAAAAATTATCCCGAGCGAGAACCCAAAAGCTACGGTGATAATCAATGACTTTGAAACTGCCGACTTTGCGCGTTTATAGTTCTTTGCTCCTATGTTTTGAGCAACATATGAAATGGTAGCAAGCGAAGGCGCATTGCTTGTCTGATAAAGTATCATATCAAACTGACTGGCAATGGGAACACCTGTGGTGGCATGCGCTCCAAAACCGTTTACCGCCGATGTCACCACTACATTTGCAAGGGAGGAAAACGTAAAGTGAAGCCCTGCCGGAACACCTACAAATAATATCTCTTTAAGGTCTGATAAACATATCTTTAACGTTTTAAAGCTGACATGGATTTTATCCTTACTCCTTAAAAGAACACTCAGTATTAAACCGCATGCTATTGCATTGGAAACAATAGTTGCAATTGCAACACCTTCCACCGTCATATCGAATATTGTTATAAAAATTATATTTGATATGACTTTTACAATTCCGCCTATTATCAGAAAAATCATCGGGCGTCTTGTTCTCCGGAAGCTCTCAATATGGTTGCACCAAAGTCATACAGTATAATTATAGGCACACCAAGAAAATATATTCTGAAGTAAGTTACCGCTTTGCCAAGAAGACTTCCGGGGCAATTGGTCCATCTTAAAAAACTTCTGCACAACTCACCCCGATAGTAAGCAATAAAAAACCGGCAACGATTGAAAACAAGATGGCTGTTCCGATAGCCCTTTCTGTTTTCTCAATGTTTCCTTCACCTATACGCTTTGCAACAAGCACATTTGCTCCTGTAGACATCCCGGTAAGTGTTCCTGTGCATAAAAATATTAACGAAGCACATGCGCCAACTGCTCCTACCGCTTCATCATCTACCAAATTCCCCAGAACCGACATGTCCATAATGCTAAAAAGTGACTGCATAACGTTCGTAATCATTATTGGTATTACCATTTGAAGCATACTTTTTGTAATTGAGCCGGATAGCATATCCACTCTGCCATTTTTCGTTTTGTGCCTCCCGTTTTTTGCTTCGTCAATGTGAGCATATGTTTGTTTTTTCTCCAACAAATGGATATATATAAATCTATTATTTCAATTTCTATAATCTTCTCCGTACATTTACAGTATAATTGAACAATCCGATTTGAGCTTAAAAATACCGGGCAATGACAAAAGTTATTACCCGGTATTTTTGCTTTTTAATTATTTGTAGCTTTCGTATGCGCTTTCATATACTGCCAGAAGCTCATCGACCGGCAATTCCAAAAGCTCCTCACGGAAGCTCTTCCACTCTGAAAGCGGGCGTTGACCGAGAATGAACTTTGATATATTTTCCTGAACGAAAGTACTGATTGATGTGTTGAGATCGGAAATCTTTTTCTGTTCTTCTTCGGTAAATCTGATATATAATGTGGGATCAAGCTCTGAATAGGTGTTTTCGAGGATAAAGTCTGTTACGGATGCCTGCTCCTTTGAAGACGATGCGTCTACGACCTCCGGATCTACGCGCAGATATGAACCGATGGTTCTCATACCATATAAAGTCTGTGGAGTTGCATCTTCCGATGAGAGGATAAACACTCTCTCTCCGTTCTTGATTTCGTATGTCTCGCCTTCTTTCCCCCAGGAAAGAAGCTCTGCAGCTTCATCTGTATAGAACCAGTTGATAAAGCGCATTGAGTTAATTATGCTCGTTTCATCACCTGTATTGCAGACACCGTAGCCTATCGGGTCGAAGTTGGTTTTGTTCATCATCGGAACACCAAGTCCGTTTTCTGCATAGGGCGGTTTCATCGCAGTAAGATTAAATTCCGGGAAATTGCTGCGTGTAAGGGAATTGAAGTAGTCGATTCGCACCTGATACTCAGGCATTATAAAACCGCGGTTTGTTGTGACGAGCTCTTCCCATTCCGTTGTCGGAATATTCAAGAAGTTTGTGGGAATAAGCTCTTCTGCTACCATCTTCTTAAAGAAGGTTATCACTTCAAGCATAACATCCTCTGCTGCGCCATAGCAAAACTTTCCGTTTTCGAAGTCGTAATATACATTATAACGGAAGTTCGGCTTCCAGGAAGAGCCTATTCCGTTAAGGGTGTTAAGTCCTGAACGGATGCAGAAAGGATAAGAATCGGGATATAGTCTTTTGAGTTTCTTTGAAACCTTGTAGAGATCATCTATCGTCTCCGGTGTCTTGAGATTATGCTTTTCGAATATATCCTTGCGATATAACCAGGCGCGTACATTGGTACTGCGCTCCATACCGTAGTTCGGTGCATAGTACACCTTTCCGTTACGCTCTTTTTTGACCTCTCTCATCCATTGTTCGGATTCGGGAAGACTATCCCAGAATTTCGTATAATCAGGAAGATACTCAAGATAATCATCAAGTGCAACATTGGCACCTTGATTGCAATATGCGCTGAAGGTGGCTGAAGGTGCTTGGAAGCCTATGAGATCCGGGAAAGAATCCTGTGATGCCATCATAAGAGAATACTTTGTTGAAAAGTCACCTATCGGTACTCCCGTTACATTGAGAGTTCCGCCGATGCTTTCTCTGATATATTGCCAGACCTTAAAGTCGTCCGAATATGGCCACGAAGGATGACTTGCTACCACGATATCAAGAACCGCATCATCGGGAATCTGCTTTCCTTCAGGGACAGGGGATGAGCCTGCTCCGTCTTTTTGTGAGTCTGTTCCTCCGCAGGCGCAAAGTGCAAAGAGCATAATGCACGCAAGGATAAGTGCTGTAAGTTTTTTCATATTTGTTCCCCTCCATTATATTTTTTAAGTATATTACTATTTACTGTCTGTCACAAAGAGATTTGAGTATTTTGAGGGAGTCTTCAATAAGCAACTCGGCAGTCCCTTCTGCGTACATTGAGGTGAGTGCCTCATATCCGCCCTCGGAAAACGCCGACTGCATCGGATAATATCCCTCATAGCCGTTTGCACAGCAGGCGGGAATAGTGAGAGCAAAGGGAGAGTTTGCTTTAATCTGCCTACCCACTTCTGTAAACGGTTCGCCCGGAAAAGCTGCAAATGCCATATCTCCCACAGCTATTGCACAGACAATAAGCTCCTTATCATCGGGTAGTGACTGCATTCTTTCAATCCTGCATGCCTTTGCAATAAGCTGGGTGCGTTCCATATCACAAAGCTCCGGAAGCGCGCCCTCTGACCCAAGCTCGTGATACCGCTTTGCAAGTTCAAGTGCTGCAGGGATTTCCTCAGGCGTTCCTTTGTTGAACTTTGTGGTGACCATCTTGTGGGTACAGGAAATCTTTTCACCCGAAATTTCCTTTGCAAGCTCGTAGTTTGAGATTACACTCATTGCAATCTTCTTTCCCATATATCGTGCCCGCTCATAACCTCCGGCACAGTCCTTTTCGGGGTCAAGACGAATGTCAACGTGGTTTGAGTCGCCCTGCGCTCCGTTTATATACATACAGCGAGAATCCGGAACATTAAGCTCATATGTATCACGGACAAACTTCGGATAGTCGGCAGAGAGAAGCTCTCCGCCGATAACATCCGGATGAACCTGGAAGTTTACAATGCCGATTTCGGGTTTACCCTCACGCTTTATTATGAGAAGCTGTGATTCTTCATCGGGCTTTCCCAGCGTATGAAGCGCATCGGTGTTGAGATACCCCGGATTTGTTCGCACCGTACCGTCCTTCATACGATAACGGCGGATAAATGCTACGTCTTTGACCTCACCACGGGTGACGAGACGCTTCGTGACCGGTGCAAGGTCGTTTATTGCAAGAAGTGCGATGTCGGAAAGTCGCACCGTAAACCATTTACTGTATTCGAGAGTTTTGGGATTTGCGGTCTTCGATTGCGGAGATGCAACACACGGTCCGAGATGGGTGTGAGTACACGCAATAAACACCCCATCAAGCTCCGCATTGATTGCCTTTGCAACCGATGAACGTATGTGAGCCATAGCCTCCATATTTATTCCGCCCACATCAACGCTCATAACAACAGCCCTTTTTTCACCGTCATCAAAAGCAACCGCAGTTGCAAGAAGCGGGTCAAGAACACCTTTTGCGGTTCTCGGCTGATAATACCCCCAGACGTCAGTGCCCATAGGCGGCGTGATTTCTCCACGGGCAAAGCCTGCTTTTAACATGATATTCACCCTTTTTCTTATTTCGTATAATCCAGTATTCTCTTTATAAGAACTGCAACCTCAGCACGTGTTGTATAATCATTCGGTGCGATTTTTCCGTTCTTGCCGTTTACAAGTCCTGCACCGATGAGGGCAGAAACCGCCTCTTTTGCGTAGTCTGAAACAGAATCGAAATCCGCGTATTGCGGGCGGATGATATCTGCCCCTACAAGGGTGTCCGAATCCTTGAGAACCCTGTAGACCATAAGCATCATATCGCAGCGTTTGATATTGTCATATGGTGCGAATTTGTTGTCACCGATGCCGGAGACTAAACCTGTGTTTCGGGCGACCGCAAGTTCTTTTGCAAAGTAGTCGGACTCACTTACATCGTCAAAGTTCTCGGTGTTGTCCGATTCCTTCTCAAACGCTCTCACAAGGAGAATTGCAAAGTCTGCTCTTGTTATGTTCTTTGCCGGTGAGAAGGTAGTCTCACTTGTACCCTTGATTATTCCTTCATCCGCAAGTGCATTGATTGCATCCGCCGCCCAGGCGTGGGAGGTGAGGTCGGTGAAGCGGACGTTTTCATCGGGTGTTTCGGGAGTTTCTCCCTTATCGGGTGTGGTGGGAGTTGTGGGCGTTGTTGCACCACCTCCGCCGCCACCGCCGGTTGTTGAACCGTAGACCGTCACCATAAAGTGAATGGTGCTTTCACGTCCGTCAGAGTCTCTTGCAGTTATGGCGAAATGGTTTTCTCCAATCTGGGAGCTGCCTGGCTTCCATGTGATGCTGCCTGTCTCGGAATCAAGGCTTGCACCTCTCGGGAGAACTTCGCTTTCATATGAGATTGTGGGCGGAGCTTCTTCTATGGGACTCTCTGCAGTTACCTGCAGACTTATCATACTTCCTACCGATGCTGTGAGATTATCATCCACGGGAAGGAAGACGGGATTGCTGTTCTTCGATATTGTGAGAGGTATGCGTGCTTTCTGACCCTCTTTTATCGTATATACAAAGCCTTTGGAGGGATCACTTGCATCGGCATACTTTCTCACAAGTGTTACGTCTCCCACATCGACGATGAGGTCATCTCCCGATTGGGTAACGCCCTCTATTTTATATGTACCGCTTCGGGTTGAAACTCCGTTTGCGACATATATATACTTGTTTTTAAGGCTATCAAGCTCTTCCGCCGTGTACTCACGGGGGCTTTCAAGTGTCATAACAATCTCATTTTCAAAGGAAAGCTCATCGCCCTGAGTAAAGGTCTTTACAGTTCCCTCGATTGCCCCCTGAACATCCTTCGTATCGCCGAGAATATCGCCGTCATTGAGGAACTGATACGTGCAACGTCCGTTCTGTACTGTGTATACGCCCATAAAGCCACGGAAGGTAAGGGGGGTTCCGTCTTCAAGTGTTATCTCATATGTCACCTTGTTGTTGGTGGAATAGAGAATGTAGTCCACTCTTCCGCTTGTGTGCTTAACCATTACTGCACGGTGAGCATCTCCGTCTTCTTCGGAAACCTCGCCCACAACACGCATAGAAATCTCATCGGAGCTTTCAAGATAACGCTCATTGCAGTAGGGCTCAATTACGCTTGTAAAGACCGTGTCGAGATTATTTCCGCGGTTTTCAACAAGCAGGTACTTAAGTGCAGGTATCTGCTTGTTATCACTCTTATTCGGAGGATAACCGTTTGCAATCGCCACGCTTGCAGTCGCACCCTTTGAAGTATTGCTTTCATTGAACATCGTGATGCGAAGTGAAATGTCCTTTTTGGTTTTCAGCACTTTCTTAAAGTCTTTGATTGCAAAATCAATCTCAAACTTATTCTCGGGTGATGTGTCGCGGTCTACATGGTCAAGCCATGTGTAACCACGGGGATATAAGGTTTCATAGACTGTGGCTGTGGGTGAATACGGATCGGGGCCTTGTGTGACATCCAGAAGCACTTCGTTTTCACCGAGCACCTCACCCTCCACGGGAAGCCGCACGGCACCTGTTTCCGTGTTCTTCACATACTTGGCATCACGACCTGCATATGTTCCCTTATAGTTGCCATCCTCATCAAGCTGTGAGCCTGAGATGTAGTTTCCGTTTTCATCCTCAACAACCGTGAAGTCAAGACCTGCAGTTTCGTTTACTTCATCGCCCTGAACGTGGAAGCTGTAGAGGTGCTGATTTCCGCCGAGAACACGGAAGAAATCAACCACATAGGCATTTTCATCGTCAACCTTTACGCTTACAACGCTTCGTCTGTAGGAATCCGTTGCACTATATACGTATGATGCTTCAACATCCATAAGAGCAACCGTTCCGTCATCATCAAAGTGGAAAGCTTCACCGTGAGGCTCCATGGCATTTTTCTGTCTTGCACCGTTGACTACCACCGTGTTGTGAGAAATTGTGGCTGTAGTCCATTGCTTTGCCTCGGAGCTTGTAGTGGAGGACGGATATCCGAGGTCGGGAAGGAGGTTCAGTCCGTGTGCCGTCATTCCGAGATTCAAGGAGTCGAAATGTCCGTGAGAACCGGCACTCCAGGCGTTTGCACCATAGTACATCCACACATCTCTGCGTGTATCCTGTGCAGTTGTGGAAACTGCACCTGAATTATTTTCGCCGTATCGGAGCATTGCAAATCCGAAGTGGGGCATCATCTCGGAGGAAAGCTTTAAAGTTCCGTGCTCTTTGATAACAGCCTCAACCTCTTTTGCAAGCCTTTCCGGGTCATTATCCGTTATTCCGTATTTAAGGCCTTCTGATTTATTTCCGTTAAGAAGGTAAAGGACCTGGGCAAATATCGGGTCTCCCGTGAGCTTCCAGCCGTTTAATGCTTCCGAAGTCTTTGTCCAATGGCTTTTTGCCGCAGTACTTGAGGAGTCACCTATCTGCGGAGTGTAGTAGGTGGACATAATGGGAATGTTTGCATAGTGCATCTTTATATACTTCGGATGATTTGCAAAATTCCGGTAGTTATATTTATCGTTGCTTGCAAATACAGAATTTATATCCCTGAAATTGTCAAGCTGATAGGTGTTATAATAGGAGCCCTCCTGTGGCTGACCGTCATTGTCGATTGTGTCTACCAGATGTGCATAAATTCCGCCTGTTGTTTCGTAATAGTCAAGCCATTCATCGGTTTCGGGCTTGGAGTCTAGTACAACTGCCGCAATGACATTTGTTTTCTGCTCCATACCGTCATTTCCGCGGATACGGCCTTTTTTGATGCTCTCAAAGATATCTCTTAAAAGTCCGTCCTCAATGCTTGTGCGGATTTGTGAGGGGGTTTCCTTTGCATAACGCATCTTATATTGCTTTGACTTTTCTCCGATATAGTTTAAAACGTAATTGTCATCGTATAAATCGTAAACTATATCATACGCCGTAATGTAGCCGCTTGCCTCGGCGGTATCCCAGATTCTGCCAACAAGCTTTCCTGTCCATGTGCCGCCGGCGGAGAAGGCTGCATTTACACCCTTATGCAAATAGCAGTTGTAATCGGGATAGAAATCAACAAGTCTGTCAATGAGAATTGCCGCAACTCTGCCATACTTCTTATCTCCCGTGTAGAAATATGCATAGGCACAGTTGTTTATTGCGGTAGTGATAGCGCCGCTTCCTCGCCACACACCGTAGAAGAGATACTCACCGATATAAAGATGTCTCTCCACGAGATTGTTGGACGTTCTGTAGGGTGTTCCGTCAGCTTTTGAAGGCGTATATCCGTTACCGTCATCAACACCCCAGGTGTCGACGGTTTCACCGTCACGAAGCCCGTTACCTGTGTTTATTGTGGTAACCTTATAGCTTCCGTCCTCATTTTTATCTCCGACTTCCCGATAAAGCTTGTTATAGAGAAATCCTTCGGGGTTTCCGTAGCCGTAATATGCCTTCCATTGCGCGCTGTTTTCAACTCCCGGCTCGGTAATGCTCATATCGCCATACAGCTCACGGTGAGCATTAAGCGCACGAAGGCGGTCAAACTCGCCGTACTCATTAAGACCGAGCTTATAGAAGCTTTCAAAGTCATTTGACGGGAAGACTCTCTTGCATTCGGGGCATTGTATCTTCCACGGACGGATGAACGGGCTGTGTATCCAGGGGTTACTGCCGAATTTTTTCTGGAGATTTGTATTGCAATAACGACAGTAAGTTGCTTCAGGGTCGCTGAGTCCACCCACCGTCGAGCTTCTTGTAAGTCCCTCTGAGACGATTAAATCCCAAAGTGCATCGACTTTATCCACATACTTATCGGCTGTCTTCACATATGAATTGGAACTCGATTTTGCCCAATCATATTTCTGCACGTTTTCACGGGCGGCAGAAGCCTTACCGGCTGTCATATAGCTTGCTTCGCTCTTTCCCCGTATGACGGGAAGCTCAACCTCACGGCTTACGGTTGCCGTGCCGTGGTTTGCAGTTACCACAAATTTTGCCTGACCTTCGGAAAGAGGCAGGATATCTCTGCTTCCTATAATCGTTGCAATCTCCGGAGTGAGAACTTCTATATGTATCTCATCATCCGTAAGGTCAATGGTATTTCCGGCACTTGTTATTGCCTTTATAAACATGGGGACTGTGTCGTTTTCCTTATCGGTAAGGCGAATCTGACCGCTTCCGCCGGCAGTTACTTCAATCTTTCGCATCGCCTCGGGTCTGATATCCACATCGAGATATCCCGTAACAATGTTGTCGCTGCCTTGTATGTTTGATTCCACCTTAATGCGGACGGAGCCATCTGTTTTTGCAACGAGGGTGTCACCGTCTGTTGTTGCAATGCTCTCATCCATTGAAGTGAACTTCGTTATAATTGCCGGATGATTGAAAATTCTGCCGTCGCTGAGTTGTGGCTGATGAATAAGCTTTACCTTTTCACCTTCATATATTTCGTCTGTCTCGGGGTATGCACCCGTTGAGGTGAGGTTTACATATGTAAAGTCATAAAGGTCGATGGAGTAGAGATTTACATCGTAATATGCATTGGAGTTTCCTGCAGGCAAGGAATTAACTCTGCCTCTTGCCACAAGATAGAGGTAGTATTCGCCTGCCTCGGCTATTTCTACTGGGTCAAAAGCCACGGTTTCGCGGCTTTCTTCTTCCGCATAGAGATTCTGTTCTCCGATTTTGATAAGCTTTGAATTCTGCGTTTTAAAGACACTCTGAAGGGGTGCTTTGTTTGTGATATTTACATCACCAAGCTCTCCCGTTCCGTCAGAGTTTGCATAACAGTTATAGCCTGCACTTCTTGCGGAAACAGGTGCAAGGAAGAATGAATATCTCGTGCTTGTGGGTCCTGCTTCATAGGTTATGGCAGGAGTAAAAGTACCTGCAGACGGAATTTTTACTTTGAGCACCAATGCCGCATTGGCGTTTCCTGTGCTGTTGACGGGATTGAGATACTCATAGCCCTTGACTCTCCAGTAGAGCGCATTGGGTTTTGATTGCGGATAGTTTTCGGTATCGGGATTTTCCGAGGTGATGCGATAATCATTGATAATTCTCTGACCGTCAATACGCCAGGGATCTGTATCAACGCTCGCAAACTCAGGGGTATCGGCAGCATCGTTTGCCTTGATCTCTTCCTTGGGGATATCCGATGCCTTGCCGTAGCCTTCGGCACTGAAGTTAAAGTGCACGCCGTCAAAGGCAGTTTTTACGAGGACGGGAACGTATACCCGACAGGCTTCTCCCTTTTCGTTTGTTGTTGAGATAATGATATCCGCATTTCCAACGGAAGCGGCCGTTACGGTAGCTGTGCCATTCTCGCTCGCAACCGTTACAACGCTTTCATCCGAGCTTTCAAAGGTAAATTCATAAGCATCGGAAGAATTTATGATGCCATCGCTCATTTTTGCCTGAAGGGAAATGGTTTCCGTGCTTGTGCCGCCCTCTTTGTAAAGAGTGAGAGCTCTTCTTGAAGGAATGATTTCCGTGAGATAAGGTTTTTCCGTAACGGTAATCTCCGCCGAGGCAGAAACGTTCGGGTCAACCGTGAGGATTGCCGTTATTGTTGCAACACCTTCCGATACAGCCGTTACAACTCCTGTTTTCGTGTCAACCGTTGCAACGCTCTCATCTGAACTTTCAAGAGTATATTTGACTTCTTTGTCAACCTCTGTGCCATCGGCGAGGAAGAAATCAACCGTTGCTTTGGTTGTTCTTTCAATGGGGATGCTTCCATCATTAAGTGAAAGAAGTGCACTTGTTATTATGGGAGCACCCTCTACCGTGCCGACGGGATGAAGGTCAATGGAGTAGAGGTTCATATCATAATATGCAGTAGAGCTTCCTGCAGGTATTGAATTGACTCTGCCCCTTGCAACCATATAGAGGTAGTACTCTCCGGTTGCTTCTATTTTTACGGGAAGGAAACTTGATGTCCTTTTTTCTGACTCTGCCGCATAGAAATTTTCCTCTCCCAGCTCAATCAACTTGGAATTTCGTGAGCCATCCTTAAAACAGTTCATAAGCGGGGCTCTGTTTGTGATATAAATATCACCGAGCTCTCCCGTTCCGTCGGAGTTTGCATAACAGTTATATCCGCTTTTTCTGCTTGTAAATGCGGATACAGGTGCAAGGAAGAATGTGTATCTCGTGCCGGTGGGTCCTGCTTCGTAGGTTATTGTCGGTGTGAAAACTCCCGTCTCATCAAGCTTGACTCTCAGCACCAATGCGGCATTGGCACTACCGGTACTTGAAATCGGGTTGAGATTGGAATAACCGTAAACATTCCAATAAAGTGCATTTGGCTTTGAGTTCGGAAAGTTCTCGGCATCGGGATTTTCCGATGTTATACGATAGTCGGTAATGATTCTCTGACCGTCAATACGCCAGGGGTCTGTGTTTACGGTTGCAAACTCAGGTGTGGAGGAAGCATCGTTTGCATCAATTGCATCCTCGGAGATGTCCGATTCCTCTCCGAAGCTTTTTGCGCTGAAGTTAAAATGCATTCCATCGCCTGCCTCCTCGGCGCTGATGGTGGGGAGTGTGGTTGGAAGAAGCGACACCACCATACAAAGCGTAAGAAGAAAGCTCAGTATTCTGCTATATTTCTCTTTTCGCATATATTTCTCCTTTTTAAGATGAGGCACAGGATTTATCCTCATGTGCCTCGTATCCATAGCATCCTATGTGGTGTTTTATTATTCGGCAGACACTCCTGCTACGGTGATGTTGCCATCTGTGTACCTTGCGGTTTCGCCCTCTTCATCGAGGATTGCATAACCATTGACTGTTATGGCAGCATCCGTATCGTTTGTGATGGTAAACTGATTTCCCTTGCTCTGCATTGTTATCTCATTTCCGTCAAGAACGAGACCCTTTTCAAATACATTGCCAAAGCCGATAAACTCAGCCATAACTGCCGTCTGACTTCCTACCGTGAATGTGCCGAGAAGCACCTTTCTTGCAGCTCTGCCAAGGTCGAATGTGCCGTTGCAGACAGCATCAACCGTACAATCCTCCCACGCATTGAAGGTGTATGTCTTGTTGATGCTTACGATTTCTTTTTTACCGTTTATGGTCTTTTCCCAATAGCTGAAGTTTGCATCATCGCTCCGGCAGGTGACAACATCGCCATATGCGAAAGTGCTCTCTTCACCGTTTACGGTGATTGTGATATTTTCTTCGGGGTCGTCATACTGTGCAACAAAGATTCTTGTACCTTCCGTGGGTGCGGCGTCTCCTGCTGCGAACACCTCGCCGTTTCCGTCCGGCTGATGCAATTTCCAGCCCGTTGCCTCGCCATAGCCTGCCATATACGGAAGCTCGGGAAGATTTCCGGAATCGTCAAGTGCTACATCTGTCATACGCTCGCCGTTTCCGTTGTAGAACTCTGCCTTGTCTGTGTTTGCAGCTTCTTCCTCATAAACTGCTATGAGATAGTTTACTCCTTCAGCGGGGCGATAGGTAAAATTGTTTTCGCAGGAAACTATCTTATTGAAAGAAGAAGCACTAAGTCCACGTGCCCAGTAGAGGAATTTATATGTGGTTTCACCAACTGTCTTTGTAAGGGGTGCTTCAAGCTCGCAGGTCTCACCGTAATTTACGGAAGGTGTGCTCAGACTCTCCGGGGTCTCTGCTCCGCAAAGAGCGTAAGCCGCGATTGAAGCGGAGTTTGACGGAACATAATCGGGGTCTGCCGTAGCCGTAAAGGCCGCATCTGCAAGGTCTTTGGCAGGTACGGGAGTGAGATGGAAGTAATGGAGATTCATATTGTAGTTTACTGATGAGGAATTTGCCGCTGACCCTCTGCCTGTTCCCGCGATATAGAGGTAATAGTCACCTGTTTCTGTTATTTCTATGTTATCGAATGGAACTGTCTTTTCACCTACCGAAGACGAATAGCAAGCAACCGTTCCAAGGTTAGTTACACCGTTTTGGTGAGTGCCTGCAACGGCATAGGTCATCGGCGGATTGTTGGTAATAGTGACATCACCCAATGTTGCCGCACCGCTGGAGGCAGTAAATTTGTATGTGCGATCAACAACGGAAACAGGTACGAGGGTGAAAAGATATGTTGTGGCATCTTTTCTTGTGCCGAGTTTTACTGACGGAGTAAAAGTACCTGTCTCATTGATCTTCAGTCTGATTACAAATGCCGCCTGTGCCTTGTTACTGCTCTTGCCGATATAAGAACGCACAACATTCCAATGGAGTGCACTTGCCTTTGCCTGTGGGTATGTAGTGGTATCCGGTGTTGCTGATGTCAAAGCATAACCGTTAATGCACCTTTGACCCTCAATATACCATGGGTCTGTGTTGACGCTCGCAAACACCGGAGATTGGGAATCGCCGTTTGCTATGATGTCTGTGGATGGAATGTCTGTATCTGAGCCAAAGGCTTCTGCATTGAAGTTAAAATACATTCCCGGCTCATCAACGGGCTCTTCACCTGCAACATTCTCCGCAAAGGACATGGGTGCTACCGAGATAATGAGAGAAAGTGCGAGAACGAGAGATAAAAGCTTTTTCATTTTTAAAACTCCTCCTGTTTTGTTTTATTTCACAAACTCAAAATCACGGACTGTGATTTCTTCACCCGTCACAAGACGAACCGTGACCTTGCATCTGCAATTTCCGTCTGCGAGTGCGTTTACATCAACGCTTCCCCTGATAAGTGCAGGTTTTACCGTGACAAACTCCTGCATATCAAAGCTCCTGTATTGTCCTGTTTTTCGGCTTACATATGCCGTTGCAGTCTGAACCTTTTCACCCTTTGCATCTGTGATATCAAGGGTTACGCAATCCATCATCCAGTTGCAGGTAAGCGTTCCTTTTAAAACGGTATCCTTGTCAAAAACCGTTTCTGTATCCGTAATCTGCGGTTTCTTTATCGGTGCCGGGTCAATAAGTGCACGGCAGGTGATGGGGATAAATTTCCAGCTTGCCATTGTGGCAAAGTTGTAGGTCTCCTCACGTCCGATTTTGTAAACATCGCAACCGAGCTTTTCATCAAAGTATGTTTCTACTCTCTTGAACGCATTTATCGTCTGATCAAGCATTGTCATTGTGCTGTTCTCGCCGTCGATTGTGCCGTCGGGGAGATACACGGTATTTACTTTAACGACCATTCTGGTGTGTCCGCTGTTGTTCGCACGCTGTACAATGGCATCAGCAAGCTTTAATTGTGAATACGCACGGAAAATTTCCTGCTCGCCGTTTTCCTTGATTATTTTGCCTGTGTCTACGTACTTGTCATAAACTGTTTTATAATTGCCTACCGGCAAACAGCCATATTTTTCGGTGAGATATCCGGTTGTCGTTGCATCAAACGTCTCGCCGATTTGTCCCCACGAATGCAAAAGTGCACTTGAACAGTCGTTGCCGATACGTCCGTAACCACTGCCGCCGGAGAGGTTCTCCCAGGTAAGACCGTCAATAAGGTAAACGCCGTTTTCGTCCTGCTCTACTGCATAGTCGAGAAATGCATCTGCTGTGCCGCCGGCGTAGCTGTAGGGAACACCGTGGTAAATTCTGTCGGGATAAAGGTGGAACTGAACGTTTTCTTTTGCTTCTGCAGGCGTTACATCCTTCTGCGTGGTGTAGAAAATCTCTTCTGTCGTCCGCCAAAGAATGCTTGTTTGATTAAGCATATACTCATATGCAATCTTGCGGCGCTCTGCCAGAATTTCCTCGCCGTATACTGCACGGTATAAAAGCACCGCAAACTCACTCCTTGTAAGCTTCACATCCGGACGGAAGGTTTTGTCGCTGTGACCGAGGATAAGACCTGCCTCCACCGCCGCAGAAACCTCCGCTTTGTATTTCTCCGAAATTTTTTCTTTGTCGGTGAACTTATCGAGAATAAGCTCATCGCCCTTTTCATATCCCTTGGCTTTTGCTATGAGATATGTGGCTTCTTCACGGGTTATTGCACCGCTTTTGTCGTTGCCATTTAAAAATGCCGAAAAATCCGCATCCTTAAACTGCCTCGTGAGCGCGGTGATTGCATCCTCCCGTGTCATCACATCCTCGGGGCGGAAGCTTCCGTCGGGAAAGCCTTCAAAAATTCCGCTTTCTGTGCAAGCTTCAATCTCACCATGTGCCCAGTAGCTTTCCGGCACATCGCCGTAAGCCGCAACGCTCAGAGAAAATGCCATAACCAATGCAAGAAACGTGATTGCTGTTTTTCTCATTTTAAACTCCTCCTTTTTACTTTTTATCTGTTTTTCCTCACTCCCGGTTTGTTTTAAAGCTCAAATTCAATAACGTCCTTTAGTTCTCTTGTCTTATATGCGCCGTTTGTGAAATCGGGAATTTCCACAGCCGCACCGCCCTGTGCTATGGACTGCTCGGTGAGATATGCAATGGACATCCAGGCAGCGGCATCATAAACATCTATCGGCATTTCCTTTCCTTCTCTGAGACATTCGCAAAATGCCTGAAATTCAAGGAAGTCCATTCCGCCGTGACCCCAGGAAATCATTTCGGGGGTAATTTCCTTCCACATCTTCGCCATATATTTGTCGTAATATTTTTCTGCGCTGTTTGTGAAGTTTCCGTTGTGATCATCGCTGTCAAGAAATACTGCGTTTTTAAGCTCCTCATACAAGCCCTTTGTGCCACGCACCGTAAACTCACGGGAGTAGTAGGTGGGAAGTGTTGTGTCAAGGCGAAGGCTTATAAGCTCGCCGTTTTCGCAGGTGATAAGAGTTTCAACCATATCGCCCTGTTTAAATTTAACATCGGAAAGATGTTTTAAATCATCTTTGCCCTCTATGTAATCATGAAGCCCCCACGCCCCGGTTGCGCGGGCAGAAAGCGAAACCATGCGGTTGCCGCGGTTTATTCCCAGAATCTTTGCTATGGGTCCAAGCTCGTGGGTGGGGTAGTTGTCACGGTTTCGCTGCATATATTCGTTCAGTCTGTAATGACGCTTCACATCACCGTGTGTGACCTCGTCACGGAGGTCGTGTCTGTATGCGCCGTGGCAATAAACAATTTTGCCGAATCTTCCGTCACGTGCCATAGCTGTTGCAAAAAGCTCATTCTTTCCGAAACAGCAGTTTTCAAGAAGCATAAACGGTGCTTTTGTCTTTTCATATGCCGCCACAAGGTCACGGCACTCCTGCTCGGAATAAACTGCACCGACCTCCATTGCAACCGCGATGCCTTTTTCAAGTGCCTCCACAGCAACGGGAATATGAGAATTCCAGCTTGTGGAATCGAGAACCGCATCTGGCTTTTCGCCATCAAGCAGCTCTGTCACGCCACTATATACAACGGGACGTTTACCCTTGAGCTCTTCTATTTTATCGGCAAGGCTTTCCGCCCTGTCTGTATATGGGTCGAAAATACCGCAGATTTCTACATCGGGAAGGTTTGACAAAACATCCTTTGTAAGGCTTGTTCCTCTTCCACCTGCACCACATACTGCAAATCTTATGGTTTTCAAATTAAACAACTCCTAATAATATCATAGTTAATAAAATCTTAAACAAAAAGAGCACGAAAGTCTATGTGAATATTCTGCCAAATTGTGTACTTTTTCAACATCGGGCGTTTTTTTGTAATTCCGCTTGCACAAATAGCGGCAATTATGTTATAGTAAATTTATAAATGAATTGAGTCGGAGGTGTGTTTTGTGGCTGAACCGAAAAGCAACTGTTCCGTGAACCTCAGTCCCTATAAAAATTCGCCCGTGGGGCTAAGTTCCGTAGGCTATAATGATTTCCGTACAATCGCCCCTGCCAAGCTTCTCCGTTACAGAAGCACATACTCCTTCCATTATGTGAGAAACGGGAAAGGTGAACTTTTTATACACAACAAGAAGTATTCCCTGAAAGCAGGCGATCTTTTCTTCCTTCCTATCCGTGAGCCGCTGGCGTATTATCCCGATGAAAAGGAACCATGGAGATACTATTTTATCGACTTATACGACCCCAACGCCCGGACAATAGCGGAGCTTCTCGGTTTTTCAAAATTTACCCCGTTTATTTCCGTGGGAAACCGGGAAAACATAACCCGTGCTTTTGATGATTTGTTTTCCGCCGAAAGTGCTTCTACGGAGTTTTATAACAAAACCCTTGCAGTCTTATCCGTGATTGTTTTCAACACAATGCACCGTGACCCCGAGGAGGATGAGCAGAATCTTCCGAGCATCGTCGATAATGCAAAAAGCATTATAAAGCTCAATTATGCAAACAATGAATTTTCCATAAAATCGTTGGCGGATATGCTGCATATTACAAACACACATCTCACGAGAGTTTTCCACAACAGCACGGGAATGACACCCATAACCTACCTGAATAAAGTGCGGCTTTCCGAGGCATCGGGCTTAATCCAACAGGGCATCACCTCCATAAGAGAGCTTTGCGACAGATGCGGCTTTAATGATGAGCACTATTTTATGAAGTGGTTTAAAAAGCATTACGGCTACACGGTAAAGGAACATTTCAAACGAACACAGGAATACGAATACAACGTTTACAACAGACGAACAAAAAGGGAAAAGGAATAAGACCATATAAGAACATTTGGACAAATACAAACACCGCACAGGAATAAGATGCTTCCTGTGCGGTGTGTTTTTTATGCTTTGCCTTTATTACAGGCACTTTCTTTACTAATACGGAAGTTCGTATTCCCCTTCGGGGATGACTTCCTTCTGTGCGGAATACATTGCAACGATGTCGCTTTCGTGGCGGCGGATTTCAAGACGAGCCGGGACATTTCCGAATTTTCTAAACCACGTTTCATAAACAAACGGCGGCTTCGGACAAAACGCCTTGAATTTTTCGGGATTTGCAAGAAAATCCTCCATGGCACACTTTGCACCGGCATAAATCCTTTCTCTTGCAACCTTTGGTGAAATGTGTACCGCACCGAGATTATGAACTCTGTATTCGTCCGTATCGCAATGTGAGCCGTTGTCAAGGGTCACACCTCGCTTTACCTCCACGCCGTGTACCCAGGGAGTAAGCTCCTTTGCCTCTTTTATAAAAGCACGCTCTCCCGATACAAAAATAGCCGGAGTGCCGTAAAATCCCGCAATCATCGCACACTCACCGTATTCTCCCACGGAAATACCGTTGATTCTCGATTCATACACATCCCAGTAACCGGTATGTGTCATATGGGAAAGCACGGTACCTGCCTTTGCGTGCTGTCCCACCCAGGCGATTGCATCAAGATTCTCATTAAGTCCGAACTGGTGATGCACCGCCCAACCACGGGAATACTGTGCTCTCTCGTCCAAGAGAATTGTGTCGATTGCACCGGGGCCGTGACCGTCAATTACAAAAACTTCATCCGCACCTGCATCAAAAAAAGCACGTATTGCGGCATTTGTTTCCTCTGTGAGAAGCATTTTTGCCTTTTCATAATACTTTGAATCGGAAAGACACCAATCATCAAAAGAGGGAATGCCTGCAACGCCTTCCAGATCCGTCATAATTCCTATACGCATTTTAATCCACCTCGTAAGTTTTAAAGATTTATTGCTTTGAGTTCAAGAGAATCCAGAGTAACAAGCTTTTCCGTGTCTCCGTTTATCACTTTAACGGTAACGGGTACATCATAGTCCGTATTGAGAAGATAAAGCTTATCTCCATTATATACCGACCAGCGTACTCTGTCACTACCTATAATTTTTATATCGCAATTTCTCGCACTTGCAGTTATAATCTCACGCACCATTGCCCGATAAAGGGGAAGAAGTGCCGGATGCCCGGGATAATTTGTGCTTGTCACAAGAGTTGCAACGCCTTTTCCGAGCTTATTTTCTATCACGGCAGAGCATATTCCGTCATCCTTTATAAATGAATCCGTAAGCTGTGCCGCTTCCTCACCGCCGCAAAGCTCAAAGATTGCAAAATTCTTATATCCGCCGGGATATATGGGGTCGCATCGGAGATCCTTCGAGCCGGGATAGAGAATATTTTCATCCCCCGAGACGGATCTGAATTTCACACCGTCAACGCTTCTTATTGTTTTTCCCGTAAACCGTGCACCGAAAAGCTTTTTAAGCTTCTCTTCCGTCGGCATGATGAAATCACCGTTTCTCGACGTCTGATAATTAAGATGTGCCGCACTCATAAGAAGATGTCCGCCACGGGATACATATTCCGTGAGCTTGTCCATATTCTCATCCGTCATAGTGTTCCAGCCGAGGAATATGAGATAATCATACTCCGAAAGCTTTGAAAGCGGAGCTTCAATGGGCACAATATCATACATTCCATATGCCGGAAACGCCGATAAATCCTCATCGCCGTAGTTTGCGCTGTCATGCCAGCTTCGCTTTGAGCCGATATCTTCAAGTATTCTCCAGGAGTGCTCTGCCGCACCGTGTCCCCATTCCTCACGACCAAACTGATTCCAGACAGAAGCTCCGCCCCAGCCTGCCCAGCCGTCATAAAGCCCGTGAACAAATGCGACTTTTACCTTTGGACCTCCGCAAGGTCTTGCATCCTCGTTTATGAACTTTTGCATTTTGGTGAGAACTTCTCTGTAATCCCTGCATATTTCGTGGTCTTCGGGGAAGGTATAGCCATAGGATTCCACAAGCTCATCGCCGCTTTCAAGGCAAAATACCTGTGAGCCCGAGAGATATGCATACTTATATTCAAGCTCAAGTCTCTTTCTTTTGAGCTTATCGTCGTTTCTCATACCGCCGTACCATTCGTGGGCAATGTATGTACCCCACAGCTTTGAATCGTATGCCTGGGCTGTTCCTCTTATTGCAGGAATTGAAATCTCGGGGTTTCCCGGCATAAGCTCGAGCATGGGCATGGTAATACCTGCCTCGGCATTGTATTTGTGGAGCGTGGTTGCCTCAACGGAGATTACATCGGGCATTCCAAGCTTTCTGTCAACTGCCGAATATTCGGAAACTATTTCCTTATATTGCTCATAAGCCTCTTTCATATCCGCATAGTCAAATCTCATTTTCTGACAGTCTTTTTTTATAAGCGGCTTCTCAAAATATCCCTTTGCGGCACTTGCACACATAGTTCCCGATTCGCCTATCATATCGCCGAGAAAATACTTTCCGCCGACCTCGCATATCTGCCTTACCGTTTCGGGCTCAAGCATACTGTCTTTCTCAAGTGGCTCATATTGAACCGTATAGAGGAAATTGAAATAAATCTTGTTTTCCGCAAGAAACTTTGCCCATTCCACAAAGTAATGCTGGGGAACAAAAGTTCTTGTGGGGCGGATTGTGACCATATTAAGCCCCGGCTCAATGCACCTTTTGCGGATTTCCTCCTTTACCTTTTCCGGTTCAAGGGAATGTTCGCCTATATGAATTCCGTTTAATATAAAATCTCTTTCCATAATGGTCTCCTTCTTAAAAAGAAGGGCGATTTTCACCGCCCTTCTTCCGAAACTATTTTACATAATCAAGTATTCTCTTGATGAGAACTGCAACCTCTGCACGTGTTGTGTTGTCATTCGGTGCAATTTTGCCACTCTTTCCGTTGACAAGTCCTGCACCTATGAGCGCGGAAACTGCCTTACGTGCATATTCCGGAACGGTATCGAAGTCCGGGTAATCCGGCGTGCCGGGGGCGGCACGCCCTACAAAGGTTTCCGATTCCGAAAGAACACGGTATACCATAAGCATCATATCGCAGCGCTTGATAAAGTCTCTTGGTGCAAACTTGTTATCACCGATACCGGAAACAAGTCCGGTGTTTCGTGCTATTGCAAGTTCCTTTGCAAAGTAATCGGTATCAAGAACATCGGAGAAGTTATCACGATTATCCGATTCCTTTTCAAATGCACGGACAAGAAGGATTGCAAAGTCTGCTCTTGTGATATTATTTCCCGGTGAGAAGGTATTCTCGCTTGTTCCCTTTATGATTCCTTCATCTGCAAGAGAATTGATTGCATCCTCTGCCCATGTATGATTTCCAAGGTCAACAAAACGTGCATCCTTTTCAGGCTCTGTGGGTGTTGTGGTTGTTCCACCTGATGTTCCACCTGATGTTCCACCTGATGTTCCACCGGACGTTCCACCTGATGTACCGCCTGAAGTTCCACCTGATGTTCCTGTGCCTGTTCCTGTTCCACCCGGTGTTCCGCCACCTGTTGAACCGTAAACCGTCACGGTAAAGTGGATTGTAGTTTCAAGCACTCCGTCACTTACGGTTACTGCAACGTGGTTTTCACCTACCTGTGATGATGTCGGCTTCCAGGTGAGCTTCTGTGTTTCCGTGTCAAGTGACATACCTCTCGGGAGGCTTGTTCCGATGAGTGTAATATCTCTTCCCGACTCGCTGTATGCATTGAGGGAAATTGTGACTGAGCTTCCTGCCGATGCAGTTGTATCGGAAACTTTTTCAAAGACGGGAGAAGTGTCTGTTACCGATGACAGTGGGATTCTCAGCTTATTTCCTTCAGAAAGGTTGTATACATATCCAAGCTCGGTGTTATAAGCATCAACAAAGCCGTTGATGGTTGTAACATCACCGATTGAAAGCTCAATATCGCCGTTTGCTTCACGTGCTCCTTCAATTCTGTAAACACCGTTCTCGGAGCCGTTGTTCTCTACATATACATATCTTCCAACGATGTTATCAAGTGCAATATTCTGCTCCGCATCGGGAGTGAATGTGATGTAGTTATCAGATGAAAGCTCACGGGTAAAGCTCTTAACAACTCCTGTATATGCCGCTTTCTTTTCTGCAACTTCCGTATCGCTTACAAGGCTTAATACCTCACCGTCGTTTATGTAGCTGTAAATAACTTCATCACCTTTAAGTGAAATTACGCCTGCAAAGCCACGGAAGTTAATCTTTCCGTCAATCACATAATTCATCTTGGTATTTGTTGAGTAAATTACATAATCAACTCTGCCGTTTTCAAGCTCTACCCTGACTGCACCATAGGAATCATTCATTCCCGGCTTGTCGTTAAGGCTTCGCTCCATAGAAACCTTTTCGATGCTCTTTATGTATTTGTTACCTGCGATATAAGGCTCGAAAACAGTTGTAAAGGTTGTGTCGAGGTTCTTTCCTGTTCTGCGAACCAGGAGATAATCAAGAGCTGTAACCTTGTTTACTTCGGGATTCTGGGGAAGTGCCGTTGCAAAGGAAACCTCATCCATTGGCTCATCGCTGAGCATTGTCACCTTGAGTCTTATATCACGCTTGTCCGAAAGTACACGTCTGAAGTCCTTTACCTTATACTCAACAGAGAAGTTATTCTCGTTTGTGCCGAAGGTTCTCACATCCTTAAGCCATGTATAGCCCTTCGGATATTTTTCGGAGTTTACGCCTCCCGGGTCGGGACCGTATTTTACATCGGGTCCTGCATATGTGCCCACAAGCTCACCGTTTTCATCCTCATAGGTGGGCTGTACTTCCTTATCCGAAAGTCCCGAAACCTCATAGAGCTCATCAGACTGGCTGTGGAAGCTGTAGAGATGGTCGTCTCCGCCGAGAACGTGGAAGAAGTCAACACCGTAGGAGGTCTCATCATCCACCTCAACCATTATCACGGAACGGCGGTATTCATCACAGCTCATGTCATAGGCTTTGGAGTCTACATCCATGACCTTGACTCGTCCCGCATCGTCAAAGTGATAAGGAGTTCCTGCCGCATTTGTAACGGTATCGTTTCTCTGTTCATTTACAACAACGGTGTTGTGTGAAAGAGTTGTGTGTACCCACTGATAACGGTTGGGGTCGTTGCCCGTGAATTCGGGATATCCGATATCGGGAGCAACGTTTAATCCGAACGCCGTCATAAAGAGGTTTAATGAATCAAAGTGTCCGTGACCGTTGTTTGAACCGAAGTAGATTCCCATATCACGGTTTGTGTTTGTTGCAGTCGATGTGCTTACGGAATTATACTTTGCACCATCACGCAAAACTGCAAAGCCCGTTCCTGCAAGCATATCGCTTTCAAACTTAAGCTCGCCGTCCTCTTTGACAATCTTTTCAATATCCTTTGTTATCTTCTCGGGGTCATCATCAAGGATTGTACCGCGGAGACCCTCTATGGTATTTCCGTTTGCAAAGTATATTGCACGGGCAAGAGTGCGATCACCCGTATACTTGAATGCAACAAGGGAATCCTCGATGTCAAGAACTATTTCTTTGCCGCCGATAGAACCCCAGTCACCTATCTGGGCAGTATAGTAACCGCCGAGGAGGAGACGAATCTGGGCAAGGAACATCTTTTTATATTTGGGATTTTCAAAGAGGTTTACGCCCTCATAGCCGTCATACTCCGCAAGAGTTCCTGCAAGCTCCATAAAGTATGATATCCACATACTGTTATAGCCGGGAGCATTTTCCGTTCCGTTTCCGTCACGGTCAACATCGTCAACAAGCTTTGAGAGAATTGCGCCGCCGGAAATGGGCTCATCCTTCTCGGGACCGTAATTGTACATTACACCCATATCCATAATCCACTGAAGCATTTCTCCGGTCTCAGGCATACGGTTGAGAGCCAAAGCTGCATTCACGAGAGTATTCTGGTATGTTCCCGTGTTACCTATAATCATACCTCTCTTGATAAAATCAAAGGTCTTGAGAAGAATATTATCTTCAATATGCTTGCGCAATGCTCCGGGGCTTCCCTTTGCATTTATGACAATGGGATTTCCGTCTTCGTCATATTTAAGCGTTCCGTCACCGTTTGACTCATAAACAGCGGCATTCTTCTTTGCAAGATAATCAATTACATACGGGTCGTTATAAATTGGAAGGAATGCATCATATGTAGTTGTGAATGAATTTGTCAGCGCAGTTGACCATGTGCAGTCAACAATCGTTCCGCGATAACCGTTTCCGCGCCAATCTGTCCATGAATACCAGTCAAAGTCGGGGAAAACATCTGCAACTCTGTCAAGAAGGATTGCACCTGCTCTTCCATACTTTGCCTCACCTGTATATACAAATGCATCACGCAGAGTGTTAAGCGCATTCTTGATTATTCCGCTGTTGTTTACTCCGCCTGCACCATACCATACAGCCTCGTGGAGATAATATGCTATATAGTTGTGACGAACGGGGCCTTTATTTCCGCTGTTGTTATATGTGGCGTTTCCGTTGCCGTCCTTAGCATAGCTTGAATGATAGCCGGGAAGGTTTTTATCTGCAACATAGGGCTGGAGATATCCGAAACCGTCATCAACGCCCCAGCCTGTAACGCCGAGCTTTTCATCCATTTCCTTATAAAGGTCGTTATTGAGATATCCGCCCGGAACACCGTAGCCATAGAAGCTGTACCATTCTGCGCTTCCCTTTTCGGATTTGGGCTTTTCGCAGGTACATTCTTCTCCGTTTTCACAAACGAAGAGCTTGTGGTGCTCAAGGAGTGCCTTTTCATAGCTCCAGCTCTTGTCCTCGCAAACGCCGAGCTTATAGAAGCTTCCGAAATCGTTTGAGGGGAACCAGCGTTTACATTCGGTACACTGGATTTTCCAGGGGTTGTTTATGGGATTTACTGCCCAGTCATATGAGCCAATATATTCTCCGCAATAGCGGCAGTAAATATTCATCGGATCATTTACGTGAGATGCATGATAGTATCTGGGAAGTCCTTCGGGAACTATCATATCATAGAGCTTATCAAGGTTTTCAACATAATAATCTGCCTTTGCCTTGACTGCATTGACCTCACTTCTTGCCCAGTCATAACGTCCTGCGTTTTTCTTTGCATTTTCACGCTCACCGAGTGTGTAAAGCTGCGGATCTACAGTTGCATCCCAGATGACATTTATGGTAACCGGAGAAGCTACAAGGCCTGCTCCTCCTCGGCTTGCAAGATAATCAGCATCAATATGCGGCTGAATGAGAGCTGTACCGACAGCTTTACCCGTAACCGTTCCGTCTTCAGAAATCTCAACAGCATCCGCATCGCCGGTTATCTGATATGTGACATATTCGGAAGGCACCGTAACATTCTTTCCGCTGTTCATCACAACGCCGAGAACTATCTTTGTTGTTCCGTAGATGTATATGGATTCTGCGGCAGCAGCCGTGATTCCGTGCTCAACATTTATACCGGAGCTGTCTTTTACATTGATATCAATGCCCGCTTTGGCTACTGTTCCGTCGCGTGAAATCGTTGCTGTAATCGTCGCCTTGCCTTCGTTAAGACCTGTTACAACGCCATCCTGTGTTACACTTGCAACATTTGCATCACTTGATACATACTGAATGCTTGTTATGGATTCCGGAGTGTAATCAATGGGATCACCCTTTGCATTATAGAGCTTCGGAATAATCTTTACGGTATCGTTAAGCTCAAGCTCTGTTTTATCGCCTTCTGCGAGAAGCTCTGCGTTGTTCATCGCTGTTTCGCTTGTGAATGTGAAGTAAAGGGGATAAAGCGCATCACCATAGGAGGAAACGAGGGAGTTTGCCTGACCCTTAACGTTTTTAAATACCACAAAGTATTCTCCGACTTCGGGAATATTTGCGTTACCGTAGCTATGGAATCTGTCTTCTTTAAGCGGAGTGTAGCCTTCCGTATAATAGTCGGCACTTCCTACATAATAATCGTTTGTGTTTACAAGCTTTGATGCAAGATTCTTTTCATTTTCCTTCGTTACCGGAACTATGTAAAGCTCAAGCTTTGCCGCACGACTATTATCAGAGGAAACGCTGTCTATCTTATAAATTCCGCTGCTCGGGAACTTAACCTTGAATACAAAATATCCTTCGCACGCTTTCTTGAATGTGAACTGAGTATATTTTGCTGTCTTTGATGCGAGCCACGGACGTTCATTCGGATATCCTCCCACATAATCGTAGAATATCCAGTTACGTGCAGATGTATATTCCTTTATTTCATCAACATAGCCGTAATTGTCGCCCTCATATGTACCATTTCTGAAATCAATCGAGAAGTTTGCAGGATACTGCACCGGATTTCCTGAAACCATCACCTCGATTGTATCCGTTTCGTGCTCAATACCACGCACACGCACACGAGCCTTGATTTCTGCAGTTCCTTCCTTTGCAGCCGTAACACTTATTCCGTCATCGGAGACATCCAGAACACCGGATGTGGATTCATTGACTATCTCAAAACCTACTATTTCTCCGATGCTGAGGATTTCACCGTTGTTGAGCTCTGTTCTGATTGTAAACTGAAGCTTTGTATCTGCACTGACCTCTTCCGAAGTATACAGATACACACGCTTGACCTTTATTTCATCATTTACGGAAACCGCTGCTCTTGCTTTATTTATGGCACCGTTTGCGATAATCATAGCTTCAATCTCGGCATCGCCGTTTTGGAGTGCCTTGAAGCTCTTTCCGTCATCACAGAGTTCAATTACTTCTTTGCTTTCTTCGGGCACACTAAAGCTTATGTATGCATTGCTCAAATCAAAATTTTTGCCTGACGGATTTTTTGCGGAAATTGATGCAACAGATGTGATCTCGCCCGTTCCGAGCTCACTGTCGGAAAGAACCATCTGTATATCCCGAAGTCCTGCATCAGGCTTTGAGGCTTTTACAGTAATTGTTACCTCAACCGACTGTGATACCTCCTCTAAAGTTCCGGTAACACGTACTTTGCCTTCACCTTCTGCAATTGCATAAAGGTTTCCGTTGTCTCCCTTGAGGAGGGTATCATTTTCACCTTCGATTATCTCAGTTGAAATTACTCCGTCTGCTCCATTGAGCTTTTTGCCTTCGGAGAACCATTTTACAACAGGAGCCAAAACATCGCCGACAGTGACGGTTCCGAAATCCGCTGTAATATGTGTGAGTGTAGGCTTTACTTCTATCTCGTTGAGAGTTAATTTGGCAGGGGGCGGAAGCTGACCTGCTCCTGCATTTTTGTTGATTTCATTTAATTTAAATACAACAACAAATTCCTCATTGCTCTTGCTTACACGAAGAGTCTTGTCGGAAGTCTGTGACGGTGTTGTATTTATTATGTCTGTATATTTAAATGCCGAAGAAAGGTAGTTTGCCTCACTTGCATCTGAAGGCAAAATATACATTTCACCGTTTTTATATCCTGCAGCAGTAGCATTGTCAAGGGTTACCGAATATGTACCTGCTTTCGGCACACGGATTTTAATCGCTATCCATTCATTCGGGGCTGTTGCTACAAGATAGAGACCAACGGTCCAGAGCCACGGCTCCTGCCACTTGCTGTCATTGCTCAGCTTTAAGAAATGCCAGTTTCTTCCGACCATATTATAGGTGTTTCCTGCAAGTGATGCGTGAGTTGCAGGAACCGTTCCGACTACATCATAATCGGTAAAATATTGCAGAGGTACGGCAGAGCCTACTGTATTAACAGTATCCTTTGTGAAGTCATATGAGGTTTTATACAGCGTTTTCACAAGGGTCAATTTAGCAGGAGGTGCAAGCATCCCCACTTCCGTTATTTTGAACACAAGAACAAATTCCTGATTGTCCTCTCCTGCAATAAGAAGCTTATCGGAGGTTTGTGACGGTGTTGTTTTAACTATATCCGTATATTTGTATGCGGAATTGGTATAATCAGCCTCACTTGCATCGGAAGGTACAATAAACATCTCACCGTTCTTATATGCAGCGTTTGTATAATTATCAAGGGTTACCGAATATGCACCTGACTTCGGCACACGGATTTTAAATGCTGCCCATTCATTGACCGCTGTGGACTGCAGATAAAAGCCAACAGTCCAAAGCTTTTGTTCTACCCATTTGCTGTCATTGCTAAACTTTAAGAAATGCCAGTTTCTTCCGGTTATGTCGTAGGTTGTATCAGAACCCGGAACTGTTCCTTTTGCATCATACTCATTAAGATACGGCAAAAGGACAGTATTACCTACAGTGTTTACCGTGTCCTTCGTGAAGTCATACTCATATGTTGTTCCGAGAGGTGCTTCTTCTATCTCTGCATCCTCAGCGTCAGCAGTCTTAACGAGAGTAAGCTTGCTTACCGGGGCAAGCTGACCCGAGCCTGCATTTTTGTTTATGTCGTTTATTTTAAGAACAAGAACAAATTCCTGATTGTCTTCTTTCGCAAGAAGAGTTTTATCAGAGGTTTGTGATGCAGTTGTGTTTATTATATCCGTATATTTGTATGCGGCATTGAGGTAATCTGCCTCACTTGCATCGGAGGGCAGAATGAACATCTCTCCGTTCCTATATCCTGCGTTTGTATAATTATCAAGGGTTACAGAATATGCACCCGACTTGGGTACACGGATTTTGAGTGCTACCCACTCATTCGGGGTTGTTGCTACAAGATAGAGACCAACGGTCCAGAGCCACAGCTCTTGCCACTTGCTGTCATTGCTAAGCTTTAAGAAATGCCAGTTTCTCCCGGTCATATCATAGGTATTTCCTGCCATTGACGCATGGCTTTCGGGAACGGTTCCCACTGCGTCATAATCTGTAAAATATTGCAAGGGGGCTGAGGGACCTACTGTATTAACAGTGTCCTTCGTGAAGTCATACTCATATGTTGTTCCGATCGGTGCTTCTTCTTCCTCCACATCAGCAGTCTTAACGAGAGTAAGCTTGCTTACCGGGGCAAGCTGACCCACGCCTGTGTTTTTGTTTATGTCATTTATTTTGAGAACAAGAACAAACTCACTGTTGTCCTCTTTTGCAACGAGAGTTTTATCAGAGGTTTGTGATGCCGTTGTGTTTATGATATCCGCATATTTGTAATCGGCGTTAAGGTAATCTGCCTCACTTGCATCATCGGGCAGAATGAACATCTCGCCGTTTCTGTATCCTGTGGATGTGTAATTGTCGAACGCTACCGAATACTCGCCAGATTTCGGCACGCGGATTTTGAGCGCTATCCACTCATTCGCAGCTGATGCCGGCAAATAAAGACCGACTGTCCAGAGCCACGGCTCTTGCCACTTGCTTTCGTCACTAAGCTTCAGGAAATGCCAATTTCTGCCTGTCATATCATAGGTATTTCCTGCAAGTGATGCATGAGTTGAAGGAACTGTTCCCACCGCATCATAATCGGTAAAACAGCTCAGAGGTACTGCAGTACCTACAGTATTGACGGTATCCTTTGTGAAGTCATACTCATATGTTGTTCCAACATCTGCTTTTTCTGCGGCATATACCGAAACTACAGGCATTGCCGGAAGCATTGAAACACACATTGCTATTGCGAGCAATAACGATAGCGTTCTTTTCATTTGATAATTCCTCCTTGTTTTTGCATTTTATTATGGGGTGCCGCTATTTGTTTTTATTATAGCTTAATGTTTTTTTCACTCCAATAAAAAAATCTCCAAATCGGGCAAAGTATTAAAATTTTTTTTCATTGACACCGTGTATGGGAATTGATATCATTATAAACATAATAAGGCTTCTGAAAAGGGGTGATGCTCTATGACCGTTATTCCTCCTGTTTTCAATACTTTAGTTCCCGTATTCAAAAGTAACGCCATGTTCACAAAGCGTTTTCCTTTTGATTTTTGTATGTTGAATACTTCGATACTCGAAAATCCGGAATGGTGTGATTATGTTCAAATTTACTACACAATTTCAGGTTCATATTTTCACACCGTGAACGGAGAGAAAAGAGAGCGTTTGCCCGGGTCTGTAACTTTGGTATTTCCGTTTTCTGCTCATACCCCCGATATTTCAGAGCCGGAGTCTCGTGATTCCTGCATAGCAAGGCTGTCTGTAACCGAGTATCCCATTAAGTTTGTCCCGTTAGCATACAATATGGCAGCTTATAACAAGAAACCGATTCCGAATTTTATTGAGCTTCAGGCTTGCAACAAGGAACTTGCCGACAATATATTTATGAATATTTCTGCCGAATACGCAAAAAAACAGAATATGAACAATGAAAAAATAAAGAAGTATGTCTCCGATTTTTTTGCACTATGTATAAAGCAGGAAGCTGTTCCATTTTCAAAGCACCGCTTTAAAGTAATGACAGAGCAATTTTCAAACGCCGTTAAGGTTTCGGAATATATTGACGAGCATTGCAAAAGGAATATATCCATTGACGAGGTCTGCAATTTTTTAGATGTTCCCCGAAGAAGCTTCACTTCCCAGTTCAAAGCTGTCACCAATCAGACCTTTAATCAATACTATACTTTTGTCCGTGCAAACCGTGCGTTCCGTGCACTCCGATACTCCACAAAATCCGTGGAGGAAATTGCCGAGGAGTTCGGTTATTCAACCACTACCCGTTTTATTCTCGCCTGCAAGGAAGTATTTGGCAAAACTCCCCTTGCAATGAAAAAAAGCATGATGGAATATGGCAGAATCTACGGTGAGATTTTAAACAAGAATGACCGTGAGCGCCACGAATGGAAAGGCATCTTGAATGACGATGAGCTATTTGAGCATCACGCCCACGCCGTGGCAAACTACCAATCCCGCTAAATCCATTCTCCTACAAAAAAAGGGTAAACAAGCTGAAAACACTTGTTTACCCTCAGACTGTCGAAAAAGGTACATCTTTTGTTGTTTGTATTATCGCATCATAAGAAGATCTGCGATTGTGTCTGCAGTTTTTTCATATGTGCGACCGTCAATTATTTTCATTCTCGGGTCGTTTGCAACAAATGGCAAAACACCTCTCTCACAAAGTTCTACTCGCAATGTAAGAGGTGCCTGCTTCTTATGTATGGGGATTTCGTTATACTTTTTGATTGCCTCTTTTGTGCATTCGGCAATCTTCTGATGAGCCTTTGCCTTGGGAAGAAGCATTGCCCCGTTCCAGGTCATTCCGCGCTTTACTTCACAAAGAACGGTCTTCGGAGAAAATTCCTTAACTTCTTCACAGAGCTTGTCATCGCCGGATACCATAATAACGGGTTTGTCGAATTCGCCGACACCAAGGGTGTCTATTTCGGCTTCACCGACTTTTTTGCCGTTGAGCCAGTAATTCTGTATGTTTTTTGAACTGAATGTGTGTTCAAGCAATGCGCCGAGAGTGCCTGCCATAGCGTGATAGCCGAGCAGAATAACTGCATCACAATCCTCAATACCCATATAGCGTTGTTCGCCCATGTAACCGCAGATGTAATAATCTGCGTTATCGGAAAGCTTTTCGTAAATTACGGTGTTGCTTGTACCATGGCAATCGCGGACATAGATTTTTTCAACACCCATTTCTTTTGCAGTATTGACACAAGCGTTAATATCCTCTGTCATCATAAGCCTTCCTTCACTTATTCTGTCGCCCAGAATCTGATCTCTGGAGCATATTCCGCTTATTCCCTCAAGGTCTACCATTATATATAAGTTCATAATCCGTTCTCCTTAAATGTGGTTTCGGGCAGAGAATTTCTTATCCTCTGCCCGATTTTTTATTTTACTCTGTTATATGCTGATTCATAAGCGGAAAGAAGCTTATCAACACCCATATCGTTAAGGGTATTCACAAAATCGTCCCACTTTGAAAGCGGTTCTGTTCCGAGAAGGAACTTTGAAATCATTTCCTGTGCGTATGTGTCGAGAGCAGTACCAATCTCGTTGCGGATTGCTTCTTCTTCTTCATTAAAACCAACCCAGCGGACAGGGTTATAGCCTGCTTCTGTGTGAGCGAGGATAAAATCAGTACTGTTACGCTGTTCCTCTGAGAAACCGGCCATTACAGCTTCCGGTTCAATGCGGACAATAAGACTGTTTGTCTGGAAGCCATAGCGACTTTCTACATTTTCTCCATCGTTGAGAATATATCTCTTTGCTCCGTCAACAACCTCATATGTTTCACCTTCTTTTCCCCAGGAGAGAAGCTTACAGGCTTCATCGGAATAAAACCAGTCAAGAAGAGAAAGTGCATTTGATATTCTTTTTTCGTTTCCGCTGTTGCAGACAACGTAACCGCAGGGGTCAACGTTGCTCTTTGCGACCATATTCTGACCTGTCGGTGTATCTGCACGGGGAGGGGTCATGGCGGCGATGGTGAAATCGGGATTTCTTGTGCGGCTTTCCGCATTCAGGAGATCTATCTGTACCTGATACTGCGGGAAAATGAAAATTCTGTCTGCATGCACAAGCTCAGTCCACTCTGTAGAAGTCATTGTAACATAGTTCGGAGGGATAAGACCTTCCTCAACAAGCCTTTTGAAGTACTTGATTATGTCAAGCATTGTGTCTTCTCTTGCACCAAAGTGCCATTCATCGTTGTCAAAGTCATAATATGCGCCATATGCAAAATACGGCTTCCAGGATGCACCGATGAGATCAACACCGTTACTGAAAAATCCTCTGATGCAGAGGGGATAGCTGTCGGGATAGAGCCTTTTGAGTCTCACGGCCGCTTTGTAAAGCTCATCCATTGTTTCGGGAGTTTTGATGTTATTCTTTTCAAAAATATCTTTTCTGTAAAGCCATGTGCGAAGGTTAATTGTATCCTGTCTTCCGTAGACCTGTGGGAAATAGGTTTTTCCGTCTGCTGCACGGCGGATTCTGAGCATACTTTCTGCCTGTTCTTCGGGAAGTGAATTCCAGAAATTTGTGTAATTCGGCATTTTGTCCATATGATCATCAATGGCGACAAATGCACCCTGGGATACATACTGATTTACAATAGTTGCGTTGGGCATACAGATAAGATCCGGAACATTCTCCGGGTCTGCAAGGATGAGAGGAACTTTGGTGGAGAAGTCAGCGTTTGGATAGGCAACAATATCTATATTTGCTTTTGTTGCTTCTCTTACATACTGCCATGAAATCCACTCATCACGGTAGGGCCAGTTGGGATGGGAAGGGATTACAACCTTGAGATTAGCACCTTCAAGACCTTCGGAAACTGCATCGTTTCCGTCTGATCCGCCACAGGCGGCAAGTGCCGACATAATTATCAGCGCAAGAACAAGTGCTATGCTTCTTTTTACAAATCTGCTCATATTTTCTTCTCCTTTTCAGTTTGATTCCTTCCGGAAGATGAATACAATTTTTCAATGCTTCTGATAACTTCAAGTCCGTATTCGCCGTCTACCTTTGCAACGCCGCTTTTGAGAGAATCCATAACATCACGGAGCTGCAGATATTGCCAGTTATACTCGTTATCCGCACCGTTGGGGATTTTGGCAAAAACTCCGTCGCGACCGCAGGCGACAATACTTTTTCTCGGCTTTATTCTGATCTCGCCATCGGAAAGATACAAGACGATTTCATATCTGTTGACGTTGCATCTTCCCATAAGGTTAAAGGTTACTGCGACACCGTTTTGAAGTTTTAGAAAACCGCTTGCGGCATCTTCGGAGTCCCAGTTTGAAAAGCTTATGCTGCTTTCGGCTTCAACAACCTTGCTACCGCTTAAATATTTTACCATATCAAGGGTGTGTGCACCGAAGTTATACATTATTCCGCCACCGGAAATTTTTCTGTCCATAAGCCATGCCGGTGATGCAGGACCGGGATATGCACAGGTTCTCACTTCGCTTATTGCAAGGAGTTTTCCGTATTTTCCCGAATCAATCAACTCTTTTGCGATCCAGTTTTCGGGGGAATATCTCTGCATATGTCCCACCCAGAGCATAACCCCGTTTTTGTTGCAGATATCAATCATTTTTTCACAGTCATTTGTTGTGATTGCCATGGGCTTTTCAACAAAAACGTTGACTCCCTTGAGTGCACAGAGCTCTGTACACTCAAGGTGAAATGCCGGCGGCAAACAAATGATTGCAAGCTGTAAATCCTCTGTATCAAGCATTTTTTCATAGCTTGTATAAGGAGTTGCATCTGCTTTTTTTGCAAATTCATCGCATCTTGCCTTATTGACATCGCATACTGCCGAAATTTTCACATCTGACATCTGAAGCAATGCGTTAATGTGGGAATTTGCAATTTTTCCGCAGCCTATTATTCCTATTTTGGTCATTTATTTTACCACCTTGTTGCTATACGTATTGAGTAGTCTGTTAATGAGAACTGCCACTTCTGCACGGGTTGTATTGTCATTCGGTGCGATAAGGTTATTCTTACCGTTTATAAGCCCTGCTCCGATAAGGGCAGAAACCGCCTCTTTTGCATAGTCGGGGACGGAGTCGAAATCCGGGTATTCCGGGCGTATGATATCCGCCCCTACAAATTTGTCCTTGATTACACGGTATACCATAAGTATCATATCGCAGCGTTTGATATTGTCATATGGTGCAAACTTGTTATCTCCTATTCCGCCGACAAGTCCTGTATTGCGTGCTATTGCAAGTTCACGTGCAAAGTAGTCGGTATCAAGCACATCATCAAAGTTCTCCGTATTGTCGCTTGTCTTTTCAAAGGCACCGACAAGAAGCAGTGCAAAGTCTGCACGTGTTATGTTGTTTGCGGGAGAATATGTGTTTGCGCTTGTTCCGCGGATTATACCTTTATCAGCAAGAGCGTTGATGGAATCAGCAGCCCAGGAATGGTTTTCAAGGTCGATAAAACGGATGCCTGCACCGTCTTCATCAGATATTTCCGGTGTTGTGGGTGTTGTAGTGGATGTACTGCCGCCTGCTCCGCTACCGCCTCCTGATGAGCCCGTGTTGCCTGTGTTGCCTGTGTTTGTGTGGTCATTGCCTCCGGAAGGCTTGTTTGTTTCACTCGTAGAACCATAAACATTTATTATGAAGTGAAGAGTTGTTTTTCTTCCGTATTCGTCTGTTGCAACTATTTCAATACGGTTTTCACCAACCTGTGAGGAGGTAGGCTTCCATGTAAGAGTTGCGCTATCCTCATCGAAAGCTGCACCACGGGGGAGATAGTTTGCGCTGTAGAATATTTCAGACCCGATGGGGCTCTGTGCATCAATCTGTACATTGATGGTGGATCCTGCAGACGTTGCCATATCCGAGACCGGAGTAAATACCGGAGCGTTTGTTTCCTCGTGGGTAAGGCCTATCGTAAAGCTCTGTCCCTCTGCAATGTCATAGATATATCCGCTATGCTCATTTTCAGTATCACGGTATGAACGGATGAGAGTTACATCGCCGAGATCAAGCTTTATATCACCGTTATCAAGCTCTGTTGCAGTTTTGATTCGATACATACCGTTTCGGATGCCATCGTTCTTTACTGATATGTATTTGTCCGAAAGCTCCCCGGTATCAACTTCGCTATCCGGCGTTACGGTAATGTAGTTTGAAAGAGAAAGCTCTTTTTCAAAATCAGCTACCGTACCGGTAATGCGAACAGTATTGTTTTTTGCCTCTCCGAAATATTCACCATCGTGGATGTATGAGTAGATAAGCTCATCTCCCATGTAGGAGAGAACGCCCACAAATCCCTTGAAATCAAGAGTGCGGTCAAGTGCTTCATCGTATACGGAGAATTCGCACTCTGCATCTGTAGAGTATGCGATGTAGTCAATCTTACCGTCCTTGTGTGTTACCTTGACTGCCTGTGCAGCTTCTGTGGCAGCTACAGAGCCTTCTTTGGGTTCGATTGAGATTGCTTCGATGCTTTCGATGTATCTTGAATCACGGTAGGGCTCATAAACTGTTGTGAAGAGGCTGTTGAGAGTTCCCGTTCCTTTTCTGCGGATGAGAACCTGCTCAAGAGCATCATAATATTTTGCAGCCTGAAGTCTTCTCGGAACATAAGCCGATGTTATTGCAACTTCATCTGTTGTGAAGTCGTTGAGTGCTGTCATTCGGAGGTGGAGATCCATATTGTAGGGAAGAACTTTCTGGAAGTCCTTTATCTTAAAGTCAACCGCAAAGCTTCCGTCGACACTGTTTGCCCGGCGAACATTTTTCAGGAAGGGGAAGCCGATGGGGTATTTTGCAGTTCCCGTCTCAACATAGCCGGGGTCAACGCCGTATTCAACATCTTCGCCTGCATATGTGCCGATATAGTTTCCGTTTTCATCTGCCTGTTTTGTGATTTCGAGGCCTTCTGTCTCAAAGATTTCGTCGGAATGGGCACGGAATGTATAAATCTGGTCATTTCCGCCGAGAACCTTAAAGAAGTCAACGCCGTATGAAACCTCATCGGAGACCTTTACGGAAACGAGAGTGCGGCGGTATACCTTTGTTTCTGCATAAACTTCGGAAGAATCAACATCTATAACTCCAACATTTTCTCCTGCATCAAAGTGCATCGGATTTGTGGAGTATTCTGTTTCAAGCTGGTTTTTCGTGTTTACGACAACTGTGTTATGAGCAAGAGTGCCGTCCATCCATCTGCGCTTGGGAGAGTTGTTTGCACCCTCGGGATAGCCGAAGTCGGGAGCAAAGTTATAGCCATATGCCTCAAGACCAAGGTTTAAGCTTCCCATATGACCGTGACCTTCGGTGCGTCCGAAGTAAATCCAGAAGTCACGCTGTGAATCATAGGTAGAATTTGCACCTGCAGATTTGATATACTGACCGTCACGAAGAACTGCAAAACCTGCACCTGTGAGCATAACGCTGTCGAGATACGGGCCTTCTCTTTCGATTACTTCCTCAATCTCATCTGCAATAGCTTCGGGATCCTTTGTCATAATATCGTCGTGGATACCCTCGAACTTCATTCCGTTCTGCAGATAGATGAGCTTTGCAGTATCTGCATTTCCTGTTTTCTTATATGCATAGACAAGGTCTTCGATACTGGGACATTCAAATGTCTGCGAACCTGTATAAGCCGAGTCGCCTATCTGTGCAGTATACTTTGAAACAAGTGTGAACGGAGTGAAGACTGTAAACATTTTTGCGAATTTCGGGTTGTCGAAAAGGTCATACTTGGCGTACTTTCCGTAATCGTCAAGAGCCGTCTGGACATACATAAGGAAGTCTATCCATGTTGAGTTGTAGTTGGGTGAGCCGTGGTTTGCAAAACCGTCACGGTCAAGAGTTCCCACAAGCTCAACATTTGTGTTACCACCGTTGCAGTAGAGGTTTACCTTGTCTTCAAAACCGGGAGCGAAGAGCCAGTCAAGCATCTCTTCGGTTTCCGGCATGGAGTCGAGAACTACTGCCGCAGTTGCAAGAGCTTCATGCTTGTGTCCGAAACCGCCGCGGAGCTTTGTTTCAAGACATGCACGATATGTTTCGCGGAGTATTCCGTCTGCCCAATTTTCCCAGATATCGCTTCCCGAAAGCTTCGGGTTATCAAGATTGTATTTTTCTGCCTTTTTGGAAAGATAGTCAATGACATACGGGTCATCAATAAGCGGATAGAGAGCATCACACGCCTGCGCATAGATACGAAGAATGGTACAGTCGTTAAGTGCACCCTGAATCTTTCCTATTCCGGCACCACCGTCAGTTACGAGGAAAGGCCACTGACCGGAGGACATCTCGGGAAGATTATCTGCCATGCGGTCAAGCATAATTGCCGCAAGTCTTCCGCAATTTATGTCGTCTGTGTACATATACATATACATAAGGTCACGGACTGCAGAATATGCCTTTGTTGTTGCACCGAGATACACATAGTTTGCAACATAGGGGTGAACAACAGCAGTTCCGTTTCCGTAAGTTTCGCCGGTGTAGTATCCGTAGCCGTCATCAACACCCCAGAAATATCCGGGATCGGGGGTTCCGTCGCCATCAACGTCTATGGTGAAATCTCCCCATGCGTGCGTTATGGGTTTTCCGGAAACGGGATCAAGTCCGCTTTCGTAAAGCTCGGCATAAAGTGCATTGTAAAGGTATCCCTTCGGGTCACCATAGCCATATGGGTTATCTGCAAATTGTTCATATGCGACATAAATTCCGTTTTCGTCCCTTTCGCCTCTGCCGCAGATAATTCCGTTCTCTTCAAGGGCTTTTGTTCTGTTGTATGCGCCCTTTTCATCAAGTCCAAGCTCATAAAGGCTTCCGAAATCGTTTGACGGGAAAACACGCTTACATTTTAAGCACTGAACCTTCCAGGGTCTTGACATGGGATTTACGCTGAAGTATTCGTCACCATATTCCTGAACAAAGTCAGTTCCGCAATACTTACAGCTTGAATATGTGGGGTCGGTTGCATTGATTGCACAATATCTTGCTCTCGGAAGTCCTTCCGCAAGCATCATATTATACATATAATCGGGGTTTGCAAGGTAAGCATCTACTTTTGTGCTGTAAAGAGTAAGTTCATCTTTTGCCCACTTATATTTTGCAATGTTTTCCTTTGCATTTTCACGCATCTCATAGGTGAAGAGGGTGGGCTCTGTCTTATCGGTCTTTGCAAGAACTTCGATAAAGACAGGATCGCTTTCGATGTATGCTCCGCGAAGAGTTGTGGAAGCGACAACCTCTACCAAACCTGCCGAAACACCTCTGATTCTTCCTTCACCATCAATACTGAGTTCTCCGTCACCGCCCATTATTGTATATGTAACGGATTCGGGAGAAAGCTTAAGGGAGCCGCCGCTTTCCATCTGAACGCTCTGCATAAATGAGCCGTTTCCGTCAACGTAGACAGTCTTCGGTGCACGGAGGTTGATTTTTGTGGGAGAAGTTGTATCTGTTACGGTTATAAGTTCGCTGTACGTCTGGGTTTTTCCACCGAACTTAATCTTCATTGTTATATATGCCTGACCTTCGCTCCTTGCGGTGACAACACCCTTTGAAGAAACTGTTGCAACTGCTGTATCTGATGAGTAGAAAACAACTGCATCTGCATCGGAAAGCCATGTTCCGTCGGATAGTTTTACACGGTAAAGCAAACGCACGCTGTCGCAAACGTTGACTTCGCTCTCTTCAAGGAAAGCTTCAACGTAGCTTACCACGCCTGTTCCGTCAAGGTTAAGGCTCTTGGGGAACTGCTGTCTTCCGCCGCCTTTTCCGTTGGCTACCGCTTCAAAGACAAGGAGATATTCTCCTGCTTCTTTAAATTCAAGGTCATTGATATTTGTGCTGATGTCATATGTTGTTGCAGACTGATAGAAATCAACGCTTGCAACCTTATATTTGTCGTTTGTCCATTCTGCCGTGTCGTCGGTAAGGGGAAGTATGTATATATCCGCAATACCGCCGTTTACATTTGCACCGTGGGTGAGCGTTGCGGCATATCTTCCTGCTTTGGGGATATTGATTTTAAGTGCCCACGTTGCACCGATTGTATTCGGCTGAGCCTGAATTCCGTAGGAACCGTATACTCGTGTTCTCGGAGTGGAGGTATCCTCTTTCATTCCGTTTGCATAGCCGTAGTAAAGCCAGTTGACTGTATCGGCATAGGTGAGATCTTTGACTGCAGTTCCCGATGCCGCAGATGTTCTGAAATCATAATATGCGATTTCGTTTGAAAGCTCCATCGCATCTTCTTCATCCCGTGACTTTATAACAGTTATCTTTATTGTTGCGCTCTTTTCAACAAAACCCTGGCGGACAGTTACCGTGATTGTTGCCTCACCCGGTGTCTTTGCTGTGATAAGTCCGTTGCTGTCAACATTTGCGACAGAGTAGTTATCTGTTGCATAGGAGATGCTTGTCATGTGGAGAATCATGTCGCTTCCGTCTGCATTTTTGCCGGAAACGCTTATCTGTGCCGTTGAAATTTCTTCAAGCTCGGAGTTTTCAACAGTTGCCGTGACTGACTTAAGATCCGGAGGTGTGATAACCGTTACATTTTCCAAAGCCTCAACAACTTCGCCGCTTGCAAGGGTTACCGTTGCGGTTATTGTTGCGTTGCCATCAGAAACTGCAGTTATGTTTCCGTCAGAATCAACAGTTGCAATGTTGTTATCGGATGATTTATAAGAAATCGTTGCACCTGCGGTGGAAACCTGTGTTCCGTCGCTGAGATAGAGCTCATCGAGCTCTGTTGAAACACTTGCACCAACATAAATTTCGTTATACTCTGCATTGAGAGTAAAGCGCATTTTCTCAACGGTTTCGTTTCCGCCATCGAGAATTATCTTCTTGATAAAGTGGCGGCGCTTTGCAGAATCCATACCCTCCGCCTTGAAATCTGCCGCAGAAGGAGTTTTGATAACGAGGATATATTCTCCCGGCTCATCCACTTCGATAACGCCGAGACTGTCTGTTTCCTGGGATGCAACATCCGAATCTGCATAGAATTTTTCAAGAGCAAGGCGGTCTTTTGCTGCTATTGCCGCGGCGCCTTCGCTTGCTTTTCCGAACATGAAGTAAGCAAGACCACCGGCGTTTCTCTTGCCCCGGTCAAGCTTGAACTGATATGAACCGGCTTTCGGAACATACATTCTTATTGCCCACCAAGTGTCCGCATTGGGATAAATTATAGCGCCGTAGATTGTGTTTCTCTGGAGTGTGGGGTTTCCGAACTTTGTTTCATATGCCCAGAAATTCTTTGTGTCGGCAAAGGTTGCATCATCCATAAGGCCGTTGTTGAGAATTGAAGGAACATCCATGCTGTATTCAATTCTGACGCCTGAAGGGGGTGCAATGGGAAGAACTGTAAGAGATCTTTCCGCATAAACCGTTTTGCCGTTGTATGTTACTGCGGCTTTGACTGTTGCATAGCCGTCTTTGATTGCTTTGATAGCACCGCTTTCGGAATCAACAGAGATAATATCGCTGTTTTCCGTGGTGTATGTAACTTTGAGCTTATTTTCCGCAATGTCGGCGCCGTTTTCGTCCTTTGCAGTAACGGATGCGGAGGCAGTTGCTCCCGGCTTAAGCTCGCTCTTTGAAAGAGAAAGCTCGGCACTTGCAATGGGAGAAGGCTCGACCACCGTGACATTCATTTTTGCAAAAAGAACTTCGTCGCCTGCGGTTATTTCAGCTGTTATGGTTGCTGTACCTGCCGAAACGCCTGTGATTGTTCCGTCTGCAGAAACAGTTGCAACAGAAGTGTTGTCGCTCTTGGCATCACCGATGCTGAAAGTACCTGCATACTTGCTTCCGTTGCTCAGGTAAACGTCTCCGACTTCAAACTTTGCAGTTGCGCCAACTTCAACTTCGGCAGAAGCATTCTTTGCCGTTGCAGTCATGGGGATGATGCTTTCGCCACCATCGAGAATGACCTGCTTTATAATCTGGCGGTTTTTTGTTCCGTTGCCGTTGCCGTCTCCTGCCTTTGCTGATTTAAAGACGAGGATATACTCGCCGGGGGAATCGACATTGATTGTTCCCACCGTGTCATCTGCTGCCGCAGTCTGGCTTGCAGAATAGAAACAGACCTCTCCCACAGGGGATTTCCCGACTATTGCTGTTGCACCTTCGGAAGCACTTCCGAAATAGACGTTTGTTGTTCCGCCCTGAGAATAGCGGATGTGGTTTATCTTAAGAGAATAGCTTCCGCTTTTCGGAATATAAACTCTTATTGCCCACCATGCATTGAGAGCGTATGCCGCCTCTGCACCAAAGCCGTTGGAGTTTTCCTGAACGAATGCTGAGGAGGAAAACTCTTTGTATGCAGTTTCATACTTCCAGAAACCGTTTGTATCAGGGAAGTCAACAACATTGACCCATTCGCCGCCTGCGACCTTGTCTGTGTTCATGTTGTAGACAACTTTGATACCGTTTTGGGGAGTGTCGGGCTGTGAGTTATATTCCTCAACGCAATCAAGAATAACTTCCTTGATGTACTGACGGGATTTTCCGCCTTCGCCGTTTGCCACAGCCTTGAATATAATGGTATACTCACCGGCTGTCGGAACTTCAACTCTTCCGATAGGTGTGGTCGTTCCCTTTGTTGTGCCTGAATTTGCATAGAAAGATACAGTATTTACAGCTTCGCCTGATGCCATAATTGCATCGGGTGTGCTCACAGCTGAGCTGAAATAAACTCCGACTGTTCCCGAGACCGAGCCCACGCTATGATTGATGCTAAGGTCATACGCACCTGCAGTCGGGACGTTCAACGTTATTGCCCACCACTGATTGACGGCAAGGAACGCATTTGTTCCGTGACCCTTTGTATTGCTTGTTATGGTTGCGGCATTTGCATGCTTTCCTGCAAATTTCCACGTGTTGTTGGTTTCGTTGTATGTAATGCCCTCGATGCTTGCGCCATCCGTCGCACCTGAATATACCATATCATAAACGAGCTTGATATCCGATGAATCGGCTGCCGAAATTACGGGAAACATTCCGATTAGCATTACAAGTGCAAGGAGTATACTAATCGCTTTTTTCATTTAAACCTCTCCTTTCAGAAGAAATCGACAACGGTTGTTAGTCTGCGTAGATAACACGGATTACACCGTCTTTTTTGAAGATAAGATATCCACGGGCGATTGTGGAAGCTGTTGCTCCCTCGTGAGGAAGTGCGGTAAACTGCCCTGTTCCCCTCTTTGCTACAGTCTTATAGCCGTCAACACTTCCGATGGTTACGCCATTACTTCCGAAGAGGATACCTGCCTCGATAAGCTCAAATTCTCCTTCATCATATGTGAGAAAGTAATTTCCGTCTGCCTTATCAAGAACGAGAACGGGTGCTTTTTCTATTGCCTCCGTTGCCTCGGTGAGAGTGATGTTTCCATATACATCGAAGGTGAAGTTTTTCTCATAGCTTATAACTTTGTCACCAAGCTTCCAGGCTGTGAAATCGTCACTTCCGTTTACAGTTACGCTCTCGCCGTATTTAAGACCGCTTGCAACGGTTGTAGCTCCGTTTTTAACGGTATATGTCTTTGTTTCATCATCCTTATAAATTGCAACTGCACGGGTAAGAGTTGTTATGAGCTCATTATCATCAACGCTCCACTTGTCAAAGGCAAAGCCTGTGAGTGAAGGAGTTCCGATATTGGCGGAAAGCTTTGCATCGCCAAAGGTTGTATCCTTTGCAACGCTTGTATCTCCTAAAGGCATTCCGTTTCCGTTGTAGAAATATACCGGGATTGCATCATCGGTGGGTGCTTTGTCAAAAACTGCGATAACAGCGGTATTTGTGTTTACCTTGAAGGTCTCTTCCGCCTTTGTTGAGAGAACAACGCCTGCGCTGTTTTTCCAGTATGCAAAGGTATAGCCCTCATTTGCAGTTGCAGAAACCGTGACATCCGTTCCCATCGTTACTTCCTGAACATTTGCATTTGAAACACTTCCGCCTTCATATGCACTTGCCTTGAAGTTGACCACGGTATCTTCAACTACATTTCCCGGCTCTGCCTTTTTAACAGTGATGAAAAGGCTTTTTGTTGATAAAATGCTGCCATTTGTTGCCGTTGCGATAATTTTTGCCTTACCTTCGGAAAGACCTGTTACAACACCGTTTGCGGAAACTTCAGCAATTCCCTCATCAGCTTTTGCAACCGAATATGTAATAGTTGTATTTGTTACTGTTGTTCTGTCGCTCATATAAGTCGATGTAGCAGTTACCGTTGCGGTCTCTCCGACCATAATTTTATCTGTGCTTGATGAAATATCAATCATCGGGACAGAACCGCTACCGCCATCAAGGATGACCTGCTTGATATAGTGACGTGCATAGGTTGCTGATTCGTTCTTTCCCATTGTTTTGAATGCGACCATGTATTCGCCGGCTTCGGGGACTTCAACAACTGCTATGGTAGAAGTTGTTCCCGGTGTTGTGTTCTGATCTTTATAGAAGTCAACGGTGTTTACCGGAGTCCCTTCCATAACCTGTGCGGGAGTTTTTGCGGCATCATCAAAGAATATAGCTGTTATTCCGCAATCTTTTCCCATACTGTGATTAAGTTTCAATGTGTATGAGCCTGCAACGGGAACATAAACCTTCATTGCCCACCAATGGGGAGACTGAACATACGCATTGAGACCGTGAGCAGCAGCATTTCTTGTTATTGTGGCATTTGCATGCTTTCCTGCAAACTCCCAGAAACCGAAAGTGTCTGTATAGTTGACATTTTCCATTGTTGCATTTCCGGCAACAGAAGCAACTTCTGTGCTGTAGACGATATTGATGCCGATGTCCTCAATATCAGGTTCTTCCGGAGCCTCTCCCGTGTAATCAAGAATAACCTGCTTGATGTACTGACGTGATTTTCCACCTGCACCGTTTGCTACTGCTTTAAAAACAACTGTATATTCTCCTGCAGCAGGGACAATAACGCTTCCGATGGGAGTAGTTGTTCCTTTGGTTGTGCTCGAATCTGCGTAGAAAGAAACTGTTTTTACTGCATCACTTGATGCCACAATAGTCTCGGGTGTGTTTGTTGCCGAACCAAAATAAACTGCAACATCGCCGGATACCGAACCCACACTGTGGTTTATGCTGAGGTTATATGTACCTGCAGTCGGAACCTTCAACGTGACCGCCCACCATTCATTGACGGCAAGAAATGCATTCGTTCCGTGGCCTTTCATATTGCTTGTTATCGTTGCTGCTGCCTTCTTTCCGCCGAACTTCCACGTGTCATTCGTGTCGCTGTAGTCTATAGCTTCAATGCTTGCACCATCGGTTGCACCTTCATATACCATATCGTATACAAGCTTCGTATCCGCTGCCGATACCGATGCCGGCACAAGTGTAAAAACCAGTGTCATTGCGACGATGAGTGATAAAACTTTTTTCTTCATAGGTAACCGCTCCTTTTTATACATTCTTGTTTTTATATATTTTTAAGGTCGCCCTTTGCGACTCTTACAACGTGGTCACTGCCGTAGCGGTATGGAGTAAAGTTTATTTTAAGTCCGCTATCGGTCTTCTTGAATTCGAGTGTCTCTCCGTTGTCCATCCATCTTATGTTTTCGACATCGAGACCAAATCCCTTAAACTCAAATTCGCCTGCCCACTTATCTCCGTCTATAATTGCATTTTCATTTGCGGAAAAACGCAACTTAAAGCAGAAGAAATATGCCGCATCTTCTGCTTTAAGGACGAAGTTTGAAGCCACGTCGCTTCTCCAGAAAGGTCTTCCGTTATATATTGCCTCGCCGTATTTGTCCATCCATTTTCCCATAGTTTCGAGAATTGCTTTCGACATATTATCAAGGCTTCCGTCGCCGCACGGACCTACATTTATAAGATAATTAAGGCCTGCTGAGCGGGTGTTTGAAAGAGATTCAATCAGAACCTTCGGGGATTTTATGTCATAATCATCCGCTACACCCCAGAAGTTATTGATGCTGTCGCAGACTTCACCGGTTATGTATTTCTTCATCCTCTCGCGCTTTATAGGCGATGCGTTTCCTCTTTCGCAGGTGACCGCATCAATCTCAGGATGACCAAGCTCTCCGAGCTTTGTGAGTCCGGTGTTATTTATTATCATGGCATCGGGCTGATATTTTCTGATAAGTGCATAGAGCTCATCTTCCTGCCAAACATCCCCCTCGCCGGTTTTAGACCAGTTTCCGTCAAACCAGAGACCGCCGATTTTTCCATACCTTGTGCAAAGAATCTCAACGCTGTCTCGGAGATATTTAAGATAGGAATTGAAATCGTTCTTGAAATCCTTATGCCACCAGTCAAGAGTTGTGTGGTAAAGGAAAGGAACTATATCCTCCTCACGGCACGCATCCACAAATTCACGGACAATATCCCGTCCTGCTGCGGAGTGGGGTGCATCATAGTCATTGAGTCCACAGGTGTCATAGAGAGAAAAACCGTCGTGATGGCGAGTGGTGAAGGTTATATATTTTGCACCGCTTTTTTTAATCTCACGAACAAGCTCTATCATTGGACGGGGATTAAACTTATCCATAAGCTTTCGATACTTATCGTAATCCCATTTATTAAGCTCATATGTCCATTCGCCCTCTCCGAGCAGGGAATAGAGACCGAAATGAACGAATACGCCAAATCCGAGCTGCTCAAAGTCTTTGATATACTGCTTTGCTTCGGGAATACTCATTACATCTCCTCCTTTAAGGAAAGTTTGATGTTGATTTATTTATAAACCTATGCTAAAATCAAGCCAACAGGGCAAGTAAGCATAAGGCGGTGACGAAAGTGTCTGTTGAGATAATTAAATCAGGAAAGTGGCAATCTCCGAGCAATACCAATCTTAACCCGAAAATGCACATCCATGAGGACTATTATCAGCTTATTTTCACTCAAAATTCCGTGGGGAAGCTTGTTCTGGACGATGCAAGATATCCTTTCAAACCCGAACACCTTTATTTCACGCCGCCGGGAGTTTGCCATACCTGTGCCAACAAGCGGACAACCCAGTATGTTATTTTCTATTTCAAAGTTCTGACTCCCAAACTTGCAGAGACCATTAACTCTTTGCCTCCGGAGCTTGCACCTTATGACCTGATGTCGTGCAAGCAAATGCTGAGTCAGGCTGCCTATGAATTCTCAACGGGAACAGAATTCGGAAGGCTTCGTGCCAATGCATATTTTGAATTATTTCTCTCCGCTGCTCTTGACGGATCGGCAATGTCACTTTCGGTATCAAAGCAGGACAAAGGTGCAATAGGAGAATTTGATGAAAACGGAATTGACCGTGTGGCAAATTACATATACAATAACTTTTCATCCGAAATATCGGTGGATAATCTCGTTGAGATATCAAACTTTGAACGCAGACAGTTTTATCGTGTGTTCAAAGAAAAATTCGGAACAACTCCCAATAAATATATAAATGAACTGCGGATAAACAAGGCAAAAGCTCTTCTTACAAGCACCAATATGCCCATGTCCGAAATTGCAACGTATTGCGGTTTCAACACCGAGCATTATTTCAGCCGTGCCTTTAAGCTGCATGAAAAGATTTCTCCCAATGAATATCGAAAGAATGCGGAAAAGATCAGTAAAGAAATCGTCTTTTAACACAATTACACTATTATATATGCAATTGTAACATTTGCTTAACAAATTGTCTTTGCAGTTTTGTGACAATTTTTTTCATTTGTGTGTCGGACACATAAGGGAATAAATGCGAAAAAACCGTGTAACAATGCCATTTCTGGCAGTATGTTACACGGTTGCTGTTTGTGTTGGTAATATTTGCATTTTTGAGAACGCTGCAAGTGTATAATATATGAATTGCTTTTGGCTCAGAGAGCGTTTACACCTCCTTCTGTCGTCCTGCCGCCCATAAGCCGATTGCGGAAATACAAAGAAAAAGCCCCGGCATCTCAAAGATACCGCAGCTTCCAAGGCAAGGGCGCTTCGTTATGTCCGAACAGCATTTATATCCGAGTAAACCAAAGTTTACGATGTTAAATATTTAAAAGTTTTCTCGCGTTCAGCGAAAATATCTTTTCCTTTTCGCTGTCCGACAAAAGGGGATCGAGGAGAACGCTTCCGATAAATGTAGCCGGACTGCAGGTGGGAAAATCCGAGCCGAAGAGTATTCTGTCTTCTCCTACCTCATCAATTGCACGGCGAAGCATACCGTAGCGGTGAGGACCAAGCCCCGAAATATCGAGATAATAATTTTCAAACTTCTTCATACGCTCAATATGGCGGATAAAATCGGGATATTCTCCGGGATGAGCACCCACTACGATAACATCACGGTGGCTAAGAAGCATTTCATCCATAGCATCGTCATAGCTTTCCATACTGTGGAGACTTACGATCATATTGTGTTTTGCAAGCTCACGGAGGATAGCCGAAAATTCTTCGGAAGAATAGTCCTCCCATCCGTCAAGGTATGGGACAAGCTCGCCGCAGAGCTTCACTCCGTGGCTTGACATACGACGGATTTCGGAAATTGATTCCTCGACACACCCGGGATGGACGTGAAAGCCGGGGATATAGAAAGCTCCGTAAAGCTCTGCAAGGCTCAGAGCTTCATCGTTGTTTTTCCGTATGTCCTCAAAGCTTTCCTTTTTTGAAAGGGAGATTACCGAGCCGCAGATTTTAAAAACTCCGAGAGATTTGAAAATCTCCTTTGTGTTATCACAGCTCATATTGCAAAAGCTTTTGTGAGCCGCGATATTTGTTCTTTCATCAAGAAAGGGATGGGTGTGGAAATCTATAATCTCAAAGGTCATTGAAATTTCCCTCCGTGTGTTTGGAGTTTCGTCTGTCGGTGGACTGTTTTCTGTATTCCTTCACCGTCATACCATACTTTTCCTTAAAATGCCTTGTGAAGTTTCTTTCGTCTCCGAAGCCCACCATATCCACAAGCTCACGGACGGAGAAGTTCCGTTCATTCAGAAGGATTGCGGCGTGGGTGATTCTCACGTCTATAAGATATTTCACAAGGGTTGTTCCCGTTTTTGTCTTGAATATGCGTGTAAGCTGTGCGTGGCTTATGTGAAGAAGCTGCGGCAAAGCGTTTACGGTGAAATCAATATTTGAATAGTTGAGCTCTATGAGCTCTTTTGCATTTGCAACTATGTCAATTTCGATATCGGAAAGGGAACGGGTTGCAGAAGAGGACAAGTTCATAACGAGTATCTGCATAAAGGTTGAAAGAGTCATATAGTATCGTGCGGAGTTTGGCACATCGGCGGTAAAAAGCTCTGTGAGAAGATGTGTTACTGTCTGTGGTGATTTTGCCTGACGGACGGGATTTTCTCTTGAAAAGCCCATCATCTTTGCCATATCACGGGCAGAATCGTGATTTATCGAGAACCAGAAATAGCACCACGGGTCGGACTTGCTGGGGTAATACATATGTGTTTCGTTAGGGGGCAGAAAGAATAGGTCTCCTGCATTGAGCTGATAGGTGTTTCCGTTAAAGACAAGCGTTCCGCGCCCTTCGCAGACATAATGAAGCATGTATGTGGGCTGGACACAGAGAAATTTCATACGATCAGTCTTCTTGCGGAAATCGTGAAAGCCTATCTGTATGAAATTAAGAGGACCACGCTCATCCTTGGCAAAGGAAAAAACTGTGTCTTTTGAAAGTGCCATATATATCACACTCCTTAAATATAAGTGCAAAAACGGCTTTAAAAATCTTCGGGGTCGGGGATTTCCATAAGAGCACCGCCGTTTTTGGAGGAAATATCAGCTATTATTCCCGGAATTGCCATGCGTATGCCGAGATCAACATCGATAAGCGGCTCTGTATCGTTTAAGATACAGTCGGCAAAGGCGAGCACCATCTTTTTATCTGCTCCGCCGTGACCTTCACTACCCACCGACTTTTCTTCCGGATACTGAAGGGTTACGGGAACATCGATTTTTGCCTCAAGAGTGCCGGGAATATCGGAAAATCTTGCGAAATAGTGAGCCTCTTCAAGAGGCTTTGTCTTATCTGTTTCAACGGTTCCCCGAGTGCCTATAATTTCAAAATTGTGGTCAAAGCCAACATATGCACCAAAGCAGGTGAGGATTCTTATGACTGCGCCCTTGGCGGTTTTGAAGATTGCGACTCCGTTCTGAAGCTCAGGGTCTTTAAATGGGCTGTATGCGATGGTGGGAGTCATACAGGAAACGCTCACGCATCTGTCGTTCAGTATGTAGAGAAGCGGACCTAAATCGTGGGTGAGATATTTGATTGCGGGATTAAAGGAACGCCAATGGTTTTTGTCGGGGGTCATTCCCTCAAACTCCTTGAAGTCTTTTGAATGAATGTATTCGGCCTCGGCATAGATTGCCTCACCGAGCTTCCCGTTTTCGTAAATCTTTTTCCAGGAATCAATAAATGCCCACCAGCAGCAATTCTCACCTGCCATATACTTAAGCTCCGGATGCGCCTTGACGGTTGCACGGAGCTCTTTTGCTTCTTCAACGGAGTTTACCGGCGGAATTTCGCTGAGCACGTGCTTTCCTGCCGCCATTGCCTTTTTGACAAAGGGAACGTGACATATTGCATCGGTTGCAATATAGACAGCATCAATGTCGGATTTCAAAAACTCGTCGAAATCCGAGAAGGAAAGAAGATCCGAAACCTTCATTTCGTCCCGGAATGTTTTTTCGGCTTCTTTAAGCTTCTCCGGATTTTTGTCACAGATTGCACGAAGCTGTACTTTTTTCTCGCCTATTATTGTTTTTACCACATATGCGCCTCTTCCGAGACCCACAACACCGAGTTTGATAAAATCCTTTTTCATCGGTTATTCTCCTCACTTTTTGTGTCTGAATCTTATGTATATAAAATACCAAAAAAAGGACAAAAACACAAGTTGAAAAAGAAAAAGCCGTAAACTATGCAATAAAAAGTCGGTTTTTTCTTTTGAATGAGTGATATACTTTAATTGTATAATCGCCGAAGGTGGCGACTGCTTTAAAAAGGAGAAAAAAGCAAAGAAAGATTCAACAGGGAAAGGGAATTTTTATGGATACAATTCGTTTTGTTGTTTGCGGAGCAGGACAGCGTGGTGAGCTTCTCACGGAACAGGTGCTCTCAAAGCTTCCGGGAGTTAAGGTTGTTGCCGTGAGCGACCCTTATGTTGACAAGGCAGAGAAGGTCTGCAGGATGCTTTCGGAAAAAGGCTGTGATTCCGCAAAGGTTTATAGCGATTATAAAGAGATGTTTTCCAAAGAAAAGCCCGATGCGGTCTTTGTTGCAACAAGCTGGAGTGCCCATGTTGAGATTGCACTTTGTGCCATGGAAGCCGGGATAGCCGTTGCAATGGAAGTCGGCGGTGCTTACAGCGAAGAGGAGTGCAGACAGCTTATAGAAACATATGAGCGAACAAAAACCCCCTTTATGTTTATGGAAAACTGTTGTTTCAATAAGGATGAGCTTCTTGCAACGGCACTTGTCAGAAAAGGCGAGTTCGGAAAGGTTGTATATTGCCACGGCGCATATTCTCACGACCTTCGTGAGGAGATAGGCTATGGCAACATAAGAAGACTTTACCGTCTTAATGAGTATACAACAAGGAACCGAGATAACTACCCCACCCACGACCTTGGCCCCATTGCAAAGATACTGGGCATCAACCGCGGAAATCGTATGCTTTCCCTTTCTTCCCGTGCTTCGGGCTCTTTCGGACTTCCCGAATACATAAATAACAATGAAGAGCTTTCGGAGCTTCACGGAAGAGTTTTCAAGCAGGGCGATGTTGTTGAAACTCTCATTACCTGCGAAAACGGTGAGCTTATAAGCCTTAAGCTCAATACCACGCTTCCCACCTTCTATTCCCGTGAATTCACCGTTCAGGGAACACGCGGAATGTATAAAGCGGAGACCAATACCGTGGTTGTTGACGGTATGGAGGACTTCAGCCACGATAAATCCCTTCTTGCAAACGGAAACCTCATAAACAATGCAAAAAGCTATGAGGAATATCTCCCCGAGATATGGAAGAAGGTAACTCCGGAGATTATAGAGGCAGGTCACGGCGGCTGTGATGTGTTTGAATTTGAGGCATTCTGCGATGCTCTCCGAAAAGGTGAGGAAATGCCGATAGATGTGTATGATGCGGCGGCCTGGATGTCGATTTCTTACCTCAGCGAAAAATCAATCGCACTCGGCGGTGCATCGGTTGAGATACCCGATTTCACAAACGGAGCGTATAAAACCCGTCCTCCGCAGGATGTTGTGGAATTTTAAGGACGGTTTAATATAAAAAATACAAGGAGGAAAAGAAAATGAAAAGATTTTTATCTGTTATTCTCGCACTCACAATGGTTATCGCAATGATTCCTGCAGTATTTGCGGAAGGAGAGGCGGAAACAACAAGCCGTACCTATACGTTTTCGGCAAATGAAACAGGTGCAACGGCAGGCGGCGCGGTTACGGCAGTCAATAGCTTTGACTACAAGAGTAAAGGCAACGGCTGGCTATATGTTGATATAGATGATGATGCAAAGGCTGTAGCCGATAGCGGAAATCCGCGCGTATATGCACTTCAGGGAAACTATCTGCGTATAACATCTCATCGCACCAACTCTAATGGCTATATTGAATTACCGAATGGAATACGAATTGCTCTTGCCATTGAAAAACCGTCAACGACCCCCGGATTTTATAAGGCTACGGTAGCTACCGGAGATTATACCGCATCACACAACGTCCAGTTTTATATGGGTAAATGGGACAATGTTCAGAATCCTGTAGAGACCTATATGACAGATGCAGCAAAATTCAACAGCGAAATAAAATTAGCTGCGGCAAGCTCCGCAACTCTTGATGGTATCATATACAATGACGGCACAAATGATTTTGTATTTGTTACCGATACAAAAGGACTTTGTACATTCGATCTCAAAAGCTTGACTTTGGACAAATTAGCATCTCCTGTTGTCGAGCTTTCTATCGACAAGACAACTCTCGGAGTCGGTGAGGAAGCTACCGCATCTGTCAATGTAACAAGCGAAGAGGTCACACAGAAGCTTCTCAATGAGTATGTCACATACGAAAGCAGCAGCGAGTCAGTAGCAAAGGTTTCCGAAAACGGTGAGATTACCGCTGTGGGAAAAGGAACTGCAACAATCACCGCAACGGTCGGTGATGAGTCTTACACAAAGACCATAACTGTTGCCGAGCTTTCGGGAATTAAGATTGAATATGATACTTATGCAGGAACTAATTCGGGCTTTGCTTCCGCAAAAGAAATTAACTACACACGCAATAACGGAAGAATAGAATATTACACTACCACAAGCACAGACGATTACCCCTACTCATGGGATCAGACTGCAAAGAATCAGATGGGAGAGGGAACATACAGATTTATCGCCGCCTTCAAACTTGCAGCAGGAAGCGACGAATATACTGCATATAAAATAAGAATCCCTGTGGCAGGTGATTACATAACCTCTCTTTATTATCTCGCCTGTGCAAATGCTGATGCGGCAAGAAGCGGAAGTCTTTATATTCTTCCGGGAAACACAGCGGATATTGCAGATGCACTTGCAAATGCAACACCGGTACTTTCCGATGTAAACTTCTATTCTGAAACAAATGAGTTCAAAACCACCGAAGAGGTTATTTTCTCGACAGAGAATGCCGGTGAGTATCCTATGGTATGGAAAAATACAGGAGATACAGGAACAAGAATAACCCCTGTAAGACTCACTCTCAACGGCGGAGACGGAAAAGCTCCCATTTGGGCAAGTATGTCTCTTGAAAATTCCGAGCTTGAAGTTTCGGGAACAACAACTCTTACCTCAACTGTATATGCATCCGACGGAAAGGCGGCAACAGATGCATCTTCCGTCACATATGAAAGCACAAACAAAGCTGTTGCAACAGTTTCCGGCACAACAGTTACCGCAACGGGTGCAGGTGTTGCAAAAATTCAGGCAAAATCGGGAGATTATGTTCTCGGAGAAGCAGATGTCACGGTAAAAGCACCGATAGTTCTTCCTGAGGAGGAAGAAATAACAGAT
>JAFSEA010000057.1 GCA_017435965.1 Oscillospiraceae bacterium
CCGGGAGACCAACAGCATGCAGCCCCGCCTTTCCAACGGCGTACACATGGCCAATATCGCAAAGCGCTATCCCGAAGCGACTTTCATCATGGGCCACATCGGCGGCGGTGGTGACTGGCAGTGGTCTATAAAGGCAATCGCCGACTGTCCCAATGTTTATGCAGATATCGGCGGAAGCGTTTTCGATCGTCCTCTTATTGAAGAGTCGGTGAAGTATCTCGGTGCCGACAGAATGCTCTTTGCAACAGACGGCGGCTGGTCATCAAGTGTGGGCAAGATTTTAGGTGCCGACATTTCCGATGAAGACAAAAAGACAATTCTCGGTGGTGGTGCATTTATGCGTTTCCTCGAGAAAAGTCCCTTATATAAGAAGTAAGTAATCAACAAGGATTTGGTTTTAAAATGGCAATCAAAGCAGTTCTCTTTGACCTTGACGGAACGCTCCTCAACACTCTTTCCGACCTTACGGACAGCGTAAACTTTATGCTTGAAAACTTTGGATTTCCAACACATTCCGAGCAGAAGATACGTTCAATCGTTGGACACGGCGTGAAAAATCTCATTTCACGTGCTCTTCCCCCTGATGCTTCGGAGGAGCTTTTTGAAAAAGCACTCTCCACATACAAGGCTCATTATGAAACAAATCAGATAAACAAAACTGCCCCTTATGCAGGAATACCTGCTATGCTTCGTGAACTTAAATCACGAGGCATAAAGCTTGCGATAGTTTCAAACAAGCATAATGAAGCGACTCAATTTTTAAGCCGACACTATTTCGGAGATCTTATTGATTTCACTATAGGAAATTGTGATTTCCTTGAGAAGAAACCGGCTCCCGATATGGCAAACTATGTGTTGGATAAGCTCGACATTTCAAAGAATGAGGCTGTTTTTGCAGGCGATGCCGAAACGGACATTCTAACGGCGAAAAACGCAGGTTTGCCCTGTATCACCGTAACCTGGGGTTTCCGTGACCGTGACGAGCTCATTGGTAGCGGTGCCGAAATCTTCGTTGATGAGCCAAAGGATTTTATTTCTGTTATAGAAAATCTTCAATAATTATGCCCCTATAAAAACCAAGGCGGTGCGACATGGTTTCAGTCGCACCGCCTTTTTTCTATGTTCTTATCCTTTGTTGAGACCAAACATTCTTTTCAGAATCCCCGCCATAGATTTCGGAGCCTTTACCACCACAATCTTCATAATTCCTCACACCTCCGTCACAGCAACATAAGAACGCCGAGAATGACAAGCAACGCGCACAAAACGAGGACAAGAAAACCCGATGGAAATACCACACCAAAGAAAATCCCCGCCGCAAGTGTGATTGCACAAATAATGCACATACCTCCGCTTCTTTGGCACATCGTCTCACACCGCCTTTCCTGTCAGATTACGTTTTATCTTACGCAGAAAAGAGAGTTCGGGTGAGTTGTCCTTTGCCTCTTATTTGTCCAAAAGAAGTTTTAGTTCATCTGTTGCAGTTTTCATATCATTCACAACACTTCTTACAGCCGTCCCGTCTTCGAGGTCTACTCCGGCACTCTTCAGAAGATTCAATGGATAATCCGAGCTTCCGCTTTTTAAAAACTCCATATACGCATCTGCATTCTTACCGTCACTTAAAACAAGCTCTTTTATTCTCGTTGCGGCGGCAAAACCCGTGGCGTACTGATAAACATAAAAGCTTGTGTAGAAATGCGGAATTCTTGCCCATTCATAAGAAATATTCTCATCACATTCACACACTTTGCCATAATACTTTTTATTTACCTTTCCATACATATCACAGAGAGTTTCTGCCGTGAGGGGAGTTCCTTCCGAATATGCACCATGTGCCTTCTTTTCAAATTCCGCAAACATAGTCTGACGATAGAAGGTTGTTCTTATAGCTTCAAGCTTTCTTCCGAGAAGATATGCACGTCTTGTTCCTTTCGCATCACGAAGAAGATATTCAAGGAGAAGATTTTCATTTACCGTGCTTGCAACTTCAGCAACAAAAATCTTATAGTCACGATAAACCGAGGGCTGGGTTTTATTGGTATAATATGAGTGCATTGCGTGTCCCATCTCGTGGGCAAGAGTGAAAACATCCTCAATCTTCCCCTGATAATTCATAAGGACAAAGGGATGATTTCTGTTATCTCCCCACGAATATGCCCCGGATGTTTTCCCGCGGTTTTCAAAAACATCTACCCAACGTTCCGAAAAGGCACGTCGCATATCATTTACATAGGCTTCTCCCAGCGGAGCTACCGCTTTGAGAACCATCGCACAGGCCTCTTCGTACGGAATGTCCCCTTCATCTTCCGGAACTATCGGCACATAAAGATCATACATACAAAGCCCGGAAACTCCAAGAATTTTCTTTCGGAGTTCAAGATACCCGGAAAGTTCATCGATACCTTCATTCACATCCTCAACAAGCTTTGCATATACCGATTCCGGAATAAAGCTTCCCGAAAGCTTCATCAGAAGCGTTGACGGAAACTTTTTTGTTTTTGCATAAAAAAGATCGCTTTTGACACTACCTGCGTACATGGCCGCAAAAGTATTTTTAAAACCTTTATATTGTGCATACATAGCCTCATATGCCGCTTTTCTGACTTCCCGATTTCCACTTTCAAGGAAAATGCCGTAACGACTGTGGGTAAGCTCCTCCTCTTCGCCGTTCTCTCCCTTTATCTTTCCGAATCGGATATCTGCGTTGTTCATTGCGGAGAACACATCGTGAGAAGCTCCCCCCATAGGCATAGTTGCCGCAAGAAGTTTTTCGCTTTTCTCATCAAGAATATGTTCTGCTTCTCTGAAAAGATTGTGAAAAAACTGTCTGTACTCCGAAAGTTCTTCACATTCTTCCATATATTTTTCAACAGTTTCTTTCCCGGCGGAGATAATCTCAGGCTCAAGAAATGAAGATGCCTCCATAACCTCGCTTTCAAGGTCTCCAACTCTATCTGCCATAGCACGATATTTTGACACTTCGTTGTCCTCATCCCGATGCATGCAGGCATATGCCGCCACCGACAAAAGATTTTCATTTATTTCGCATAGCTCATCAAGTGCTTTTTTTAGCGTCACGGCACCACTTGCAAGTTTTCCTTCAAAGGATGCAAATTCTGCAGCTGTTTTTCTCACGTTTTCAAATGCACTTTCAAAAGCTTCGTCCGACGGAAAAATATCCGATAGTTTCCATTTATATTTTTCTTCAATTTCTTCTCTGTTTTTAGGTTCTGACATTTTATTCCCTCCCATTTCTTTCATGGATAAAAAGTATTTTTTTATAAACAATAATACTAATAATAACACATAAGAAAATAAATATGCAAGAGGTGTGTGAAATTATGGCAGGTATCGGAGTCTCGGAAGGACGAAACAACTTCATCTTCTCATTGAAAAGTGCTCTCAATCAGCTCGGACTTTCAAAAGAAGGAATACGCATAGCAAAAAACGGAGAAGCTTTCGATGCAGTACTTGTGGGAAATCCTCCTCCCAAAAAAGACATACACTTTGATTCCCGTTTTCTTATCATCCCCGATTGCCTTGACGGAGAAAAGCTTTCTCCCATTCCCGAAAACAACATTATTTCCTATGGTCTCCGAAGCAAGAACACCGTTACGGCATCAAGTCTTATAGGCGAAAAGCTTGTTGTTGCCTTGCAAAAAGAAATCCCCACCATAAACGGAAATACCGTTGATGAGCAGGAATTTTCGGTTAATGTTAAAAACGGAGGACAATCAGACAAAGTTTTGGGAGTTGTTTCAACCCTTCTCGCCCTTGATGTCCCGGTTGAAGCAATTTCAAAAATAGATTTTAACTTTTAATCAGCCTCTTGATCCGTTGATATTGCCGATGAATATATCACACCGAACTTATCTCCGTCCATATAAATCATATAACCTCTTGCGAAAAGCTCTTCGCCTCCGGGCTTTGCAGTAAGCTGACCGTGGTCTGTGTTTCTCTGGGATGTAACCTTTGAGCTACATGAATTGACGGATATATCGGTGCTGTCTCCAAAAAGTATTCCTGTTTCGCAGATCAACTTCCCTCCGGCATCATATTCTATCATAAACGCACCATTTGCAGGATCGTCAAGATATACAACCGGCAATATTTCGCAATCCTCGTCCGATTCCCTTATATCAGTCCCGTCCCACACATAATAGGAATACTGGCGATTGTATGAAACTACATTTCCGTCGCGTCTCCAGCAAGTAAAATCCGGAGATTGAGAAGTACATTTAACTTCATCTCCATATTTAACTTCCCCGACAGCCTTCCCGTTTACCGTAACACTTCCCGATATCGCATTTCCGGAATCCTCGTAAATTGCAACAGTTCTCAAAGTCCCGTTTATTTCCATTTCTTCATCCGCACTCCATCGCAAAAATTCATACCCTGTAAGAGATACCTTCGGTGCAGTTATATCAGAAAACCTTGTGCCGTCGGCAACACTGACATATTCCACAAGCTCGCCATTTCCGTTAAAGAACTCAACAGTTGATGAATCCGGTTCAACTTTGTCATATATTGCCGTAAGATATGTATGAGTCATAAGCTTAAAGGTGTATTTAGCTGCCGAGGATATATACACGCCGTTATCCGCACTTCCCCGTTTCCAAAATCTAAATACATATCCGTCCACCGCAGGTGCCGTGACTGTTACAACGCTTCCTCGCTCAGCTTTTCCAATTGTGTTTGTATATTCAATGCCGGAAACTGAAATCTTTTCGCCTATATTGGATGTTGCCACAAAGGAAGCCGTGGCTGAAATCGCCACGCTTTCACCGTTTTCAGGCATCTTAAACACGATCTGCTCACTCCGCGTGTTTACCATATTTCTGCTTGTAAGGCTAAGATGAAGAATGCTTCCGTCAATAGTCTCACCAAGTGCTTTTTTAAGACGTGCAGACGAAATCACCGCCTCATAAACACCATCGGAGGTCTCTTCTGTCTTTCCAATGTGAATAATTGCATCAGTATCGTTCATCGTGGCTTCCATTTTCTTTGAAGAGAGCATAACACTTATATCATCAAGATTTAAGTCGGAAGAGAACTTCACACGAAGTTTTATATTTTCACCGTCTGTTGCCTTTGAGAAAGAAACAGATTTGACCTTGACAGAAGCACTTTCCGATGGCTTTCCAAAAACAAAAAACTCTATATTTCCGGAATTTGAGGCTGAAACTTTTTCCTTTTGCCCTGCTTGAAGAGAAACATTCTCTGCTGTCACGTTTTCAAGAATATCTTTTTCAAACTTTCCCGAGAACAGATATCCCGAAAAAGCTGCTTCCGAATTATTGTAAATATATGCAGACGTAAGATTTTCTTTTTCTACGGCAGGAGATACAAAAATCTCAACATCTTCAAGCACTTTTTCAAGCGCCGCCTCACAGTTCAGTATTCCGTAGCCGTAAGTTGTATCATATCCTGAAACGGTGTCAAACTCCGATTCAGTAGCAGTTTCCGAGATAATCTCCATAATTTCGGAGGGCAGAAGGTCTGAATCTGCATTTTTCATAACCGCCGCTGTCGCCGTAACAAGCGGTGCTGATATGGATGTGCCATATCCCCAACCGTAATAGTACCATACAGAATTGTCATTTTCATCCTGAACGGGAACAAATGTAGTTAAAACTTTTTCTCCCGGAGCAAGAATAAAAACGCTGTCATTCACTCTTGAAAAATACGACACTTTTCCCGTACTATCTACCGAGCCAACACCGATTACACTTTCATATGCCGCAGGGTATTGCAATCCATTAGCAGATCCTGTGGCATTATTTCCTATTGCCGCAACCACCGTAACCCCGTTTTCTTCTGCATATTGAATTGCATTTTTCAACGCTGTGCTGTTACTCGAAAGACCGAGACTCAAATTTATGACATCACAATCAAAATCATTTATTGCACCGTAAATAGAGTTACAAAGATCATCCATAAGTATTGTTTCGGAATTTCCCGAAACGCATTTTATGGGAACAAGTTCAACACATGGAGCAAGACTGTCTATCCTTACACCGTTAGTTTTTGCAACAATAATTCCCGCAACACTCGTACCGTGGTCAATCTGATCTGATACATCGGAATTACCCTCGGCATAATTCCAGCCTTCTGCTATGTTTGCATTTTCAAAGGCAGGGTGGTCTGCATCTATTCCGCTGTCTATGAGAGCAACCCTGACGGTTTGTCCAAAGCATCCGATTTCTGACGCAGCTTCGGCATTTGTCATATCAAATTGCCATTCATATTGGTCTTCTCCGGCATCAAAAAAGCTCACCTCATAGTTTTCTTCATACCACTCAACATTTCCCGAAACAAGCAAGGAATCCAGTTCTTCCTCGTCTACCACAAGAAAGCCCCCATCAGATACACTCTCATCCGTGATTTCCGCTATATCGGAGCTTTTCGGAAATACGATATACTCTTTTTCATCAGACGTTGCAAATGCAACCTGAGAAAGAAGTACACACAGTGTACAAACAAAACAGAACGAAGCAAATTTTTTCATTGCACTAACCTCGCAGCATAATATAATTCTTTATTTTAGCATATCACAGACCACGTCTTTTTTCAATATTTTTTACCCATATGCATAACCAAAGTAAAAACGAATATACTTTAATGATTTATTCTTACATGAGGTGGTACATATGGAAAACGCATCCCACAACATCTTAAAATTAAGCGGTATGGTTTCGAGCGACCCCGAATTTTCTCACGAATCTCACGGCACTTCTTTTTATTCTTTCAAAATCGAAGCTCGCCGCCTCTCCGGTACATATGATACGATAAATGCTTTGATAAACGAAAAACTGTTGGATGAATGTAATTTTAAAACCGGCGATTTTATTATCACAAATTCTGAGCTTCGCTCTTTTAATCAGAAAAGTGATGAAGGCAGCAAGCTCATAGTTTCGGCCTTTGTAAAGGACGTTGCACACGCAGAGTCGGAGTGTTTTGAAAATGAACTTATCCTGACCGGAACGATATGTAAAAAGCCTGTTTACAGAAAAACTCCCCTCGGTCGTGAAATATGTGACATAATGCTCGCAATCAACCGTCGTTACCGCCGTTCCGATTATATTCCTCTCATAATCTGGGGACGAAATGCAAGAATTGCCGACAGTTACGACACCGGAGATGTGATAACTGTTACGGGCAGAGTGCAAAGCCGTGAATATATAAAGGTTATTGATGGAGAAGAGTTTATCAAAACCGCATACGAAGTTTCCGTTTCATCCATCGAAGCTGTATGAAAAATGGGATGTAGCAGATAACAAGCTACATCCCCTGAATTTATTTCTGAAGTTTATTTCCTTTTGATGCGTTCTTTACAATTTTTGCAAGAGCAATGAGTGCCAGAGCGTTGGGGATAACCATAAACTGATTGAAGGTATCCTGAAGAAGCCAAACAAGCTCATTCTCCGTCACTATTGTTCCCACAAAGACAAACACAACTGCAATTATTGAATATAAAATTGTGGATTTCTTGCCAAAAAGATGATTGAAATTGATTTTTCCGAAAAGATTCCAGCTGATGATTGTTGTAAATGCGAAGAACATAAGGCAGATTGCAACGTATGTATTTCCAAGCCAAGTTCCGAAAACGCTTCCGAAAGACAACTGAGCAATGTTTGTCTTATTGATAACTCCACTCTCGATTGCCGCAGAATATGCGGCACTATCCATTCCTGCAAATGCACCGTTTCCGGTATATGTGCACGTGATAACAACGAGAGCTGTCATTGTAAGAACAACAAATGTATCAATAAACACACCGGTCATCGCAACAACTCCCTGTTCATGGGGAGTTTTTACTTCAGCAAGAGCATGGGCGTGAGGTGTTGAACCCATACCGGCTTCATTTGAGAAGAGACCACGTTTTGCCCCCTGGCTGATTGCGGTCTTGATTGCAGCACCAAAAGTTCCTCCTATAAGTGCTTCGGGCTGAAACGCAAGCTTAAAAATCAATCCGAACGCCGCAGGAACTCTTGTGATATTAACTGCGAGAACGATAAGTCCGCCCACAAGATAGAGAACAGCCATAAGAGGAACTATCTTTTCCGCAGTTCCCGCTATTCTCTTTGCTCCGCCGATGATGATGAATCCGACAACTATAGAAAGGACAAGTCCCGTTATCCATGTCGGAATTTCAAATGCGGTATTTATGGTAGCTCCGATGGAGTTGGACTGAACCATACCACCGATAAAACCAAGGGAAAAAACTATTGCCACAGCAAAGAATCCCGCAAGGATTTTTCCGAACGTGCCTTTAAAAGCTCTCTTTATATAATAGATAGGTCCGCCATGAACGGTTCCGTCAGCATCAACTACTCTTGTTTCCTGAGCCAGAACAGCTTCGGCATAGATAGTTGCCATTCCGAGGAATGCAATAATCCACATCCAGAAAATAGCACCGGGACCTCCAAGAAGAATTGCACCTGATGCACCGACAATATTACCGGTACCAACCTGACCTGCAACAGCTGTTGCAAGAGCCTGAAAAGAGCTTATGCCATTCTGATCTTTTTTTCTTTTCAAAGAAAAGCCTCCAAAGACTTTTTTCATTCCCTCGCCAAAGCAACGAATCTGTACAAAGCGGGTCTTGATTGTGAAGTAGAGTCCGATGCCAACAAGGAGAATGATAAGAACATAGTCTGCCATATAATCGTTGATTGTCTGTACGACGGAAAGCAGGCCTTCCTGCAGTTTTTCCATAAGAAAAACCTCCTTAAAAAATATTGGAATTAAAATAAAAAAGCCGTCTGAAACGACGACTCTGAAAATACGCAAAAAGACAGAAAAACTGTTTTCTTTTTCACGTTCTCCGTTCTTTTGCCTGAGAGAATCAGTGAGAAAAATCTCACCTTACACCTTCGGCACCCATTTAAGAGTTCTCCAGAGTCCCCTCCGCTTTCAGTTTCCGAAAAAGATTCTGAAAGTTTCATCGGGCAATATTTAATTCTTCGGTATTATAACATATTTGTTCTCATTTTTCAATAGAAAATTTAATTTTTTATAACATCTGCACCCACAATCTCGGCATTTGTTCCTTTTACCGTGAAGTGAATGTCAAATTCAGCAAAACGCATACTGTATACCCTCTCATTATCCTCCTGATATGACGGTCTTGGGTCTTCCGAAATACAGCCTTCTATTACGAGGCGTTTATCTTCCGGGATATTCTTGTCAATTCCTTCTTTCCAACTCACAGAGAGCTTTATCCTCTTTCTCATATCGGTAAAACCGCCGTTTGCTTCGGGATGGCAATCTGCATATGGAATGTATGGCTTAATATCGTAAATCGGTGTCATATCAAGGAGGTCTGCTCCTCTTACAATAAGGACATCTCCCTCATTTTCCGTCCTCTCAATTTTTTCAAGCTTCACGCAGGAAAGACCGATTGAATTCGGCCTGAAGGGCGAACGACTTGCAAAAACTCCGATTCTTTCATTCCCTCCGAGTCTCGGAGGGCGCACCGTAGGTGACCACTCTTTTCTGTGAGCTTTTGAAAAGTCAAACAACAACCATATATGAGAAAATTCCGAAAGGCCACGAAGTGCCTCGGGATTGCGATAAGCAGGACAAAACACTATTTTTGCGGTGAGTTCATCCACAAGTCCGCTTTGTCTCGGTATGCCAAACTTTTCTTTAAAATCCGTGTGTATATATGCAACGGGTTCTATCGTTCTTTCAAAGCTTTCCATAGCAGAACACCTCCGTGATATGGTTACTTATAATATTAAACGCAAATATCTTTCCGGTCAAGGAAAACTTTTTTCAGGCTCCGTATTTACTTTGAATTACCGTTGTGTTAAACTAACTTTGTGACATCACCGAAAGGAGTAAAACAAATGAATTATATAAAGGAAATCGACTCACTTCTTGACCGCAACTGGTTAACTGAGCATATTATAAATCTTTACAGAATTGAGAGAAAACAGACCTTCCCTGCATATATTGCGGCGGCAGAATATGTCCACAATCTTATGAAGTCGGAGGGTTTTGATTCCGAGCTTATAAATTTCCCTGCCGACGGCGTAACCACATATCAGGACAAGCGCACGCCAATCGGTTGGGATGCAACGAAGATGAGTCTCACACTTCTTACGGATGTTCCCGGAATTGACGATCCCGTAATCGCCGACTTTGAGCGTGAGCCTCTTATGGCGGTCAAACATTCTGTCTCCACTCCTCCCGAGGGGATTATTGCACCTATCATAACAGAGGCACAGATGAAGGCAGGTGAGGATGTAAAGGGAGCTTTCGTTCTCCTCAACCAGGACACACGCGGTCGAGGAAATATAGTAAAAACCATCCTTGATCTCGGTGCACTCGGTTGGGTTTCCGATCACCTTGAAGAACCGCATAAAACTCCCGATTCTGTTTCTTGGCTCAATGCAGGTACGGAAACAAACGCTTGGCATGTCCAGGACGGAGACCGCGATTTCATTTCATATCTCATCACACCGAGAACAGCCCAAAAGCTCCGTAATGCGTGTGAAAACGGACGAGTCCTTGTTCGTGCAATTTCCGATGGAAAAAGATACGAAACCGTTTTGCCTGTAATAACAGCTCTTCTTCCTGGAGAAAGTGAAAAGGAAATCTGGATTATGGCTCATATGTATGAGCCTCTTATCGACGATGATGCAAACGGGGTCATAGGCTCAATCGGTATTCTAAAAGCACTCCGTACCCTTTCCGAAGAAGGAAAGCTTAAACTCAAATACAGTATTCGTGTTATATTTGCATCGGAGATGTACGGATATGCGGCATATGCCGACCTTCGCGGCGGCAACCTTTCAAATATCTGTATTGGCGGTATCAATACCGACGGCATCACTTCGGCAATCGATAAATCAATGCACCGTGAGCTCCGTTCAATGGAGGCTGTTGATGCTCCCGGATTTGCCGGAAACATATTCCTTCATACAGCAAACGAAGCTTTTGAAAAAGCATATCCCGATATTACCGTCATCCGTATGGATCACGGTTTCGGAGATGACCGTTTCTTAAGTGACAGCACAACCGGGCTTCCCACAGTCTGGATTGAATATTCCGACAAAGGCTTCCACCATAACTCCATTCTTCAGGAAGATATGTTCGACGTTGAAGCTACTGCATATCATCTTGCTTTTTCCGGAGAATGGGTGCGTGCGATGGCGGCAGCAAGTGAAGATGAGATAGGAGCACTTCTTCCTGATGCCGCAAAGCGTGCAAACGCATTGCTTGAAAAGGTTTCAACAGATGCGGTGCGAAGCGATACAGATTTATTGGGACGCATGAAATTTATATATAACCGTGAATGTGCAAGAATCTCAGCACTCCGGTCTTGGGCAGATGTTCCTGAGATAGAAAAAGCAATAAGTGAAATAAAGATTCCTTCTCCAAAAAACGAACTCTGCGAAGTCTCATCAAAATGGTTTGACTATTGCGAAAACTTTGTTTTTTCCCGCATTACCGTAGGTCTTCCCCACGACCTTATGAATCTTCCTCGCGAGGAGAGAAAACCTCTTCCCGGTTCTATTTTATATAACCTTCTTTCAGATGTTGTTTCACGCATTGACGGCAAGAAGACTTTAAAAAGCATCATCCGCGAGGTTGAATGGGATCGCAGTATAATCTTCGATGATTCTACGGTACGCACATATCTCCGTTCCTGTATAACCCTTTACCGAGGCGGATATTTCGGTCTTACCGAGAAAAATCCGCTTACTGCCGAAGCTCTTACCGAAGCACTCCGTGCTCTTGGTGTAAAGGAAGGTGACACTCTTCTTGTTCACTCTTCCCTTTCAGGAATAGGACATCTTCCGGGAGGTGCAAAAACTGCAATCAAGGCTCTTTCCGATGCAGTTGGCAAAAGTGGCACATTCCTTGCTCCTGCATTTACAAGACCTTATATCTTCTTTGAGGGCACAGTCAACAAGAGCTATGGCTTCCGTCCCTTTGATATGCGACCTGATGGAGAACTCCGTGATAAGAACATATACACGGGAGCACTTCCCAACGAGATGCTGAAAACAGAAGGTGTGTGCCGTTCGGGTCACTCCACGCACGAATGGGTGGCTCTCGGTGCAAATGCAAAGGAATGTGTTGCCGGTCACGATGTGTTTGATGCTCCCACGGGTAAAAACTCTCCTGCGGAACACGCACTCAATCGCAACGGCTCCGTTGTTTTCCTCGGTTGCCCCATTACATCAAATACATTTATCCACTATATTGAAACAATGGCGGATGCGCCTTTCCTCCATCCGGCAGGAATTGCATATATAGATGAAAGCGGAAAATATCGCACAGAGTTTATAAAAAAGCATCTCGGCGGTCACAGAAGCTTCTATGACAACGGCGGAGACAACGAATTCTATCGTGAAGCAATAAAAAGAGGTCTTCACATTCACGAAGTACCTTTCGGAATGGCAACTCTCTATCGCATTGAGCTTTCAGAGCTTTATAAGATAGGAATGGAAATGTTCCGTGAAGATGCAAACGCAACACTCTGCAAGGACAAGGATTGTCCCTTCTGCAAAAAATTCAGATAAACCATATAAAAGGGACTGTAAAAAAAGACTCAAAAAAAATCGAGGATGAAAGTCCTCGATTTTTTGCACACAAAAATAGCTGAAACCATAGCGGAATCAGCCATTTTGTGGTATAATTTTAGTATGACCAAATACAAAACTAACCAAG
>JAFSEA010000058.1 GCA_017435965.1 Oscillospiraceae bacterium
AGATGAAACGCTATTTGAAGCGTTCTAATAATATTCCTATGGCTGTTCTCGGATGGAAATCTCCCATCCAAAAACGTCGTGAAATTCAATTTTATTTCTAACTTATTTCTTCAGTCTCACATCATTGACTAATTTACAAAATTTAAAAAAATCAAAAAAAGTTTGTTTTGGCAAAAACTTGGCAAAAACTTGGCAAAACCAAAAATAAAAACCGTGCTATAATACCCACCGTCAAGCAGAAAATGCATGACAAGGCAAGGTCGCACTTTCGGAGCGCACGCCGAAAGAAAGAGCTTTGCAACGGCCCACGGACAGGGACAGAGGAAAGAAAAGGGAAGAAGGCCTCCGCAGCCTTTTGGCGCGCAAAGGCAAAGGCGGAAAACTCTCCATACCGGTATGCTGCCGGAAGCCACTCTGTCTCTCAAAATGAGCAATAAAAATTAAAAACGGAGGACTCTGACTGTGTTTGATGAAACCAACAAGACAGAAGAAACTGAAAATGCGCTTCCCGAAACTCTTTTCGGAAGCGAAAACGAGACCTCTGCCGATACATACAAGGAAGAAAGCTCCGAAGTAAATGAGGCGGAGAAAAATGAAGCGGGCGAAAAAGCCCATGAAGTCCCGAGAGAAAATCATGAAGCTATAGAGGCTTCGGCGGCAAGAGCAAGGGAACAGATTGCGAGGATAAGCGAAAGCGTCGGACTTTCGGGAGCGTGGGGAAATCTTTTCAGAGCATATCCCGATCTTCCGAGAAGTAAGGCGGCAGAGGAGCTTTATGATGCGGTCAAAGGCGGACTTACACCTCTTGAAGCGTATCAGAAAAAGCTTCTTTCGGAGCGTGAGCACGAGATCCGTGCCATGAGAAAGAATGAAGAGACATCAAAGCGCTCGGTAGGCTCATTGGGCAGCGATGCCGGAGATGTTTCCAAAGATGATTTTCTCGAAGGCTTTTTCATTGAAGACTAATATTAAAGAAAGGAATTAAAAAGATATGTCAGCAATCAATTTACACTCAAAGTACGCAAAGGAAATCCAGACAAAATACACAACCGACAGCCTTGTAAACGGCTGTCTTTCAAATGATTACTCCTTTTCAGGAGTAAAGACGGTGAGAATTTCAACTCCCGTTACAGTTCCTATGACGGATTATACACGAAGCGGAAACTCACGCTACGGCACACCTACCGAAATGGAGGATATCGTTCAGGAACTCACACTTACCCAGGACAAGAGCTTTACTCTTACCATTGATAAGGGCAACAACGAAGATCAGAATGGTATTAAGGCGGCAGGCAAGATGCTTTCTCTCCAGATAAGCGAGAAGGCAATTCCTCTTATGGACAAGTACAGCTTCCATCGCCTTTCACAGCTCGGTGGCAAGATTGTAGGTGATGAAAATGCAATCACAAAGTCAAACGTCTGTGAGCGAATTACACGAGGCACTACCCATATGGATGATTGCGAAGTTCCGTCCTTCGGAAGAACACTCTTTGTTCCCTCGGATGTATATGCAAAGCTTCGTCTTTCCGAGGAGTTCAAGAGCTGTGACAGACTTATGGACAAGTCTCTCACAAAGGGTCAGGTGGGTACATATGACAATATGCGTGTTGTAAAAGTACCTGCATCACGTTGGCCTGCGAACGTAAACTTTATGATTGTGCACAAGCGTGCGGCTTGTGCGCCCGTAAAGCTCAATGATACCAAATTCCACAAGGATCCGCCCGGTATCTCCGGTGCACTTCTTGAGGGCAGACAGTATTACGACCTCTTTGTGTTCGGCGCAAAGTGTGACGGCGTTTATGTCGAGGTCAATACAGCTGCCGGCAAGGGTACAATTTGTGAAATGCCCATAGCTTCGGCAAATGGCGAGATTACTTGTGATACAGCCGGTGTTACAATCAAGTACACAACAGACGGTACCGATCCGAGATATTCTTCTACCGCAAAAATCGGAGATTATGTGGAGGAGCTTGGTTCAGGGGTGACAGTTTCTGCATATGCGTATAAGGAAGGCTTCTTCCCGTCGGCGGTATCGACATATACGTTCTAAACTTTTCGCGGAGTGGGGGAGGGTTACACCCCACTCTTTTTTTATATATGAAAGGAGATTTATGTAAAAATGACAGCATATGATATATATAAACGTGCCTGCACACTTATGTTTGAAGAGGCAGGCGAGGACAGCTCATTTTATGAAAACTTTGTTGGGATTCTCAATCCGCTTATCTGTGAGGCACTTCCGTATGAAAACTCTGTGCGAAGAAGCGAGGGGCGGAAAGAGCTTGTAACACCGCCTGAGGTAAAATTGATGAATGATATGGTGGATATGTGCGGCGAAATTTGCAATATTGCACTTCCTTACGGTGTTGCCGCCTGCTTCTGCCGTGATGACGGAGAATTGTATGATTCGGAGACTTATCGCAACAGATTCATAGACGCTTTGCACACGGCGGCAAAGGTGAGCTTTTCTGAAATTGAAGATATATACGGGGAGGGTGTTTAAATGACGGCAGAATTTATCGGCGAGGGCTTTATGTCCCTCATAACGGCAGACCTCTATCTTGTTATAGCGGCAGTATACGGGATTTGCTTCGCTCTTAAAAAAGCAAAGTTTTTCCCTGACAGATTCATACCTCTTGCGGCGATTATCCTCGGAGTGCTTTTTGAGCTTCCATATATCCTTGCAAGCGGCGGTAATGTTTCGGAAGGCATTGCGAAAGGCGTTATCACGGGAATGGCGGCTGTGTATGTTGCAAATGTAATCAAGCAGATGGGAGAGAAGAAGGAATGAATGCAAAAACTTATAAAGGAGGAAAGATATATTCATTTCCCATAAGCGATATTGAGTACATAGGCTATTTTTACGGCAGCGGAGGCAATGAGGATGTTAAAAGTGCAAAGAAGCGTATCACCAAGGAAAGGGGCAGAGCTCCCGACTTCCTTTTTAATGCCGAGCTTTTTGATTTTAAAACAAGGGTGGCGGCAAGTGATGTTGTATCCGGCGGAAAGATTCATCGTCTGAGTGAGGGCTTCGGCTTTGCATTTAGGGATAATAAAACACCGGTGTTTTCCTATAAAAACAATGTGGGAGCTTTGGATTATGTGGGAGCATATCCTGTTCTTGTGAAGGATGGCAAGTCATTTTCTTCCGCCCCTGCCGGGATAAGCGGAAGACGTGGAAGAAGCGCGATTGGGGTCTCGGATAAAGAAGTCTTTGTCACACTCATTCCCGACAACGGCGGTGCAACCCTCACAGAGCTTCGCAATACCTTGATAAAACAGGGGGTCAAGTCTGCCATAAATCTTGACGGAGGCGGAAGCACGCAATACTTTGCACCTCTCGGGAATTATTTTTCGGGAAGACGTGTCCGCGGCTTTATAGGCATATGGATAAAAGGCGGAGACATTCGCCGAGTCAAGGTAAAGACAAGTCTTAATATAAGAAGCGGACCCGGGATTCTATATAAAAAGACAGGCAGACTCTATAACGGCGATACGGTGACGGTGCTTGAAGAAAAGGGCGGATGGGTGAAATTCAACCTCGGCTGGGTATCGTCACGTTATCTTGTGAAGGGAGAGTGAGAAATGTGGAGTATGTAACCTGCGAAGCTTGCGAAAATCATCGTGAGAAGATTGATAAACGTTTGCATCAGGGGGACGTGAGATTTGAACGCCTTGAAACAAAGCTTGACACTCTTATTTCCACAAATCGCCTTATAGCAGGCTCGGTAATCGGCGGAGTTGCAACGATTATAGTAACCCTGCTTATGAAAGGGATATAAATTGTGTTTGCGGAGAATGTGTGGTATAATGAGTTCATAAGATAGGAAAGGCTATATTTGCCACACATTCTCCTTTCTTAAAACGAAAGAAAGGAGATAAAAATGAATATGTTTAATGTCGTTACCGATAGAGTGTTGCAGATGGGACAAGCTTTGGTAAAAGCGGCAACGGAAAAGAAAAAAGAAGA
>JAFSEA010000059.1 GCA_017435965.1 Oscillospiraceae bacterium
TAAAAGAAATACCGAATGAAGAAATTCTCCGTCAGAGAGAATTTATAAACATAATAGCAGAGCGGAATGTGGGAAAGAATCTCACCGCTTTCGTTGATACATACGGCTGTCAGCAGAATGAGGCGGATAGTGAAATCATCCGAGGAATGCTCATCGAAATGGGCTATTCAATGGCAGAGGATGAGTCAAATGCCAATCTTATAGTAATAAACTCCTGCGCTGTCCGTGAACACGCAGAGCAGAGAGTCCTCGGCAATGTAGGGCAGCTTATCCATGTAAAGAGAAAAACAAACTGTATAATTGCAGTCTGCGGATGTATGGTACAGCAGCCTGCTATGGCAGAAAAGATAAAGAAGAGCTATCCTCTTGTAAATCTTGTTTTCGGAGTCCATGCACTTTATCGTTTTCCTGAGCTTTTAAACCGAGTAATGACCACGGGAAAGCGTGTGTTTGATATTGAACAGAAGGATGGCGAAATTGCGGAAGGACTTCCGGTGCTCCGAAAGGATAAGATTAAGGCGTGGACATCGGTTACCTACGGATGCAATAATTTCTGCACATACTGTATCGTGCCTTATGTCCGGGGAAGGGAACGTTCCCGTGACCCAGAAAAAATAGTGAGAGAGGTACGTGAGCTTATAGAGAACGGTTGTCGTGATATAACACTTCTTGGTCAGAATGTAAATTCTTACGGAAATGACCTTGATTGTGATATTGATTTTGCAGCTCTTCTTGAGAGGATAAATGCTATTCCTGGTGACTTCAGAATACGATTTATGACAAGTCACCCAAAGGATGCAACTCATCGTCTTTTTGACGTTATGGCGAAGTGCGAAAAGGTTGCAAAGCACATTCATCTTCCTTTCCAGTCGGGAAGCGACAGAATACTTAAGCTTATGAACCGCCGTTATGACGGTGCAAAATACCGTGAGCTTGTGGCATATGCGAGAAGCAAAATGCCGGATATATCCGTAACAAGCGATATCATCGTAGGCTTTCCCGGAGAAACCGAGGAAGATTTTGGCGACACATTAAAGCTTATTTCCGATGTAGGCTTTGACGGACTCTTTGTATTCATCTATTCAAAGAGAAGCGGTACTCCTGCCGCAGAAATGGAAGACCTCACTCCGAGAGAAGAAAAGGTAAAACGATTCCAGCGTCTTTTTGATTTGCAGGATGAAATCACGGCAAAGAGGTCGGCTTGCCTTCTCGGTGCAGAGGTTGAAGTGCTTGTTGAAGCAACACAGGAGGACCAGGGTGAATATAATCTCCTTGCAAGAACCGAGGGGAATCGACCCGTGTATGTGAAGGGCGATGCCTCTCTTGTGGGAACTTTTACAAAGGCAAAAATAACTGATTCCTCAAAATGGGGAATGTATGGTGAATTGGTTTAATTTTAAAGGATAAGTGGGTAGTGAAATGGAACAGCTTTCTCCGATGATGCAACAATATATGGCGATAAAGGAGCAGAACAAAGACAGTATTCTGTTCTTCCGTCTCGGCGACTTTTATGAGATGTTTTTTGAAGATGCTGAAATTGCATCAAAAGAGCTTGAACTCACCCTCACGGGAAAAGTTTGCGGAATGGCGGAGCGTGCACCGATGTGTGGTGTACCATATCATTCTGCCGAAAGCTATATCGCCCGTCTTATAGCAAAAGGCTATAAGGTGGCAATCTGTGAGCAGACGGAAGAAGTCACAAAGGGCAAAAAGCTCGTTGACCGTGAAATTGTGAGAATTGTAACTCCCGGAACAGTCATTGAGAATACAATGCTCGATGAAACAAGAAATAATTACATATGCGCAATTTATCGTGAGGGAGACAATGTGGGAATTTCCTTTATGGATATCTCTACGGGTGAGGCTTTTTGTACAGAACTTTCGGGAGAAGATTCAGCAGAGCAGACTATTGAAGAAGTAGTCAAGTTCTCACCCTCCGAAGCGATCATAAACGGCGAGTTCTGGAATGATGCGTTTTCAAGAGATTACATAAGAGGAAATCTTGGGGTAAACTCGGAAAAGGGAAATGCAGACATCTATGAATATGAAAATGCAAAGCAAAGAATATTCTCCCATTTCGGAACTGAAAATCCGGAGGAAATCGGACTTGTATCCAAAGGTGTTTCGGTAAACGCCACCGGTGCACTTCTTGCGTATCTTCACGATACGCAGAAAACAAGTCTTTCTCATATAAATAAAATAGAGTTTTATTCAAGAGAGCAGTATATGATTCTTGATGAAACTGCAAGAAGAAATCTCGAAATAAGTGAAACTATGCGCTCGAAAGAAAAGCGTGGTTCACTTCTCTGGGCAATTGATAAAACAAAAACATCTATGGGTAGCCGCCTTCTTCGCTCGTGGCTTGAAAAACCGCTTATCTCTGTTTCTGAAATCAATAACCGTCTTGATGCTGTCGCAGAGTTGGTTGCAGAGCCTATGACGAGGGAAGAAATGAGAGAAGCTATGAGTGCTGTCCGCGATATTGAAAGACTTCTCGGACGTGTGGTATACGGTGCGGCAAACGGTCGTGACCTTATAGCAATGGCAAAGACTTTTGAGGCTATTCCTGCGATAAAGGAAAAAATTTCAAAGTTTACTTCTCCGCTTCTCGTGTCGCTTTGTGCAAAAACCGATGGTCTTTCGGATATGGAAAAGCTCATTTCCGATGCAATATGCGATGAGCCTCCTTTTTCAATCCGCGAAGGCGGAATTATCCGTGAGGGATATAGTGAAGAAGTTGAAAAGCTTCGTGATATGCTCAAAAACGGCAGTACATATATAGCAGAGCTTACCGCAAAGGAAAGAGAAGCTACGGGAATCAAAAACCTGAAAATAGCATACAATCGTGTTTTTGGATATTATATTGAAGTCACAAAATCAAACCTCGCAGACGTTCCGGACAGATATATAAGGAAGCAGACTCTTGCAAATGCGGAGAGATACATAACCGAAGAGCTCAAAGAGCTTGAAACAATGATTCTCGGTGCAAAGGAAATGGTATGCAATCTGGAAGCCGAGATTTTCAAAGGTATTTGTGCAAAGATAACGGAGAACATCACCAGGATAAGGGAAACCTCCGTTGCTCTTGCAACTCTTGATGTAATAGTGAATTTCGCATCTGTTGCATCGCGTTACGGTTACTGCAGACCGAAGGTGACATCCGGGGCAAAGATAAGTATCAAAGATGGTCGTCATCCGGTTGTTGAAAGGGTTATAAAAGACACTCTTTTTGTTCCCAATGATGCAAATCTCGACTGTGGCGACAACCGTATGGCAATTATCACAGGACCCAATATGGCAGGTAAATCAACCTTTATGCGTCAGGTTGCACTCATAACACTTATGGCGCAGATAGGCTGTTTTGTTCCTGCAAAGAGCGCGGAAATCGGTGTGGTTGACAGGATTTTTACAAGAATCGGTGCATCTGATGACCTTGCATCGGGTCAGTCAACCTTTATGGTGGAAATGAGTGAGGTTTCCGAAATTATAAAAAAGGCAACGAAAAAGAGCCTTATTATTCTTGATGAAATAGGACGTGGAACATCCACCTTTGACGGTATGGCAATCGCAAGGTCTGTCATTGAGTATGTTTCCGATAAAAAATGTATTGGTGCAAAAACCCTCTTTGCAACGCACTATCACGAGCTTACAGAGCTTGAAGGAAAGCTTGACGGAATAAAGAATTATAACATCGCCGTTAAAAAGCACGGCTTTGATATCACCTTCCTCCGAAAGATTGTGCGAGGAAGTGCCGATGAAAGCTATGGTGTTGAGGTTGCACGCCTTGCAGGCATTCCGGATTCTGTGACCCTTCGTGCAAAAGAGATTCTTGAAGGTCTTGAGAATGACATCGCAATTGCAAAGCCTGAATTTATCATTCCCGAAGAGCGTGTGCGCTCTCACGCGGGAGATGAGATTTTAAGAGAGCTTGCACATATGGACGTAAACACACTTTCTCCCCTTGAGGCTATATCGGTACTTTTTGACATGGCAAAGAGGGCAAGAGAAGCCGAATAAAAAAGAAAGGCAGGTGGGATGAAATGAGCAAAGTAAAAGTGCTTGATCAGCACGTTGCAAATATGATAGCTGCAGGCGAAGTGGTTGAAAATCCCGCCTCTGTAGTAAAAGAGCTTTTAGAAAATGCAATAGACGCAAAATCCTCTTCCGTAACGGTTGAAATCCAGAATGGAGGAATATCATATATCCGTATAACGGATGATGGTATCGGGATGGAGCGTGATGATGCAAAATGCGCTTTTCTCCGCCACGCAACAAGCAAGATTTCAAATGCCGATGATCTTGAGTGCATCCACACTCTCGGCTTTCGCGGTGAAGCTCTGGCGGCAATATCCTCGGTGTCAAAGATTGACCTCATAACGAAAACTGCTGATAGTGATATGGGAATTGCCCTCCGTGTTGAAGCGGGAAAGGTTGTCCGTGAAAGTGAATCGGGATGCCCTGACGGCACAACCATAGTTGTAAGAGAGCTTTTTTATAACACTCCTGCCCGTATGCGCTTTCTTAAGAAGGATGCAACGGAGGCTGCGGCTGTGGAGAGCGTTGTGAAATCGGCTGCTCTTTCTCATCCCGAGGTTTCCGTAAAATTCATAAAAGATGGCAGGGACATTCTCCACACTCCCGGTGATGGCGTTGTGAAATCCTGTATGTATGCGCTTTTCGGTAGGGATTTTGCAAATGGTATGCTTGATGTGGAGTGTGTTGAACGGGGAATGAAGGTCACGGGTTTTGCAAGCACTCCCATTGCATCAAGAGGAAACAGAACTCTCCAGTTCTTTTTTGTGAACGGCAGACCTGTAAAGTCGAGAATGCTCTCTGTTGCACTTGACAATGCTTATAAAGAGCGTATTATGAAGGGGCGTTTTCCCACTTGTGTGCTTATGCTCGATATTCCACTCGGTCAGGTGGATGTAAACGTTCATCCGGCAAAAACCGAGGTTAAGTTTGCAAGAGAACGGGATGTTTTCGATATTGTGTATTTCGGCGTGAAATCAGCTCTTGAAAAGAGCGAAAAACGTGAGATAAAACCACCGATGGCAATAAATCGCCCCGACCCCGTTGATAATATAACGGAGCAGCAAACACGCATTGAGCTTTCACCACCCGAGGTAAAAAGAGAAGAAAAAAAGGATTATGTAACACCGAGAGAAAAAATTATTTCTCCCGAGGAAATAAAGAAAGACATATCTCCAAACTTTGAAAGAAGAAACCCCGAAGAACGGGTTATGCTCAGATCACCCATATTTGAAAGACTTGTCCGCAGGCCGGAAGAAAAAGAGGAAACGGTCATTCCGAAGAAACGGACTCAGGAAAACGTAGTAAATGATGAAGTTGAAACCTTAACCGCTGTTTTGCCCGAAGAAAAAGAAACTCCGGTTTGTGAGAAAAAGGAAATTGAGCCCATTATAAAGTTTGTCGGCGAGACAATGAACACGTATATAATCGTTGAAAAAGACGAAACTGTAATTTTTATAGACAAGCACGCAGCCCACGAACGTATAATTTTTGAAAAACTCAAAGCGGAAAAAGGTGCGGTACAGAGTCAAATACTTCTCACTCCTGAAATTGTTGAGACAGATAAAACGCTTGTGCCGATTTTGATTGAAAATCGCGAAGAGCTTCTCTCGCTTGGATTTGATGTGGATGATTTCGGTGACGGAAGAATTGTTATATCGGCAATTCCCGATGGTATAGACACAAGCGATGCCGTGGCGATACTTGATAGCCTTTCAGAAACAATGAAGGGCGGAGCACGACCGGCACTTCCCGAAATAATGGCAGAGACAATGTACTCCGTTGCCTGTAAGGCTGCGATTAAAGCAGGACAGAAAAACAGTCCCGAAGAGCTTATGTCACTTGCAAAAAGAGTTCTTCTTTCTGATGATATACGCTATTGCCCTCATGGCAGGCCTGTTATGTTTGAAATGTCAAAAACAGAACTTGAAAAGAAGTTCAAAAGAATAGTGTAAATTAAGTATGGAAAACAAAAAGAAAAAAGTTATATGTATAGTCGGGCCTACGGCATCGGGAAAAACGGCTCTTTCTGTTGCTCTGGCAAAGGAGCTTTGCGGCGAAGTTGTTTCCTGTGACTCGATGCAGATTTATCGTGGGATGGATATAGGTACTGCAAAACCGACGGTTGATGAAATGCAAGGAATTCCTCATCATATGTTTTCCGTTGTGTCTCCTGAGGAAAATTACTCTGTTGCAAGATATGTGGAGGAAGCCGGCTTTTGTGTGGATGATATTATAAGCAGAGATAAGTTTCCGATAATAGTCGGAGGAACGGGTCTTTATGTTGATTCTCTCATAAAAGGTATTGAGTTTGCTGAATTCAGAGAAGATGAAGAATATCGAAATGAGCTCTTCAGACTTTGCGAGGAAAAGGGGAATACTTATATTCACAATATGTTGAAAGAAGTTGATCCCGAACGCGCCGCCGAGATACACGAGAACAATGTAAAACGTGTTATTCGTGCTCTTGAGGTATATAAAGCCACGGGAAGAACGATATCCGAGCACGATGCGGAAAGTATGAAAAAGCCGCCTAAATATGATGCGATATACATAGGACTTATGTTTGAGGACAGAGAAAAGCTTTATGACAGGATAAATCTGCGTGTGGATATGATGCTGAAAGCGGGGCTTTGCGATGAGGTTCAAAAGCTGCTTGAGTCAGGAGTTTCTGCAAATGCAACATCAATGCAGGCAATAGGATATAAGGAAATGGTATCTTATTTTGCCGGAAATTGTTCACTTGCCGATGCCGCGGAGCAGATAAAACAGTCATCGAGACGTTATGCAAAAAGACAGATGACCTGGTTTAAAAGGAATAAGAATATGAGATGGATTTCTGTTGATAAATCGAAAAATATTTCCGACTTACTACAAGCTTCGATGAATTTCATAGCTTTCGAAGGTATATAATTAAAGCAAATATCTTTGAAAGAGTGTGATTTATTATGACAAAGACAGCAGGGTTGCAGGATGTATTTCTCAACAGGGCAAGACGTGAAGGCGTAAGTGTAACGGTGTTCCTTACCAACGGTTTCCAGCTCAAGGGAAAAGTCGGAGGCTTTGATTGCTTCACCGTAGTACTTTTAAGCGACGGACGGCAGCAGCTTATCTATAAGCATGCCATTTCAACGGTTGTGCCGTCAAAGGCACTTAAGTTTTTTGAAATAGATGAAGAGGAGGAACCGCGGGAAGAATGCCTCAGTTGATACAGAGGCGTTTTCCGCAAGAACACAAATGAAACATAGAAACAGCTTGGTTTCAAAGTTAATAACGATAGTCCTGGGCCTTATGCTTTGTGCATATATAGGATACCAGGCTTATCGTGCGTTGTATAAACCGGTAGAAACTGTGAGTGCGGTCTATGTTGAGGTTGACAATTTTATACGTGTCAATGGTTGTGTGGTAAGAAATGAAAAGATACTTATAAAGAATTACGACTCCGGTGTTCTTGAGGCAGTTGCAGATGAGGGCGAAAGAGTAAAGAACGGCGATCAGGTTGTTCTTGTTCATGCAAGCGAAGGATCTGCAGAAAAGAAGCGAGAAGCGGAAGAAATCGAAAAAGAAATTGAGCAGATGACAACTCTCTATGCTCAAAGTAACGAAAATTTTGATATCGAAAAGGCAAATCAGCAAATTGTAGATAGTGCCATAAGTCTCATTGAGCTTCAGCACGGCAAATCACTTGAAGAATTGGATGAGAGAATTGAAGAACTCAAATTCGGAACTCTTGTGCGAGAATATATTTATCGTGACAAAGACGGTCTTTTGCGCGTAATTGAAGAACTCAAAGAAGAAAGGGATGAAGCGTCATCGGAGATCGTCATAAAAAACAGAATATATGCAAGTGATACAGGATATTTTTCGCGAAAAACAGATGGATATGAGAGTGTTCTGAATTACAATGAGCTTATGAATATGACTCCTGCGGACTTTGAGAAAGCCAGAAACCAACACGCCGATTCGCCGGAAAATGCGATAGGAAAAATTGTGTCAGACAGCAAGTGGTATTTTGCGGCGGTTTTGAGCGAGGAGGATATCAAAGCTCTCAAGCAGGATTCCAAGTTGTTGGATGAAGAAGGAAAGACTGTTACACTTAAGTTTGACGATAAAAAGTTGCCGGATGTATCAGCAAAAATCATCAAAAAAACAAAAGCGGAAAACGGGAAAGTTCTGCTGGTGATGGAATGTGCTACCAATATAGCTGATTTCACAAAAGTTCGTGATGTGGAAGCTGATATAGTTGTAGAGACTTATTCGGGACTCCGTGTGCCGCAAAAGTCCTTGCGTGTCAATGAGGGAAATGAAGGTGTTTATTGCCTTATAGATTCACAGGTGAAGTTCAAACGGATTGAGAAGCTGTTTGAAAAAGAAGGATATGCCATAGTGAAATATGATACAAGTGATACAAAATCGCTTCTCTTGTATGATGAAATTGTAGTTTCGGGCAAAGAACTCACAAATAAAAAAATTGTAAAGTAGGGATATAAAGATATGAGTCAGATTTCCGGAAATGTTGCGGCTCTCAAAAAAGAGATAGATGAGATAGCTCGTCTTACCGGTCGCAGCGGTGATGATATAACTCTTGTTGCCGCAACGAAAATGAATGATGCAGAGCGTGTACGCGAAGCTGTTGCGGCAGGTATTACCGTGTGTGGTGAAAACCGTGTTCAGGAGCTTCTTGAAAAATATGAGCAAGGTGCGTATGAAGGAAGTGAACTTCATTTTATCGGAACTTTGCAAACAAATAAGGTTAAATATATCGTAGGCAAAGTACAGCTTATTCAGTCGGTCAACTCGGTAAAACTCGCAAAAGAGATATCGAAATGCGCAGCGAAGCTCGGCATTGTGCAGGATGTTCTCGTTGAAGTCAATATAGGAAGCGAAGAGTCCAAAAGCGGTGCGAACGTTGAAAGTGTGTATGAGCTTATAGAGAATATTTCGCTTATTCCCAATATACGGGTACGTGGAATTATGACAATTCCGCCGATTTCGGATAATTTTGACGAACAAAAATGTTTTTTTACAAAAATGCAACAATTATTTATTGACATTGGGACAAAAAAATACGATAATATTAGTATGGAGTTTTTGTCTATGGGTATGAGTGGCGATTACCGCAATGCGATTCTGTGCGGAGCAAATATGGTTCGCATAGGCACAGGAATATTCGGTGCACGCCACTATTCATAACAAAATATAATTTTCAGGAGGATAAAAATTATGGGTTTCATGGACAAGTTTAAAGAGTGGGCAAGAGTGGAAGACGATGAGGAAGATGAATTTGATGAATTCGTAGCTTCCGAAGAACGCACAAAAGGCAGAGAATCTTCCGGTTCAAGACGTGACGACAGAGTTGTAAACATTCACACCACAACTCAACTTCAGGTTGTGCTTGTAAAGCCGGAGAGATATGAAAACTCAACAGAGATTGCAGACCATCTCAAAGAGAAGCGTACTGTTGTGTTGAATCTTGAATCAACAAACAAAGATGCAGCACGACGCATTCTTGACTTCTTGAGTGGTGTTGCTTATACTAACGATGGTCAGATCAAGCGTGTTGCAAACAGCACTTATATCATTACTCCGTATAATGTTGACCTTAAGGGAGACCTTATTGACGAACTCGAAAATAACGGACTTTACTTCTAAACCGCTTTTTGGTTTTGAAAGGGAATAGGTATGATAATTGATTTTTTACGGACGTTCATTTTGGCTATTTTGAGAGCCTATGAGCTTCTGTTTATTGTGCGTGCAATTCTTTCGTGGTTTCCGATGATGGAGCTTGGCGGAATAATGAGTTTCATTTATTCTGTGACAGAGCCGGTATTGGCACCTATTCGCTCGATGCTTCACAGAGTTCCGTTTCTTCGGGATTTTCCGTTGGATTTTTCGATTATTGTGGCATATATACTTATTGATGTGATACGAGTGTTGTTCTTACAGATATAGATGAGGTGATGAGGATATGTTTACTCCGAAGGAACTTAGGGAAATTAAATTTGACAAAGCGGTTTTCGGTGGATATGATGTGGATGATGTAGATAAGGCGTTTGCATCAATTTCCGAAGATTACACTACCCTTTTTAAGGAAAATACGGTGCTTAAGAAGAAGCTTAAGCTTCTTGCCGATACTGTTGAGGATTATCGCAGTGTTGATGAGGCAATGCGTAAGGCACTTATAACTGCACAAAATATGGCAAATGATATGGTTGCAGAGGCAGAAAAGAAGTGTGCAGATATGCTTGCAAATGCCAATAACAATGCAATGGCAAAAGTTTCGGAGCTTTCTGCACTTATACTTGCAGAGGAAAAAAAGCTTGCCGATGCAAAGGCAGGCACAGCTGCATTTGTTGACAATATGATTGCAATGCTCGCGGCTGAAAGTGAGAAATTTGCAGCTTTGAAGAGTGCCGTGGATGTTCCGGAAACAACTGCTGCTTCCGTTAACAAAGAGCCTGAAAAGCCGGAAGTTCCCTTTGACACACTTGAGCAGATTTCCAAGTCTCTTGAAGAAAAGGTAAAACAAGAGGAAGAGGAGCTCGGTATGACCGATGCAACAGAGTTTGAATCTGAGCAGGAGGAAGAGGACGAAGATGCGGATATGAAAAAAGTGTCCGACACGATATCTTTTCCCGATAGTGCTGACGAAGATGATGAAGAGGAAGTTTTCGAGAAAGAAAACAAGCCGAAGCGTCGCATAGAATTTACGGAACTTAAATTTGGCAAGGATTACGATATTAAAAAGGATAAATAATAACCACAAAAATAAAGATATAGCAAGGAGCAATCAGAAATGTCTCAGGATTATAACAGTACAATCAACCTGCCGAAAACGGAGTTTCCGATGCGTGCGGGACTTCCGAAGCGCGAGCCGGATATGCTCGCAGCTTGGGAAAATGACAACCTTTATGAAAAAATAGTTGAGAAAAATGAGGGAAGACCTCAGTTCATTCTCCACGATGGACCTCCATTCTCAAACGGCAGCATTCATATGGGAACAGCTATGAACAAGTGCCTTAAGGACTTTATCGTAAGATATAAGAATATGGCAGGATTCTCTGCTCCCTATACCCCCGGTTGGGATAACCACGGTATGCCCATTGAGTCTGCCATCATCAAGCAGAACAAGCTTGACCGCAAGCATATGTCCATTCCGGAATTCAGAAACGCCTGCACAAAGTTTGCAGAAAACTTTGTAGACGTTCAGAGAAATCAGTTCAAGCGTCTCGGCGTTATCGGAGACTGGGAAAAGCCTTATCTCACAATGGATCCGAAGTTTGAAGCAGAAGAAGTAAAAATCTTCGGTGAGATGTATAAGAAGGGTTATATCTATAAGGGACTTAAGCCTGTTTATTGGTGTCCCGTTTGCGAAACTGCTCTTGCAGAAGCGGAGATCGAATATAAAGATGACCCATGTACAACTGTATATGTAAAGTTCAAGGTAAACGATGATCTCGGAAAACTTTCCGGTATTGACCTTGATAAAACATACTTTGTTATCTGGACAACCACCATTTGGACACTTCCGGGTAACCTTGCTATAGCTCTTAACCCGTCTGAGGAGTATGTAATCGCAAAAGCTCCCAACGGAGAGAATTACATTATGGCAGAGGCTCTTGCAAATAAGGTTATGAAAGTCGGTGGCTTTGACAGCTTCGAGGTTATTGACCATCATCCGGGTCAGTTCTTCGAGAATATGCTTGCAGACCATCCCTTCCTTCCCAAGACCTCAAGACTCCTTCTTGCTGATTATGTCACGATGGAATCCGGTACAGGTTGTGTTCACACAGCTCCAGGCTTTGGTGCAGACGACTATCAGACCTGCCGTCGTTACGGTATGGAAATGGTTGTTCCTGTTGATGATACAGGCCGCCACACAGACTACGCAGGGAAGTATGCAGGAATGAAAACAGAGGAATCAAACCCTGTTATTCTTGCAGATATGAAAGAATCGGGCGCACTCTTTGCTTCCGAGGATATAGTTCACAGCTATCCCCATTGCTGGAGATGTAAGGGCCCCATCATCTTCCGTGCAACAGATCAGTGGTTCTGCTCTGTTGATGCATTCAAGGATGAGGCTGTTGCAGCATGTAATGATGTTCAATGGTTCCCCGAATGGGGCTATGACCGCATCGTATCAATGGTACGTGAGCGTGCGGACTGGTGTATTTCCCGTCAGCGTCATTGGGGTCTTCCCATTCCCGTATTCTACTGCGAGGATTGTGAAAAGCCGATATGTGATGATGCAACAATCGAGAAGATTTCAAAAATCTTTGGCGAAAAGGGATCAAACGCATGGTTTGAAATGGAAGTTTCAGACCTCTTGCCGGAAGGATATACCTGCCCCCATTGCGGCGGCACTCACTTCTTCAAGGAAACAGATACCCTTGACGGTTGGTTCGATTCAGGTTCTACCCACATCGCATCTATGGAGCTTGATTCACCCAAGTGCTGGCCGGCAGACCTCTATCTTGAAGGTGCAGACCAGTATCGCGGATGGTTCCAGTCCTCGCTTCTCACAGCTGTTGCTCTTCGCGGCAAAGCTCCTTACCGTCAGGTTCTCACCCACGGCTGGACTGTTGACGGCGAGGGCAAGGCAATGCATAAGTCTCTCGGCAACGGCGTAGCACCTGAAGAGATTATTGATAAGTATGGTGCAGACGTTCTCCGTCTCTGGGCGGCATCTGCCGATTACCGTCAGGATATGCGTTGCTCCGATGCAATATTCAAACAGCTCTCGGATACTTATCTCAAGATAAGAAATACATCCAGATACATTCTCGGAAACCTCAATGGTTTTGATCCCAATAAGTGCGTTGCATACGATGACCTTTGCGAAATGGATAAGTGGGCACTTTCACGTCTCAACACACTCGTAAAGCGTTGTATCGAGGCATATGATAAGTATGAGTTCTACACGGTAGTTCACGCTGTTCATAACTTCTGCGTTGTTGATATGTCAAACTTCTACCTCGATGTTATCAAGGACAGACTCTATTGCGATGGCGTTGACAGCGCTTCCCGTCGCGGAGCACAGACTGTTATTTACAGAATTCTCGATAGCCTTGTACGAATTCTTTCTCCGATTCTTGCTTTCACAAGCGATGAAATCTGGAAGGCAATGCCTCACCACGATGGAGTTCGCCTTGAGAATGCGGCACTTAATGATGTACCGGCAGTTGATGAGAAGATTCTTGATGCAGAGCTTGAAAAGAAGTGGGAGCGCATAGCAGCACTCCGTGATACTGTAAACCGTTCTCTTGAAGCAGCGCGTGCTGCAAAGGAAATCGGTAAGTCTCTTGAGGCTTCGGTTGAGATTTCTGCAAACGGCGAGGTCTATGACTTCATCACAGGAATCCCCGGACTTGATAAGCTCTTTATCGTTTCTGCAGTTTCTGTTGCAAAGGATGAAAGTCTTGGTGCAACTCTTGAAGATATCGCAGTTAAGATTTCAAAGGCAGAGGGTGTGAAGTGTCCCCGTTGCTGGACTTTCTCTAAGGAAGCAGGAACAGATGCAGAGCATCCCGAGCTTTGCCCGAGATGTACGGCGGTTGTTAAAAACGCATGAGACGAGAGAAAAGACTGGAAGTAATGCAAATTGCATCCGTGGTGCTTCTCATAGTGCTTGATCAGCTTACAAAGCTTTGGGCAGTAAAATCACTTCTGCCAATAAAGCGTTTTCCGATAATAGACGGAGTGTTCAGCTTGAACTTTGTGGAGAATACGGGCGCAGCATTTTCCATGCTTGAAGGGAAAACTATTTTTCTGACGGTTATACCTTTGCTTGCGTGTGTCGCAATCGTGTATGTACTGGCAACCAAGAAAGTGAAACCTAAAGTTGGAAGTTGGGGACTTTGTCTTATTCTTGCAGGCGCTTTGGGAAACATTATTGATCGTATTTTCCGTGGCGCAGTTGTTGATATGCTCGATTTTGAACTTATCAATTTCCCCGTGTTCAACGTTGCGGATATTGCGGTTACAATTGGTGCAGTACTGTTCTTTATTTACATTCTGTTCCTTTATGACGATAAGGCGGAAAAGAAAGATGGAAAAAACTTGCCTGATGGCGGAGAAGAGCGATGAGGGTACAAGGCTTGATGTCTTCATCGCAACTAAACTTAATATAACAAGAAACGCCGCAGCGGCCCTCATTGAGGGCGGCGGCGTTTCCGCGCTTAAAAAGAATTACAAGGTACGAGAGGGAGACTCTATTGAAGTGGTGCTTCCCGAGCTTCGTGAAATTGACGTTGAGGCTCAGGATATACCGCTTGACATTGTTTATGAAGATAGTGACCTCTTGGTTATTAACAAGGCAAGAGGAATGGTTGTGCATCCTGCCGCAGGAAACTGGGACGGAACATTGGTCAACGCTCTTATGTATCATTGCGGCGATGACCTTTCGGGGATAAACGGTGTCCTTCGCCCGGGGATTGTTCACAGACTTGATAAGGACACAAGCGGGGTTATGCTTGTTGCAAAAAGCGATATTTCACACAACAGCCTTGCAGAGCAGATAAAGGAGCATACCGTAAGGCGTGAATATCGCACGATTGTTATCGGAAATCTTCGTGATGATGAAGGAACGATTTCTGCGCCAATCGGTCGTCATAAAACCGACAGAAAGAAAATGGCAGTAACGGAGAACAATTCAAAGGATGCAACCACTCATTACAAAGTTATTGAGAGATATCCGGGTTTTACATATGTTTCCTGCCTTCTTGAAACGGGGAGAACGCATCAGATAAGAGTGCATATGTCCCATATCGGACACCCTGTGATCGGAGACAGAATTTATGGCGCAAGGGATAAGCTCGGCATAGAAGGGCAATGTCTTCATTCAAAAAATGTAACCTTTGTTCATCCGAGATCGGGTGAAGAAAGGTATTTTGAAACAGAGCTTCCGGATTATTTTGAAAACATTCTGCGAAAGCTTCGTGCAAAGTGAGGGATAAAGCTTATGTATCTTATAATTCCATATGCCATATGGAATGCGATAGTATTTCTTATTTATGGCATAGATAAACATAAGGCAAAGGCGAATGGTTGGCGTATTCCCGAAAAAACATTGATAATGTGCGCTGTTCTTCTCGGTGCAGTTGGCGCATATGCCGGAATGGAGATTTTTCGCCATAAAACAAAGCATATAATGTTCAAAATTCTGATTCCTATTCTTGCGGTGGTAAATGTCGCACTCCTCATAGCTTTCGGAATTGCTCCCGAAAAGCTTAAAGCGATATTTTGATAACTTGACAAGAAACTGATTTAGGTATATAATACAATCACAACTTAATAGGGGAGCTGAGTGTGACTTGGCTGAGAGAGGGTAGAAAGCCCGAAACCCGTGAACCTGATGCGGATAATGCCGACGTAGGAAATGTTTTTTAGTTTAGTATCATAAACACGTTTTGCAAATGTCGCAAAACGTGTTTTTTACATTTGAAGGAGCGATAATATGGAAATTAAGAAGAAAACGAGAATGCTCACCGAATGTGCAGTTATGCTCTCAATTGCAACTGTACTGTCATTTATAAAAATCTTTGAATCTCCCTTCGGTGGTTCTGTAACTTTGGGAAGTATGGTACCTCTTGTTGTTTTGAGTGTGCATATAAAGGAATTTAAATGGGCATCTCTTGCCTGCTTTGCCTATGCCCTTATCCAGATGCTTTTTGGGTTTTATGCACCGCCTGCGGCAAATGTTATCAGGTTCATTGCCGTGGTGATGCTTGACTATGTTGTGGCATTCGGAGTTATCTGTCTTGCAAATCCGGTTTCAAAGATGTTTGAAAATAAGATAATCGGAGTGTCGGCAGGTGCATTCATAGCTTGCGTTCTTCGCTTTTTCTGCCACTTTACCACGGGAATACTTATCTGGGATTCCTACGCACCGGAAGGCACTCCCGTATGGATGTATTCCCTTATCTATAACGGCGGATATATGCTTCCCGAGCTTGTTATAACGGTGGTTCTCTCCGCTGTGCTCTATACGGTAATTGAAAAGAAATCAAAAGCTTAAACCTTTTTGCAATGTCACTCCTGCTACCTTCCATACAAGATTACGAAAAAGCCATCTGTGAATAATACGCAGATGGCTTTTATGTAATGTAACATTTAATCTATAATGCAGGAATCAATTTTGTATTCTTCGTTATTTTCGCCTCTTGTTGTGAATTTTACTGTGTAATTACTTCTTGCTGTGGCACCGAAACTATTCTGAGCATCAACCCAACCGCTGACTGTCCAGGAGTTTCCGGAGTTTGAAATGGATGTTTCGCTACGAGATGAAAAATCGGCAGTTGAGGGGGATTTTAATCTTTGTTCAACTGCGTTCTCTGCGATTGACATTGCGTCATATTCGTCAAATTTATGTTCACCGCAGGCAGAAAAAGAAAATACAAGGATAAAGACAAAAAGTAAAGAAATAAGACGTTTCATAATTGATATGCTCCTTTTTGGTAATTGTTTTGTGTTTTATTTTATAGCATCTTTAATACATGACATACAATACATCGCATCTCCGTCTATGTATTTACCACATTCACCGCAACAGTTGGAATGGGATGTACAGCAGTTTGTATCACCGGAACTTGCGATTTTTTTATTGCAACCGGAAACAACGCAGACTGTATCCGGAGTACCGTATGCATTGGAAAAACTTGAAGAGGCTGCTCCGGAACCGGAAGAAGTGGATTGTGAGTCCGTGGACGCAACGGAAAGAAGATTATAAAACACTATCGCACATATAACAAAAAAAGCGGCGAAGAGTATGGAGAATACAACTTTTATTACGGTGTTGTTGAGTTGTTCGTTGTATTCTCCCGTATATGCAGAATGGATGCTGGCAAATGTATTGGAAATAGCAAAAGCGAGAAGAATTACCGAGACAAACAGACTTACGCCACCCCATATGGCATCGGAAGTGTCCGGGTTTTCGCTGAGACCGAAAAGTTTACTGCAGCCATACCAAGCGGCAGTCCCACCGAGAGCAAATGTTACCACGTTTGCAATTATGTCTGCTTTACTTACCCTTTTTTCATAAGTTCACCCCCCTCTTCGATTTGTGTTCAGCTCACGAAGTTTCAAATTATGACAATTATAACACCAAAAAGACAAAAAGTCAAGTGTTTGCGCGAAAAAAACAGCATGAGCTATAATGCGTTTGCACTTATATAGGTGCAAATACATTATAGCATTAGAATATAATAACGTCAAGAACTTTGTTCTTATTTGAGTGCAAAGGGTGATGTTGTGAATAAAGAAATTGAGAAAAAAGTTGGAAATAATATTCGCATAATAAGAGAAAAAAAGAATATGACTCAGGATGTTCTTGCATCAAAGCTTCAGCTTTCAGGCTGTGACATAACAAGAAGTGCTGTTGCAAAAATAGAAGTGGGGCAAAGGCATCTTTATCCCGATGAAATCATTTTGATTAAGGAGATTTTAAATACTGACTTTAATTCTATATTCTATGGAGAAGATAAGTAAAAGAGAAGCTGTGATTTTTACAGCTTCTCTCTTAAATTTCAGTAATCTGTTGTGTATACAGCAAGGTCTCCGATTCTGCAGTAACATTCTTCCGGAGGTATCGCAGAGGTTTTTCCCTCGAAGTCTATAGTAATCTCGCGGCAGCCTTTTGTTTCAACTTCAAACTCTATTGAAGCATCCGGAGCAGACGAACTGAGATATTCTGACTCATACAGAGTGTTTTTCTTTTCATCATAGATTCTTATGCGGGCGGAAGATTCCTTTTCACCCGTACATTCCGGGGCAACAAATGTTCCTGTGATTTTTTCTACATGCTTTTCTGCAGGATAAGTCAGTGAGCTTCTAAAATCACACATACCAGATTTATCCATTGTACTTTGCATCGGGTAAACTATACATCCAATGTAGGTTGACGAATTCGCTCTTTCAAGAGAAAATCCGGAGCTTTTTTGTTTTATCTTACCAAAATGGTCATGCACATACATCTTTTTTGCAGGTTGACCGCTTACCGTGACGGTTGAAGTGTCATTGTTCCAGTTGACATCACGTCCAAAAGCTTCACTTATGGCACGGACGGGAAGATATGTTGTTCCGTTGTAAATAAAAGGCTCAACGATATTTCCGGCAGCATCCTTTGGAATAAGCTCTTCACCATTTATCATAATCTTTATATCACGATAAGTCACATCAATCGCTTTTTCGAGCTTTGAGGCGAAAGTTGTTCCGCCGGCAATAAAAGCACAAATCAAAAAAGCGCAAATCATACCTTGAAGTCGTTTGCTCATAAAAGCTACCTCCTGTCTGGCTGAAATTTAATAATCATAAGTGGTAATCATAAGGTTTTCTATGGCACAAATCGGAAGATCATCAATATTCTTAAGTTCAGAAGATAATGAACTACTGCACTTGAACTTGATGGTGAGTTTTTGCCAATCTGTGACATCAAGCTCGAAACTGACAGGAGGTTCATTTGCACGCAAGGACTTATTGAGAACAGGTTTTTCGTTGTCATCGAATATGGTAATTATAAAACTTGCACCTTTAAATTTACTGTTACAAACCAGCAAGCCGGAAACCTTTTCAGCTTTTCCTTTGAGCGAATATATGAGATAATCGTCAAAAGTTTTAGGAATATTGGTGTTTGTAGGTTGAGGAACAAAGGGAACGCGAAAACCAACATATTTGTTTGAACCGATTTCTTCCTTATAAAAATATTTTAGGTCGGGTTGCTCTGCAGGATCCATATCGTAGAGATAGACTTCCTTCAACTGCTTATCGTTTATATGCACAGTGGATGTGTTGTTATCCCAGTCGATGTCTTTTCCAAGTGCTTCACCAACTGCACGGACAGGGAGATATGTCGTTCCATTATGGATAAATGGCTCAACAACATTGCCTGCAGCATCGCAAGGGGTTACTTCTTTATCGTCAATAACGAGCTTTATATCCCTGTATGTGACGTTGATGGATTTATTCATATTTGAGGCAAAGGAAATACTTCCGGCTATAAAAAGCCAGAGCAAAACTCCCAAAACAACACCTTGTAATCGCTTGTTCATATAAATACCTCCTTGTTAAATTCTGCATCTTTAATATAGCATAAGGCTGCAAGAATGTCAAGAGATTAACAATCTTGCAGCCGGCTATTTACAGTTGTTTTTTTATTCTGTCTATGGCGGTTTTTTCAAGGCGGGAGACCTGTGCCTGACTTATGCCGATTTCGTTTGCTACCTCTGTTTGCGTTTTTCCGTCAAAAAAGCGGAGAGATAAAATATGCCTTTCACGTTCGTTGAGATTTTCAATGGCTTCTTTGAGGGCAATCTTTTCAAGCCAGTTTTCGTCCGTGTTTTTCGTGTCGCCCACCTGATCCATAACGCAGATTGTATCACCGCCCGAATCGGAATATACCGGCTCATAGAGAGAAACGGGGTCCATAATCCCATCAAGGGCAAAGACAACATCCTCACTCTTTATTCCCATAACTTTTGCGATTTCCTCAATGCTGGGCTCTTTCTGATTTTCATTTGTGAGCTGTTCCTTTATTTGCAAGGCTTTGTACGCCGTGTCACGCATTGACCTTGAAACACGGATTGCGCTGTTGTCGCGAAGATACCTCCGTATTTCTCCGATAACCATAGGAACGGCGTAGGTGGAAAGCCTGAGTCCCAGAGTTATATCAAAATTGTCGATTGCCTTTATAAGACCGACACATCCTACTTGAAAAAGGTCGTCTACCTGCTCGCCGCGATTTGAAAATTTCTGAATAACGCTTAAAACCAGTCGCAGGTTTCCCGAGATAAGCTCGTCCCTTGCAGAAACATCACCTGCTCTGTATTGTCTTAGTAAATTGTTTGTTTCCTCTCCCGAAAGAACCTTGAGCTTTGACGTATTAACGCCGCATATTTCAACTTTCCCGTATACCAAAAAACACAACCTCCCAAAGCAATAAGACTGTTATCATTATTGCCTTGAGAGGTTTTTTTAATACCGCAAAGAAATTTTAAGAGAATGAATATTTTAGCAAATTCCGGTTAAAAGATACTTCATCTTTTCCACAACGCCATCGGGATTTATGATAACTGCATCCTCGAGGTTTCCTGCAAAAGGCATTGCTGTGCGGAGGTTTCCGTATACAAGGGGCTCTGCATCGAGATAGTCAAAGCCGTTTTCAACTACACGGCGGACGATTTCAGAACCAACGGAGAATGCTCCGGTTGCTTCGTGTACAACGAGGAGTCTGCCTGTTTTCTTGACGGAGTTAAGGACTGCATCAAAGTCAAGGGGAACGATTGTGCGAAGGTCGATAAGCTCAACGGAAGCATTCGGCATCTTCTTTATTGCTTCTTCACAAACAGGAACGCCCATACCATAAGTTACGATTGTGAGGTCATTTCCCTCTTGTTTAATCTTTGCTTCGCCAAGAGGAATTGTGTATTCTTCATCGGGAAGCTCAATTACATCGTAATAGAGGTTTCTGTTTTCCATAAAGATACAAGGCGTATTGTCACGGATTGCACTTTTAAGAAGTCCCATTGCATCGTATGCGTTTGAGGGGATGATTACTTTAAAGCCGGGGATCTGGCAGAACCAACCCTCAAGGCTCTGTGAGTGCTGGGCGGCTTCACGAGAGCCCGAGCCGTACTGCGCACGGAGAGTGATGGGAAGCTCCATCTGCCAGCCTGACATAAGGTCAGCCTTTGCTGCCTGGTTTACGAGCTGATCCATACAAGCCGTGATAAAGTCCATATACATAATTTCTGTAACAGGACGAAGACCTGCCATAGCAGCACCTACACAAAGACCGGTAAATCCTGCTTCCGAAATCGGTGTGTCCATAGCTCGAATTGCACCGTATTTTTCATAAAGACCACGGGTTGCGTTCCAGACACCACCGTATTCACCGACGTCTTCTGCGATAACGAAAACTTTGTCATCGCGAGCCATTTCCTCATGTATTGCCGCATTGACGGCATCAAGCATATGTAATTTTCTCATATCGCATACCTCTCACTGATTTTCTTAAGGAATTCTTCCTTGTCGGGAAGGGGAGCATCTTTGCCGAACTGAATTGCTTCGTTGATTTCCGAATCAACCTCTGCGGCGATAACCTTAAGCTCATCCTCCGTGATGATTCCTTTTTCTATAAGACGCTCTGAATAAACCTTGATGGGGTCGTGGTCTGCCCACCACTGAACCACATCCTTGGGACGGAAGATTTCAAGGTCACGGATAACACGGCAATGTCCCTCAACACGGTATGTTTTAAACTCGATGAGTGTCGGACCTTCGCCCTTTCTTGCACGGTCAACAGCCTTCTTTACGGTCTTGATGCAGTCGTCAAGGTCGTTTCCGTCGCACTTTACGCCAACCATATCGTATGCCTTTGCACGCTCATAGATATCGGGATTTGCAAGAGTTTTATATGAGGGAGTGGTCGCCGCAAAAAGGTTATTTTCGCAGGCAAAGATTATCGGAAGCTTCCAAAGAGAAGCCATATTCATTGCTTCGTGGCACCAACCCTCGTTCGAAGCACCTTCCGAGAAGAAACAGACGGTAACCTTGCCGTCATTTAAGTATTTTGAAGCGTAAGCTGTGCCGATTGAAACGGGAACACCGCCGCCGACAATACCGTTTCCGCCCATAAATCCGAGCTTCGGATTAAAGAGGTGCATTGAACCGCCGTAGCCGTTAGAAACGCCGCTTGCCTTGCCCATAAGCTCGGCAAAAATCTTCTTGAGGTCAAGACCCTTTGCGATGGCGTGACCGTGTCCGCGGTGAGTGGAGAAAACATAGTCATCATCATTGAGGTTCAAGCACACTCCGAGAGCACAAGCCTCTTCACCTGTGTAGCAATGTACTGCACCGTCAACGAAGCCTTCGTTTGCAAGGTCTTTGATAACGCGCTCAAATTCACGCATTATCATCATGGTTTTTAAATTCTGTCTGCATTGTAATTCTTTCTTGCCCATAATAATTTACTCCTTTCTATGCTTCGCGGTTTACCGTTCCGTTTATTGTGATTCCGCCGTCGCAGGGGATTATTACGCCGTTTAAGTAGCTTGCATCGTCCGAGGCGAGAAATGCCGCAAGAGCCGCAACATCTTCAGGCTTTCCCCAACGTCTGATGGGGGTTATCTGCCTTAAGAAAAACTCGTTGTCAAAGCTTGGGTCATTTAAGTTGCTTTCTTTTACCATCTCGGTTTCAATGGCGGCAGGTGCGATGCAGTTTGTGCGGATGTTGTATTTGCCGTAGTCAACTGCAAGACCTCTTGTGAGAGTTACCGTTGCACCCTTTGTGGCGGTATATGCGGCACAGCCGGGAATACCCACCACACCTGCACTTGAAGCGGTGTTGATAATAGCACCGCCCTTTTCCTTCATAAGGGGAAGGGCAAACTTTGTGCAATGATAAGTACCGTCAAGGTTTATGGATAAAACCTTTTTCCAGGTATTCTCTTCTACATCACCGAGGATTCCGTCACGACCACCGAGAAAAACAGATGCGTTGTTGTAAAGCACATCAACACGACCTTCTTTTTCGGCAATCTTTTCAAATGCGGCTTTGACCGAAGCTTCATCGGAAATGTCTGTTTTGATAAAGCAGACATTTGAAAGCTCATTTTCAAGTGCCTTGCCTGCAGTCTCGTTTACGTCGAGGATAAAGACGTATGCACCTTCTGCCGCAAAACGACGTGTGCCTGCTTCTCCTATACCTGCGGCACCGCCGGTGATGACGGCTATTTTGTTTTTAAGTCTCATAGGGAAAACCACCTTTCTTTATGATGAATTGTTATTCTATGTTTGCACGGAGAAAAAGTGCGGGAGAAATGAGAATATTTCGCTGAAATTCCTTATCGCAGCCTCCATAGCTGTTTTTCGTGTTGAAATATTCATATGCCGAACGGACGGCATATCTTCCGACTTTTTCCTGATTCTGATAGATTGTTGCTTTCATAATTCCGCTTTTCATATAAGAACGAAGCTCGGAAAATACGTCTGTTCCGATAAGGGAAACTTTTTTTTGAAGATTGTTTTCTTCAAGATATCTGCATACAGACCGTGAAGTTGAGGTGCAGATATAGATTCCGTTTATATCGGGGTGATTTTTGAAAAGCTCGCAGACGGCATTATATGCATTTTCTTCATTGTCATCGGTTTCACAGACTTTGACCGTTTTTCCGCCACACTCTGCGATACGCCCGATAAATGCCTCGGTTTTTTCTTTGTGGACGGCAATATTGAGAGAACCTGTGAACACGGCTACAGAAAGCTTTGTTTTTGTGGCGCAGGATAAAAAATCTGCGGCAAGTCTGCCTGAAAGAGGTGCATCAACGGTAATATCGCAAAGACTTCCCGGGGTGTTTTCTCCGCCGCCTACACAAAAAACGGGAAGGGCGGATTCTTTTGTTGCGTGAAGAATTGTATCGCTGAGTTTATAATTTGAAGAGCAGAGCAGAATAAGGTCAGCACTTATTTCACGAAACCAGGAAAGAAGATCACCTGAAGTTGTATCTTCCGTTATGAAGAAGAAAAAACCGTTTACCTTATGCTCTGCAAGAGCTGCTATTTCATATTCCATACCAACCTGAAGCTCGGCAAAGTATTCCTGCCATAGCTTTGGTATGATTATTGCAAGGTTTATATTTTTTCGTGCAAGAGACTGCGCTGCCGAATTGACCACATATCCGAGCTTTTCGGCAAGAGCAAGAACTTCGGCACGTCTTGCTTCGCTGACTCCCGGTTTTCCTGTGAGAGCCTTATGAACGGTGGAAAGGGAAATATGCAGTTGTGATGCGATGTCTTTTACCGATGCACGCTTTTTTTGCATATATCCTCACCTCAAAACAAATGGTAGGGGAAACGTTTCCCCTACCATTAAAGATATCATATTTGCTTTTGTTTGTCAAGATAAAATGCAGAGTCACAGAAGCCGCAGAATTTCTGATTTCAGTCGTGCGATGATACGCTTTTCAAGACGTGAAATATAGGATTGGGAAATGCCGAGAAGGTCTGCAACTTCTTTTTGGGTATATTCCCGTCCTCCGTCAATACCAAAGCGAAGTTTTATAATGGTCTGTTCTTTTGGTGAGAGTGTGTTGAGTGAACACCTCAAAAGCTCACGGTCTGTTTCATCCTCCATGGGACGGATTACGCTGTCGGGCTCCGTGCCGAGAATGTCCGAAAGAAGAAGCTCGTTTCCGTCCCAGTCGGTGTTAAGGGGTTCATCGAAAGAGATTTCCGATTTTTGCGAGGAGGTCTTCCGGAGATACATAAGTATTTCGTTTTCAATACAACGGGAGGCATAAGTTGCCAGCTTTATCTGCTTTTCGGGTTTGTATGTGTTTATCGCCTTTATGAGTCCGATTGTGCCGATTGAAACAAGGTCTTCAATACCTACACCTGTATTTTCAAATCTTCTTGCTATGTAGACCACAAGTCGAAGGTTGTGCTCCGTAAGTGTGCGTCGCACGTTTTCGCTGTCGGTTTCAAGCCTTGATATAAGATATGCTTCATCTTCGGGAGAAAGAGGAGGCGGCAGAGTTTCGCTGCCGCAGATATACATAATTGCCGCAGGGGAGAGGAGTCCCAGCTTTTCGAGAAATTTGCAGAATCTAAATTTGATTTTCATAAATGTCATCCTTTCTTTTTAAATCAAAGCAGAATATGCACCACCGTCTGAAATCTTACCGCGACTCAGGGCAATCAATGCACCGTATTCTTCTTTTCCGTCAATCAGAACTTTGTCGGGTTTGTATGCAAGCATAAGAGAAAATGGTGCGCTTACGGTTTTATAGGGGAGCAGTTTGAACATTCCGTAGGCGGAGATTCTGTCAAGTGCAAGAGAAAAACTCTCCGGATTTTCACGGTCAAGTATATCTCTGACTTGTGGGGGAAAAGCATCTCTTAAAACGGAATAGTCAGAGATTATGACAGGGGCGTTTGTTTTTGGATCGCGCAATGAATTTCCGGTGTCGTGGAGTGCGTTTGCATTCACGGTTGCTCCGCCTGAAAAAATCGTAATGCGGCTTATTTTTCGATCGGCACGTGATGCGGAACGATTAAAAACCAACGAAAAAAGTATGTAGGATATAATTGATACGCATATGAGGAAAGGTGCGGATATGTGAAGATAATAGATTCCGTTGTTCATTTCAACAAGAGTTCCCGAGCCTAAAAAAGTTGAAGCGAAAACAACGCCGCCGAACGCAAGTGAAGTGAGAAGAAAAACCAGGAGCTTTTTTATAAAGAATGTCCACCCAAAGGAGATAAGCACCATAAGGGAAGAGGTGGCAAGCTTTGAAAAAAGTGCCGAAAGAAATTCCATTTCCGGAAAAAATGAAGCAACTGCATAGACAGCACCGATGAAGCTTCCGCATAAAAGTCGCCACCGACGTATTACGGCGGATTGAATTTTACCGCTTGCGAATAAGATGAGATAGTTGATAATAAAATTTATCAGGAAAAGAATGTCAATGTAAATCACCCGGGTCATAAATAATTCACCGCCTTTGTTTAGGATTTATTTTATACCGTGGGTGATGTAAAAAATGTCTAAAGCTGATAGGTGAAAAAATTATTATGGAGGAAATTCGGATGTCTCGCAAAAAAACAAAGTTTATTTTTATTTTTACGGTAATGGCTGTAGTTTTGATTTCAGTAATGCTCATACTTCGAGAAGAGGATACCGAAGCTTTGCCTGCTCAAAATGCCGAGGATATAATTAGTGAAAGGATAAAGTCGGAAATTCCGATAAGCGACATAAAAATTTCAGGCGATGGTAAAGTGTTTGAGATAAATGCAAAGACTCCGAAAGAGAAGATATTTGTATTCCTTGAGGAAAAACTTGGCGACACAGGTGAAAAAATGCGCATATTTTCTTCCTTTATGCCCGATGAAATACAATTCAGATGTGAAGTGACCTTGGTTGCGGTTGAAGGAGAAAAAGGAGCAAAACCGACTGTAACTCATATGTCACTCAACGAATATGAAATACCGTCCTCACTTTTGGAGAATATAGTCGATTTTCCCTTGATTTCAGTTGGGTTTTAGGCTATAATAGTGTACATAACAGAAAGGGTGTATACAAATGATTTCTTTATCAAAAAGCGGCGTCTATCTTAAGGATGGAAGCCTTCTCTCTCTCCGCGATGCTTCGGCTCTCGGACTTGATGCCCCGGGTGAGGCAAAAAAGAAAACCATGGCGTATTCTATTTTGGAGGCACATAATACCTCCGATACAATGGATTCGCTCAAAATCAAGTTTGATGCAATGGCATCCCACGACATTACATATGTCGGAATCATCCAGACAGCTCGTGCATCGGGACTTGAGAAGTTTCCGCTTCCCTATGTCCTCACAAACTGTCACAACAGCCTTTGTGCAGTAGGTGGCACAATAAACGAGGATGACCATCTCTTTGGTCTTTCTGCGGCAAAGAAATACGGCGGTGAGTTTGTACCTGCCCATCAGGCGGTAATACATCAGTATATGCGTGAGAGATATGCAGGCTGCGGAAAGATGATTCTCGCATCCGACTCCCACACACGCTACGGAGCTCTCGGCTCTATCTCAATCGGTGAGGGTGGACCTGAGCTTGCACGTCAGCTTCTTTCAAAGACCTATAATATCGCATATCCCGAGGTTGTCTGTGTATACCTCGAAGGCGCACCGAGACCCGGTGTAGGACCTCAGGATATAGCTCTTGCAATAATCGGCGCAGTATTCCGTGACGGTCACGTTAAGAATAAGATTATGGAATTTGTGGGTCCGGGTATTGCAAACCTCAGTATGGACTTCAGAAACGGCATTGATGTTATGACAACAGAGACATCCTGCCTCTCATCCATCTGGGAAACAGACAAGACCGTATGCGATTTCCTCACAGCTCACGGCAGAGGCGATGAATATAAGCCGCTTCACCCGGAAAACGGTGCATATTATGATTGCGCTGTATGTGTTAACCTCTCAAAGGTTGAGCCGATGATTGCACTTCCGTTCCATCCGTCAAATGCATTCAAGATTTCCGAGCTCAAGGCAAATCTTCCGGAGCTTCTTGCAAAGGTTGACCGTGATGCAAAGGAAATGCTCGGTATTGATGATAAATCAGTTTCACTTCTCAATAAAATCAAAAACGGTGAACTCTATGTTGAACAGGGCTTTGTGGGCGGTTGCTCCGGCGGTCTCTTCCAGAACATTCACCGCGTCCGTGATATACTTAAGGGCAACACCACCGGTGACGGTGCATTCTGGCTCTCGGTATATCCTGCAAGCTCACCCATGTCTATGGAGCTTATGCGTGACGGTACTCTTGCAGACCTCACAGCGGCAGGTGTAAGCATCCGTTCCTGCTTCTGCGGTCCTTGCTTCGGTGCAGGTGACGTTCCTGCAAACGGTGCACTTTCCATCCGCCACGCAACACGTAACTTCCCCAACCGTGAAGGTTCAAAGCCGGGAGACGGACAGATTTCCTACGTTGCACTTATGGATGCACGTTCAATTGCCGCAACTGCTCTTAACGGCGGTAAGCTTACAAGTGCATTTGAGCTTGGAAATATTCCCGAAGATCCCAAGGATGAGAAGTACACATATGATGCAACTCCCTATAAGAGCAGAATTTACTATGGTGTCGGTAATCCTCAGCCGGAAGCTGAACTTAAGTTTGGCCCCAATATTGCAGACTGGCCCGAGATGATTGGCATGACAGATAACCTTCTCATTTCCGTTGCAAGTGCAATTTATGACCCGGTAACAACAACAGATGAGCTTATCCCCTCGGGTGAAACCTCATCCTATCGTTCCAACCCCATAAAGCTCGCTTCCTTTGCTCTTTCGAGAAAGGATCCCGAGTATGTAGGCAGAACAAAGGTTGTTTATGCCGCAGAGCTTGCACGTCGTGAAGGCAAGAAGGATGCTCTTGATGTATTCGGTGTTGATGGCATTGATATGTCAAAGACCTCTGTGGGAACTTGTGTGTTTGCGCTTAAGCCCGGTGACGGCTCTGCCCGTGAACAGGCGGCATCCTGCCAGAGAGTTCTCGGCGGTGTTGCAAATATTGCAAGCGAATATGCAACAAAGCGTTATCGTTCAAACGTTGTAAACTGGGGCATGCTTCCCTTTATCCTCGATGATGCTGAATCCTTCGGCATTGAGGCAAATGACCTCATCTACATCGAAGGTATCCGTGATATTCTTCTCGGCGATGATGAAGAGGTCAAGGCAACACTCATAAAAGGTGGAGACAAGAAAGAAATAACACTCCGACTTCCGGCACTTACCCGTGAAGAACGTGACATAATCCTCGCAGGCTGCCTCATAAACTTCTATTCAAAATAAGTGATAAAACATAAAAAATAACAAAAGAGCAACTGTTTTGCAGTTGCTCTTTTGTCGCAATTGTAGCCTTTACCGGATGTCTGTTTTTAGAAAAATAATATTTAGTAAAGGTTAGTAGCAAAGATCTACTCCTCGTGTCTTGGAAACACTCCATGTTGCCGGGCTCCTCCAATATATGCTTGAGCCGCCGAAACGAAGATTAAGAGATGTTGTGTTATATGGAACTACTCGTATTGTGTAAGTCGAGTTTTTCTTTAGTGTAATAGAACAGTTTTTCCCGGTCCATTTTTTTGACTTCCACTTAGAATCTCCGCTCTTTTTATAGTATACATTATACGCCATATATCCGGTTTTGACTTTTTTGGAATAACTTGTACTGATTGCCGGACGATATTCATATTCCCCTTTTGTCTGCGTTAAAGTTATTTTTTCGGATAAAACAGGGAAGTTTTTCGTATTTACAGTAAAAGTTTTTTCATAATTACAATTTCCTGATATTTGAGAACATACATTTGCGGCGTATGTTGTAGGCACCATAATAATGCTCATAACAATAACTAGAATCAGAGCTATTGTTCTTTTCATATTCCGCCACCTCCTTTCAGTAATGTGTATGAAGCATGCTTACATTTGTATTATAGCACAATTATTTAATCATTGCAATACAAATGTTATGCATAAATGTTATAGAATTTGCTATATAATTGTAATGCAGAGGTGGTTTTGTGAAAAAGTTCAAAATACCGTCTATTCCCCCGACAACGAATAAATGCGTTCGTTTTCCGAATGATGTAATAGCCAAGGTTGAAAGCGCAATTGAGGGGAAAAATTGCACCTTTACTGCTTTTGTTGTAGAGGCGGTACGAGTAGCGTTGGAAAATATCGAAGAAGATAAATGAGAACATAAAAGCATTTTTTAAGCCGTTTGTAAGCCGTTTGGGGACGTACATTTTTTGGCATCATTTTAAGGGCGGTGCAATCCACCGCCCTTTTTTCTCTGTCTGTTACAAAACAACATTCGCATTCTGTTATTCCGGATGCGGATGTTCTTTTTTGCAGTTTTTACATGAAAAGTATCAGAATTGATATAGCTATTTATCCTTGAATATGTTAGAATATTTTAAACCGAAGGAAAGGGGCTTGTTTTTTTATGAAAATAGGTGTGCTTAACGACTTATTGAATAATATTGATTTTTCGTATGGTTTTGAGGGAAGCGGAAGAGAGCTTTCCATTGAAAAGAACGGAAATCCAATTGTGGGGGAAACTCTCTCTGCTTTGTGGAATGTTGTGAGAAATTCTCCCATTGAGTTTAAATTAAAACTCGGAGAAAAGGCTTTTGTTGACCGTGTTGAGATAAAACTCGGAGAAAAGACAAAGATTACAAAAGCGGTTTTGAAGAATGAGGAAAATATTTTTTATACATATACCGCCGAGACGGGAAAGGCGGTAGAGGAAAAGTCCATAATCCTTGAGGCAGGAGAATTTTTGGACGAGTTTTCACTTATACTTTTTGCAGACTTTTCCGATATAGAAATTCTTTCAATAAATCTTTACGGTGCACTTTGTGAAAGAGCAGATATATTCCCGATTCCGAAAAGTGCAGAATATGGCGATAAGAAAATTTCCGTATCGGTATTTTCGTCATATAGTGCCGATTGCGAAGATGGATTGCGTGCAGGAAAAGTTCTCTCCGAGAAGTTTTTTGAAGCGGCGGAAGTATCTATTTCGGAATCCGATGGCGGAAACATTCGCTTTGTAACAGACAGCACGATAAAAGCAGACGGATATGAGCTTGAAGTGGATGAATCCGGTGCAAAAATTTCGGCATCAAATTTCCGTGGCTTTGTATGCGGCGCAGAATGCCTTATAAAGCTTACGGATAAATATGGGGTACAAAAGGCAAAAATTTCCGACAGCCCGTTTCTTCCGTTCCGGGGAGTTCATTTGTTTTTGCCTTCCGTTGAAGAGATGCCCTTTGCAAAAAGACTTATCAAAAATATGATATCGCCTCTCGGATACAATGCAGTAATCATAGAGGTGGCAGGCTGTATGCAGTTTGATTCTCACCCCGAGATAAATGCTGCTGTTATGAATGCCATAGATATGCACAAAAAAGGACTGTGGCTGAAGTTTGCCCACGATGCGGTGGCGGCAGGAACGGTTGTTCCAAAAGCAGCAGTTGCAGAATTCGTTGACTATATAAGAAGTTTTGGCATTGAGGTTATCCCCGAGGTGCAGAGTCTCGGTCACGTTCAGTTTATGACTCAGGCACACCCCGATATTGCAGAGATTGAGGATGATGCGGAAAATCGTAACATCGACACAAGGGGAGAAGATGCACGTCCCGAGAAATTCTATCGCCATTCCTATTGTCCTTCAAACCCCAAGTCATATGAGATTCTCTTTGACCTTCTTGATGAGGTGATTGAAGTGTTCAGACCTCGTGAATATGTTCATATGGGACACGATGAGGTGTATGAAATCGGAGTATGCCCCATCTGCAAGGATAAAGACCCTGCCCGACTCTATGCCGATGATGTAAATAAGCTTTATTCATATCTTAAAGACAGGGGACTTAAGATGATGATATGGTCGGATATGATTCAGCCCATCACGAGATATAAAACACCCGGTGCCATTGATATGATTCCGAAGGATATCCTCATGCTTGACTTTATCTGGTATTTCCATTTTGACAAGGATATTGAGGATAACCTTCTCAAAAAGGGCTTTAAAGTTGCTGTCGGTAACCTTTATTCAAGCCATTATCCGAGATATGAATCAAGAATCCGGAAAGAAGGAATGGTCGGAGGTCAGATTTCTGCATGGGTCGGCACAAATGAGCCTGAGCTTCAGGCAGAAGGTAAGCTCTATGACTTCATAATGACTGCCGAAATGCTTTGGGATGAAAAGTATTCAAAGATTTATACCCTTACCTATGACAATATCATAAAAGGCATCATTCCGAAATTCAGAGAAGAGCTTCAGAATAAAAAGTATCCTTCTCTGTCGGAAAATGCAGAGAAGGAAATAGTCCTTGAAAACAGTATATCTTTCCCACCGAAGCTTCCTGTTACACAGAAAACCGATATCGACGTGTCCGGAGATTTTGCGAGCCTCATTTTCTGCCATACCGAGCTTTCAAAGCTTACCCGACTTCCGTGGCAGGGGTATGACGAAACGGGAAGATATATTCTCACATATGACGACGGAAGTGTTGAAAATGTGGCGATAAATAACTGCGGCAACATAGGCTATTGGAACAGAAGGCAAAACGACCCTCTTGCTCCGCAGCTATATCGTCATTCGGGATATATATGCACCTTCTCCGCCGACAGCGATGAAGAGAGAACTGCCTCGGGAGATCCTGTATGCATATACCGCTTTGAGCATATTCTGCCGAAGGACAAAAAGCTTGTGAACATAAAGCTTTGTGAAAATCCAAAGTTTGACACAAAGATATTTATCAGAAAAATAATCGGTGTGAAATAAGAGACATTTTTATATGATAATGATCTGAAATTATATTTTCGCACATCAGGATGGAAGAAACAGATGGTGAGTATCAAATTCAGATCGGGATTCTTGAACGAAAATGCTTTACAACCCTAAAGTTTTTATGACTTCTTTTATTGTCCAGTTATTTTCTTCAAGAAGATTTATGGCTCTTTCTTCATCGCATTTTACGATATCTCGGACGATGTTTATAACACGTTTTCTGAGCTTTTCGTTGGAGGGCTTGAGGTTGACCATCATATTTTCATAGACGTGACCGAGCTTTATCATAACACAGGTGGAAAGCATGGTTGTCACCATCTTCTGTGCAGCCCCTGCCTTCATTCTTGTAGAACCCATAATTACCTCGGGACCTGTATCGGTAACTATGGAAATATCCGATTCAACATCAAGGCGACTGCCGAAGTTGGAGGAAAATCCGATGGTTTTGCAACCGACAGTCCGGGCATAAGCAAGTGCATCGGCAACATATGCCGCATTCCCTGCTGCAGAGATTCCCACAATACGATCGTTGGAGGTGAGATTTAATGCTTTCAGATCGGATATTCCGGAAGACGCAATATCTTCTGCATTTTCGCTTGAAGAAAATACTCGCTCACGTCCTCCTGCAATAAGTCCCACAACTGTATCGGGAGAAACGCCGTAGGTGGGAGGACATTCCGTTGCATCAATGATTCCAAGCCTGCCCGAAGTGCCTGCACCTATGTATATAAGTCTTCCGCCTTTTCGCATACCTTCTTCTATGCAATCTGCGGCTTCGGCGATTTTTGGAAGAGCATCGTTTATCGCCTTTACTGCGTTTTCGTTTTCTGCCTGAATAAGGGAAAGAATACCTATGGTTGATTCTTTGTGAATGTTCATTGTTGCAGGATTTCGCATTTCTGTTTTGTTCATTTTTTTAATGTCTCCTTATACATTTTCTTTGCAAGACGGACAGCACCGGATACCGGCTCACAGTCAAGCTTTCTGATATCAAAGTCATACTTATTGCCGAGGGAAGTCTTAAGATAAGAAATTGTAAGCGGGTCATTTGTGAGACCGCCTGCAAGGATAAGGGGTATCTTTTTGGTGGAAAGCTTTTCTGCATTTGCAAGAACGAATATGGCGGCATTTTCCATATTATGTTTGATTATATCATTGGCAGTTTTATCGCCTATCCTTGCCGCTTCATAAACAAAATGAGCAAAGGATGCAACGTATTTCTTGCCCTTGTCGTATATATGGAAAAGAAGATTCTGAGGAGAAGTAAACCCTGCCTTATCCATAAGGAGAGTTATCTTGCTTTTCTTTCCACAACCGTCCTTTTCACGGTAGTATGTAATAAGAGCTTCTCTGCCGATATCAAAGGCACTTCCGCCATTGTCTATAAAATAACCTCTTCCGCCGACCTGAGAACGCTTTCCGTCTTTCTGGAGAAAGGAGCAAACGCCTGTTCCGAGAATAAGGGTTATGCCGTCGGAGGAATCAAGACCTGCCGCAATTATATTTGCGTTGTCGGTGTCTGCCTTGTAAGCCATAAAGCCAAACTTTGAAAAGAACTCATCAAAGTGCTTTTCCATACCTCCCGATGTACAGCCTGCTATGCCGGCAAAGCATACCACGGAAGAGAAGGAAAGCCCTTCGCAGATGTCATAGATTCCTTTTTTCAGTATCTCCGTTGCACGTTCAATCCCTATGTCAATGGGGTTTGAACAGTCGGTGCATATTTCCCTTATGGGAGTGCCGTCGGCTTCCGCGAGGGAAAGAACCGTTTTGGTTCCACCGCCGTCAATGCCGAGAAGATAAGCCTTGCCACCGTCGGCAAAAAGGGCTTCCACGGTTGTTTTAAGATATGACGAGAGAGAAAGAAGCACCTCAATATCGGGAATACTTTGTGCACATTCCCACTTGCTGACCGCCTTCTCGGAACAGCCTGCCGCTTCTGCAAGCTCCTTTTGGGTTATGTTCATCTTTTTTCGAAGCATTTTGATGTTTTTTGCAAATCTTTCTTCTATGCTCATAAAGTCACCACCGGCTCTGAATTGCTTTCTGTCTTGATTATACAAGCATTAAACTCTCTTGTCAAACTACTTTCGGTGGGATTTGTCAAAAAAATCTACCGGAGGGAGGGTGGCTTGCAGAATAAAGTGAACAAAATAGAGAATTAAATGTATTGCCCATAGTAAAAAAATCGTGTATAATAGCATTGTGAAAAATACCCATCGTTTGAGGAGGTGCACAGTATGTGCAGATATAACGAGGCAAAAGAAATTTATTCGACTTTTGGAATCGACACGGAAAAAGCGATAGACACACTTAAAAATGTCACAATCTCTGTCCATTGCTGGCAGGGTGATGATGTTGTTGGCTTTGACAGTCGTGAGAGCCTTTCGGGCGGAATACAGACCACCGGTAATTATCCCGGAAGAGCAAGAACTTTTGAAGAGCTCACAAAGGATCTTGAACTTGCGTTTTCGCTTATGCCGGGAAAGAAAAAACTCAACATTCACGCAAGCTATGCATTGCTTGACTCAGAAAATGTCGGAAGAGACGAGATAAAGCCCTGTCACTTTGCGAAGTGGGTAGAGTTTGCAAAAAAGCACAATGTGGGAATAGACTTTAACCCCACCTTTTTTGCCCATCCTATGGTGCGAGACGGACTCACACTTTCCTCTCCCGATGAAGAAGTTCGTGCATATTGGGTTAAGCACGGAATAGCTTGTCTTAAGATTTCGGAGTATTTTGCCGAAGAAACGGGAATACCCTGTGTTATGAATATCTGGATTCCAGACGGCTATAAGGATATTCCGGCAGACAGACTTTCGCCCCGTGCGAGATTTAAAAAGTCTCTTGATGAAATTCTTGACACGCCTTATGATAAGTCAAAGGTATATGTAACTCTTGAATCAAAGGTGTTCGGAATCGGCGTTGAAAGCTACACGGTGGGTTCTGCGGAATTCTGCCTTTCATATTCCGATTATAAAGGCATAACACCCCTTATGGATAACGGACATTACCATCCCACAGAAGTTGTTTCCGATAAGATTTCTGCACTTCTTCTTTTTAATGAAAAGATAGCTCTTCATATAACCCGTGGTGTTCGCTGGGATAGTGACCACGTGGTAATATTTGATGATGAAACAAAGGAAATTGCAAAGGAAATTGTGAGAAACAATGCCCTTGACAGGGTGTTTATCGCAACGGACTATTTTGATGCATCAATCAACCGTATTTCTGCCTGGGTAACGGGTGTGAGAAGCGTTAGCAAGGCACTTCTCTTTGCACTTCTCCAGCCGGCTGAAAAGCTTCAGAAGCTTCAGGAAGAGGGCGACTTCACAAGTGTTATGGCACTTTCGGAGGAAATGAAGACTGCACCCTTCGGCGATGTATGGGAAGAATTCTTAAAGCGTGAAGGAACGGAAAAGAATTACTTATCCGTAATCAAAGATTATGAGAAAAATATACTTTTAAATCGTTAGGAGAACTGGGAATGAAAGATTTTGTTAAGATGTGTGCCGCAATCGGCGGTATGAAAGATTATGTTCAGGGTGGCGGCGGAAATGCCTCCTGCAAACATGATGCAAACAAAATGGCGATAAAGGCTTCCGGTTTTACAATCGGTGAAATTACGGAGGATTCAGGTTATGCGGATGTAGATTACATCAAAATTTGTGAGTACCATACAGGGGTCAAAGAAAATGAGCTTGCAGAGCGTGAGAAAAACTCAACTCCCTTCACAATGTCCTGTGTATTCCCGGATAAAAACGGAAACAAGCTTCGCCCCTCTGTTGAAACGGGATTCCATTCCTTTATGAAGAAATATGTTATGCACACCCATCCTGTTTATGCAAATGCAATAACCTGTGCATCGGGCGGTGCAGAACTTGCAAAAAAAATATTGGGAGATGCGGATTTTATCTGGATTCCATACATTAACCCCGGCTTTTCCCTCACTCTCGTAATCAAGGCTGCTATGGATGCATATGAAGAGAAAACCGGAATCTTCCCGAAGATTATATTCCTTGAAAACCACGGTCTTATAACAACCTCGGACGATGCGGAGGAGTGTCTTGCACTTCATTTTGAAGTGAACGAAAAGATTAAAGCATATCTCGGTGCAGAAGATTTTGTGAAGAGTATCAGTCTTTCTGAAAAGGATGATGCATATATCTGCGAAGATGCCTTTGTCTCTGACTTTGTAAGCACTTTCGGAGTTGAAGAAATAGAAAAGAGCATCCTCTATCCCGATCAGCTTGTTTACCTCAATGCAGCAATGAAGGACGGAAAAATTGCGTTTTCCGATAGCTCCATAACCATAAATGCACCGAAGAAAGAGGCACTTGCTATAGTTGAGACCTTTGCGGCATTCTGTTATGTTGTTAAGGCGATAAAAAAAGCAGATCTTACCATACAGGTAATGGATAATGAGGCTACCGGTTTTATCAATAACTGGGAAAGTGAAAAATACAGAAAGTCCGTGGCATCACAGAAGTAAAGAAATTGAATTTGAAAAGAGCGTTGATTTTTTCGATAATCAACGCTCTTGTTCTTTATAGAATCGGAACTTCTCCGTTTGAGTCTGCAAGGGATAACCAGATGAACAGCCTCGGAATGTGGAACGGGCCTTTGAAGATATTACCCTTTAACGGATTTGCAACGGTATTGTCATAATGGAGATAACCAAACCATTCAAGACCGTCCTTATCCTCAAAGTGAGTGAGGGTGTAGTCGAGAAGGTTTTTGAAGTTTGTATTGTATTTCTCAATGCCTGTGAGCATATGAGCCATCTTATTTGCAATAATCGCTTCGCATTGCGGCCACCAGAGCTTCATATCCCATTCAAGGGAAGTGGGCGGATTTCCGAGATAGTCACAGAATGCAATTATTCCACCATCGAAGAGACCTCTCTTCATGGAAAAGTCAATTATGCGAAGTCCCGCATCTATGAGAGATTTATCATTTTGATATACTCCTTCTGTCATAATAAACCAGGCGGCTTCAAGAGAATGACCGGGATTTACCGTTCGTCCGAGAGGAGTGTCGGCGAAGCTTCCGTCAGAATATACGTGTTCAAGAAGAACATCGTCACGGAGATAACCACCGTTTATGATTTCGGAAACCATTTCTTTTGCTATGGCATTGTATTTGTGGCAATCAAGTTTACGCATCACCTGTGCTGTGGCGAGCATTATCATAACGGGAGAAAGGGATTTATACGGAGCATTTGCGGGATTGAACTTTGGTGTTGTGAGGGATGGATTGTTAAAAATTGCATAGGCGGTATCAAAGTAGTTTTCTGCACATTTCCTTGCATTTTCATTGCCTGTTGCAAGATAGTATTCTGCACAGCCGATTGCGGCGAAGGTTTCGCTGAAATAATATCTTCGCTTCTGGATTCCTTTTCCGTCTTCCGTTACGGTGAAGTACATTCTGCCGTCAATGTCCGTGCATTTCGGGAGAAAATTAAAAATGCATTCCGCAGCCTTCAGATATTCGCTTTTTTTGTCAACGGAATTATAGGTTTTTGAGAAAACCCACAAAGCTCGTCCCTGAAACCACACACTCTTTTCACGACCGTATATTTTTCCGTCTTTGTCAAGAGAAGTAAAGATACCTCCATTGGTATAGTCTATTGCATTGTCAAGCCAAAATTTGAGTATATTATCTGAAAGATATTTTTGATAATTCATACCGACACCTCTGTTGTTTTGTTGTTATTTCAGTTTAACACAGTCTCGGTTTTTTTTCAACCGTTGGTATGTAACATTATACAGAAGGTGCAAATATAGGTTGCACCTTTTTGCTTTTGGTGATACAATAAGTTTAATAGTCGCAGAGGTGATATGATGATTAAAGACGGAATTTCAAAAGGTGAAAATAATATCCGGTCATTTCTTATGATCGGACAATCAAATATGTCCGGCAGAGGTGAGTTTGGCGATGTTCCTCCCATAAAGAATGAACTGTGCTTTATGCTTCGTATGGGAAGATGGCAGCCTATGAGCGAGCCTATAAATGTTGACAGAGATATTCTCAATATAAGATTCCACAGCGGTATTGGTCTTGCGGCAAGCTTTGCAGATGAGGTTGCAAAGCTCACAAATTCGGCAGTAGGGCTTATCCCATGTGCCGATGGTGGTACCGGAATAAGTCAATGGCAACCAGGTGAGGTTCTTTTTGACCACGCTGTTATGATGACAAGGCTTGCTCTTCGCACATCGGAATTTGGCGGAATAATCTGGCATCAGGGTGAGAATGACTGCGGAAATTTCGACGCAGACAGCTACAGAAAGATGTTTTTAAACACAATGACTGCTCTGCGAAAGGAACTTGATGCGGAAAAACTCCCACTTATAATAGGTGAGCTTTCGGAAAGTATTTCAGATGAGTATAAGCTTGGCGATAATCCCCAAAAGATGAATGTGCTTTTGCATTCTCTGGCAGCGGAGCTTCCGAATTGTGCGGTTGCACCGGCAAAGGAACTTGAACTTAAACCCGACGGACTTCACTTCAATGCCGTTTCCTGCAGAGAGCTTGGAAGAAGATACTTCCAAAAGTACAGAGAGCTTATCGGGAAATAAGGGAAGTGAAAAGATATGACGGTATCTGAGCTTGTTTTGTTGATACTTGAGATAATAGGAACCATTTCGTTTTCCGTGTCGGGAGCTATGGTGGGAATAAAAGCACGGCTTGATATTTTCGGAGTTGTGTTTGTAAGCGCCATAACTGCTTTCGGAGGGGGAATTCTGAGGGACATCCTTATCGGAAGAACGCCGCCTGCAATATTTGAAAACGGATATATGGTGCTGCTTTCTTTTCTGTCGGCAATAGTCGTTTTTATTATAATACGTTTTAAGAAAGATGAGTTTTCGGTTTTCGAGGAGAGAATAGAATTCATAAACAACTTCTTTGATGCAATAGGGCTTGCAGCTTTTTCTGTTATGGGAACGGAGGTTGCCTTTGCCGCCGGTTTTTCGGGAAATGTTTTCATATCCGTAACTCTCGGTATGCTAACAGGTATCGGCGGCGGAATTTTCAGAGATGTGCTGACGGATTCGACACCCTTTGTGTTTAAAAAACACATTTATGCTGTGGCATCAATCATAGGAAGCACATTGTATTACATATTGAGAAATAATTTTGAAAATCTCGTTGTTGTGTCTGTGGTACCGATAGTCGTGATTTTTTCAATAAGAATGCTTGCAACGAAATATCGTTGGAGTCTTCCTAAAATCAAAGTGGAAAAATAAAATTTACGGAGGAATATAAAATGTTTAAATTGGGTCTTTCAACGAACGCAAAGGAAATCTCGGAAAAACTTTTTGCCGAATATAATGCGGCAGGGATTGAAAATATGGAAGTCAGCACTTCTTATGACCTGTATGAAGGGCTTAACTATGAAAAGCTTTTGGAATATTCAAAAAAATATGATGTAAAGCTGTGGTCCTTTCATCTCCCCTTTATGCCCTTTGATGAAATTGACATTTCAGACAGAAGTCTTAAGGCACATACATTGAAGTATCTCAAGAGCCTTATTGAGAAAGCAACGGCAATCGGGATTGATAAGTTTATAATCCATCCCAGCGGAGAGCCGATTGCGGAGGAAGACCGACGTGAAAGACTTGATTGCGCAAAGGAAAGTCTTTTTGAACTTGCGGAGTTTTCAAAAGCTCATGGTGCCGTTATGGCGGTAGAGAACCTTCCGAGAACTTGCCTTGGTAGAAATTCAGAGGAAATGAAAGAGCTTCTCAGCGCCCACGATAACCTTCGCTCCTGCTTTGATACAAATCATCTTCTCGGTGAGAAGTTTGAAGATTACATTCAAAATATTGGAAATAAAATTATAACAATGCATACTTCCGATTATGACTATTTAAACGAAAGACATTGGCTTCCGGGAGAAGGTAAGACTGATTGGAAGTCCCTTCGTGATGCCCTTGTAAGTGTAAATTATAGCGGAATATGGTTATATGAGGTCGCCTTTGCAGCACCGCCTTCAATTGTGAGAGAAAGAGATCTGACTTGTATGGATTTTATCCGCAACGCTGATGAAATCTTGAATGATAAATCCATCACGGTGTTGGGAACTCCCGTTTCGGGACTCAAGCATTGGACGGAAATGTAAGGAGACAACAAAATGGATATACAGGCACTTCACAGAAGTTTTGAAAATTGCACCTGCGGGAGAGTGCACAGCTGTCCTGTTGAATTTGTGGAAATAGGTCACGGCGCAACGGTAAAGATTGCAGAGGTATGCAGGGATTACAAGAAAATTTTACTTGTGTCCGATGAAAATACATATAAAGCTTGCGGAAAGTCTGTTTCGGATTTACTTTCGGAAAAGGTGGAAAAGAATCTTATCCTCAGATCAGATGGAAAGGTTGTTATTCCCGATGAAGAAAAGATTTCGGAAATAGAAGCTGCGATAACGAAAGAAACCGATTTTGTTGTAGGTGTCGGTTCCGGCGTTATAAATGACCTCTGCAAATATGTGAGCTTTAAGAATAATCTCCGATATTGCATTGTTGCAACTGCGCCTTCTATGGACGGTTATGCTTCCGTAGGCTCGGCACTTATTCTTGAGGGAATGAAAGTAACGCTCAACGCACGTCCGCCTATGGCCATAATTGCAGACACCGAAGTTTTGAAGGATGCATCCTTTGATATGATTCAGGCGGGTTATGGCGATATCATAGGAAAGTTTTCCTGCCTTAATGACTGGAAACTCAGCACTCTTATAAATGGAGAATATTTCTGTGAGGCTGTATATAATCTCACGGAAGATTGTACAAAAAGAGTGGTGAAAATGGCAGAGGGCATAGTTGCAAGAGATGAAGATACCATTGGTGCACTTATGGAAGCTCTTGTTACCGTGGGTGTTGCGATGAGCTATGTCGGAAACTCAAGACCTGCATCGGGAAGCGAGCATCACCTGTCACACTTTTTTGAAATTACCGGTATTCTTGATAATAAGGAATACTTTGCTCATGGCATAGATGTGGCGTTTTCTGCGGTCAAGACCGCAAAGATAAGAGAAGGTCTGTTAAGTAGAACACCTTGCCACAATGCTTTTGTGAGAAGTGAGTGGGAAAACGAAATAAGAAGGATATATTCTACTTCCGCGGATGGAGTTATAGCACTTCAGGATAAACTCGGCTGGTATATGAGGGATGATGAAAAGGTTGTTTTGGATAAGTGGGAAGAAATTCGCGCTGTTTTAAAAGAATCGCCGTCACCTTCGGAGTTTGAGAAAATGCTTTCAAAAGTAGGTCTTGATTTTGCGGACTTTAAAAAGCTCTACGGGGAAGACAAGATAAAGGATGCAAGACGGTATGCAAAGGATTTAAAAGACAGATATACCGTTTTGTGGCTTGATTATTGCTACTTTTAAGGAGAAAAATATGTCGGGTGAGAAAAATAGTCCCTTTGAAAAAGTGTATGAGTCGATAAAAGATGTAAATGCATATCTTAATCGCATAGGCTTTGACGGAAAAGTAATTCCGTCAATTGATTGCCTCAAAGAGCTTATGCGTTGTCACCTTATGACAGTTCCTTTTGAAAATCTCGACGTTTTTCACGGACATAAAGAACCGTCTCTTGAAGTGGATGTTATGTTTGAGAAAATAGTTATAAAACGTCGCGGCGGATATTGCTTTGAGCTTAACGGTCTCTTTTCAAAGCTTCTTGAAGCTGTTGGTTTTTCGGTCTCTTCTTCAATTGCGAGAATAAGATTCGGAAGAGACTTTATTCCACCTGCGGCTCACCGTGTGATTACAGTAAAAATAGCGGATAAAAGCTATTTCTGTGATGTGGGATTCGGTGGACCCGTTCCCCTTGAGCCCATAGAAATCGCATACGATAAAGTGATTGAGTTAAAAGGGGACAGAAGGTATAAATTTTCCCGTGAAGAGAGGGGAACAACTCTTCTTATTGAGAAAGACGAAAACTTTGTTCCCGTTCTTATGTTTGATGATTTTACTTGCGATGAAGCGGATTTTATACCACTGAACGCATTTTGTGCTTACTCGGTTTATGAGCCGTTCAGGAAAAGACAGATGCTATGGAAGCTTACCGAAAATGGAAGATACTCCATTGACGGAGATGTTTTGCGGCTTTCGGAAAATGGCAAGACTTCAGAAATGCGTCTTGCGACTGAAGCGGAGCTTCGGAATGCGTTTGAAAAGTATTTCGGCATTGTATATGAAGAAGAATTAAGAGAATGGAAATGTTTTCAAAAGTGATTGCAAAACGTGTTTTGAAGTGCTACAATAAGCTTGTTGAATTGATGTTTTTAAGGAGAGTCTTTAGTGAATATTATAGTTGTCGGTTGCGGCAAGGTAGGAACAACTCTTGTTCGGGAACTTGCCGAGGAAAAACATAATATAGTAGTTGTTGATATAGACCAGGAAAAGCTTGACGAACTGGGTAATACTCTTGATGTAATGTGCGTTGAAGGTCAGGGAGAATCCGTTTCGGTTCTCAAAGAAGCACAGGTTGAAAGTTGCGATCTTTTGATTGCTATGACTCGTTCTGATGAAATAAATCTTTTGAGTTGTCTTATGGCAAAGAAACTTGGCGCCAAAAATACTATAGCAAGAGTGCGAAATCCTATTTATGCCGATGGTATAAATTTAATAAAGGATGACCTTGGTCTTAGTCTTGCAATAAATCCGGAGCTTGCGGCAGCAAATGAAATATCACGTTTGTTGAGATTTCCGTCTGCTATTCAGGTTGAAACTTTTGCAAAGGGCAGAGTTGAAATTATGAAGTATAAAATCCCTGAAGGATCTGTGCTTTGTGAGCTTCGTCTCTTCCAGCTTCGTCCGCGTCTTAAAACTACAGTCTTTATATGTGCTATAGAGCGTGGTGATGATGTATTTGTTCCGACCGGCGATTTCGTTCTTAAAGCGGGAGATGTTATATCTTTTGTTGCACCAATAAGAGTTGCAACTGAATTTTTTGAAAAAGTAGGTACGTTTACTTCCGAAATTCGCGATGTTGTTATTATCGGCGGAGGTCGAATCACATACTATCTTACAAAGAAGTTGCTTGAATCAAGGCTTCGCGTGAAGATAATAGAGATAAATCGTGAACGCTGTGAGGAACTCAGCGAACTGTTGCCTGAAGCCATAATTATAAACGGAGACGGGACCAACAACAATCTGCTTCATGAAGAACATATAGAAAACGCAGATGCTGTCCTTAGTCTTACCGGTGTAGACGAGCAGAATGTGCTTATGTCAATCTATGCATCACAACAGGTTCCGAAGGCGAAGATTGTAACGAAGATAAAGCATTTTGACTTTGATGATGTTTTAAGAGGAATGCCTATCGGAAGCATAGTTTATCCAAAACATATTACAGCGGATAGAATTCTTCAGTACGTCCGTGTTATGCAGAATTCTTGGGAAGCAAGTATGGAATCGCTCCATAGAATTGTCGATGACAGAGTAGAAGCATTGGAGTTTCGTATTCGTGAGAAGACTCCGCTTAATGGAATTACTTTTTCTGAATTAAATATAAGAAAAGGGACACTTATTGCCTGTATAACAAGAAACGGAGTCACATTTACCCCGGGAGGAAAGGATAGCATACAGCTCGGTGATACGATTATCGTTGTTACAACTCATATGGGCATAAGCAAGATAGAACAGATACTTGAAGATGAAACGGAGAAATAAATGAATACCAAATTAGTTTTAAAACTTAACGGATATATTCTTCTGTTCGATGTTTTTGCAATGGTCTTACCGCTGATTGTGGCCGGAATTTATAAAGAAAGCACGGGAATGGCATTTCTTCCCGTGATGCTTCTTTGTCTTGCGGTTGCTATACCGCTTATCAGAATTAAGCCGCAAAAGCGAGATTTGTTTGCGAGAGAAGGGCTTGTGACTGTGGCTCTTGCTTGGATAATTATGAGCTTTGTCGGAGGACTTCCTTTCTTTTTTTCAAGAGAAATCCCAAACCTTATAGACTGCTTCTTTGAAAGTGCCTCCGGCTTTACAACGACAGGTGCGACTATACTTACCGATATTGAAGCTATGAGTAAATGTATGCTCTTTTGGAGAAGCTTTACGCATTGGATTGGAGGAATGGGCGTACTTATGTTCGTCCTTGCGATAGCACCTCTTGCCGGTGGAAATAATATGCAGCTTATCCGGGCTGAATCTCCGGGACCGCAGGTAGAAAAGCTTTTGCCGAAAGCAAATTCAACAGCAAAAGTTCTCTATGGAATGTATATAGGTCTGACAGTTCTTCAGGTTATTTTCCTTATGTTTGGAAATATGCCGCTTTTTGATGCACTTACAACGGCGTTCGGAACTGCAGGCACAGGTGGCTTTGCAATAAAGAGCAGCAGTATGGGGGGATACAGTCAGTATACTCAGATTGTTGTTACGGTATTTATGCTTCTGTTTTCCGTGAACTTTAATATTTACTTTTTTATCATAGCTAAAAAGTTTTCGTCGATCTGGAAAAATGAGGAGCTTCGGGCGTTTGCAATAATTGTTTTCGCATCTATTGCACTTATAACGCTTAATACGGTACAGCTTTTTGAAAATTTGGGCGGTGCAATTCATCATTCGTCTTTTGCGGTAGCTACAATTATTTCAACATCCGGTTTTTCTACGGTTGATTTTAATACGTGGCCTGATTTTTCAAAAACACTGCTTGTTGTACTTATGTTCATAGGTGCTTGTGCCGGCTCAACCGGCGGCGGAATCAAAGTTTCAAGAATTTTGATTATGTTTAAGTCGTTAAAGCGTGAGTTTTTCGTGCTTATTCATCCGAGAAGTGTAAAAACCATAAGAATTAGTGGAAAGAAGATAGATGATGAGACGGTAAAAAAAGTCAATTCATATATGATATGCTATATACTTTTGTTTTTTATTTCATTTCTCATTATTTCTTTTGACAACTTCGGTTTTGAAACAAATTTTACAGCTGTCGCTGCGACTCTGAACAATATAGGTCCGGGACTCGGTGCAGTCGGTCCGGCAGGGAATTTTGCAGCTTTCTCACCGCTTTCAAAAATCGTTTTCGCAATAGATATGATATGCGGACGACTTGAGCTTTTCCCGATATTGATTCTCTTTTTGCCGCACACATGGAAAAAATATTAAAGTGAGGCGTTGTTTTATCATAAATTGCGCTCTGCTAAAAAGGAGAATTATCGGTGATTGATTTTGAAAAAGAAAAATATGCAATTTCTGTTTCACAAATGAGAAACAGCGACAGATATACAATAGAAAACTTCACATCGGGAAAAGAACTTATGTATAGAGCCGCTATGGGAATATACAATTCCGCTGATTGGAGAAAAAAGAGGATTGCAATTGTCTGCGGAAGTGGGAATAACGGCGGCGATGGTTATGCTCTTGCCGGAATACTTGCAGATAATGGCGAAGCTCCTGTAATATTCAGAATCAGCGAGAAATTTTCGGAAGACGGTTCTTTTTACTACAAACAAGCCAAAAAGAAAGGTGTAAAGGATATTACGTTTACATTGAAAAATGACCTTTCGGGCTTCGATATAGTAGTGGATTGTATTCTTGGTACAGGGTTTCGGGGAAATCCCGAAGGAATTGTGGCTGATGCGATAAATACAATAAACAATTCAGGTGCTTATGTCATAAGTGCAGATATAAACAGCGGACTTAATGGGGATACGGGAGAAGCACAACTTGCAGTAAAATCAGACCTTACAGTTTCTATTGGTTACTATAAAAAAGGAATGTTTAAGGGCAAAGCACCTGAAAATATCGGAGAGCTTGTGAATGTTGATATAGGCATAGTGTTGACTTGCGAGTAAATATTTACTTTTGTTTTTTGTGTCTGTTATAATCAAATCAATAATACAAAAAGAGGTGTTTTATATGGAGTTTATTAAGTCTTCGGCAGATTTTGACCTTATCAGCTTTGGGGAGGTAATGCTCAGACTTTCAGCACCCGACAAAGAAAAAATATCACAGAGCGAAACTTTTGAAAAGAACTGTGGCGGCTCGGAATTCAACGTAGCATCAGGTGCGGCAAATCTTGGCATCCGTGCCGCAGTTGTAACAAAGCTTCCTAAAAATAAGCTTGGCCACTTTATTTCACGCAGAATAAGATACGGAAATGTCTCGGATGATTACGTGGTTTGGGATGATACCGACACGAAGCGTCTCGGCATCTATTATTACGAAAACGGAGTATTTCCGAGAAAGTCTGCCGTTGTATATGACAGAGCAAATGCATCTGTATGCTCGCTTTCGCTTTCGGAAATTCTGGATGATATTTATAAGCGTACAAGAGTTTTTCACATAAGCTCAATTTCTCTTGCATTATCTCCAATGCTTCGTGAAACGGCACTTCAAATGATAAAGCTTATGAAGGCAAATGGAGTTGCAATAAGCTTTGATGTAAACTATCGTGCCGCACTTTGGAGTGAAGAAGAAGCACGCTCTGTGGTAGAAAAAATATTCCCCATGGTCGATATTTTATTTGTTTCTGAAGAAACGTCGAGAAGAATGCTCAGACGTACCGGTACTCTCGATGAAATTATGAAAGGTTATGCCGATGATTATGGTTGCAAGATAGTTGCGACCACCCGACGTGAGGTTGCAAGCCCCACAAGACATAATTTCGGCTCAAGAGTGTACTTTGACGGAAAGTTTTATGAGGAAGAGCATTATAAAAACATTGAGGTAATAGACCGTGTCGGAAGCGGAGATGCCTATGTTGCAGGTGTCCTTTTTGCAATCCTGACAGGAAAGAGCGTGGAAGAGGCAATGTGCTATGGAAACGCACTCAGCGCAATTAAGAACACGGTTATCGGAGATATGTCCATAAGCTCTATTGATGAAGTTGAATCGGTTATAAAGTCTCACAGAGCCACCGGCGTTCAGGATGAGCTTGTAAGATAATAGGGGAGAGGATACGATGATAAAAGCTAAGGAAGAGCTTGTTATAACAACAGAACAGAACGAGAAAGGGATAGACAAACTGTTTCTTTCAAATCTTGCCGATTTTGAAGGTAAAAATCCCAAGCTTCGCACCTTTGCTCTTGCAAAGCTTAATCCGGGCGAAGAAGTTGAGTTTCATATCCACGAGGGCGAATGTGAAAGCTATTATATAATCTCGGGAAGCGGACTTTATAGCGACAACGGAAAAGAAGTAGAAGTCTATCCCGGTACAGTCACATTTACTCCCTCGGGCGAAGGCCATGGAATAAAAAATACCGGGAAAGAGATTCTTGAGTTTATAGCACTTATAATTCTTGATTAAAAAGGGACTGTAAAAAAAGTCCCTAAAACAGACGAAGATCTCAATTGTTGAGGTCTTCGTTTTGTTTTAGGAAAAATCTCTGGATTTTGTGTATAAGAAATAAAGCCCCATATTTATGGACCGATTTTTGATATTTTGTTA
>JAFSEA010000060.1 GCA_017435965.1 Oscillospiraceae bacterium
GTATGTTGATACATCGAGAGGTGACACTTCGGGAAAAACAAGCGAAAAAGTCCTTGAAACTCGATGTTTCAAGGACTTTTGTGAAAACTATGCGTCTTTTTGAAATTAGGTTCTGCGAAAAAACCGAGACGGAACGACCGGCTGTCGTTCCCTACATATGTTTCTTCGCTTGTGGTCTCGCACCTTTTTCGACAGTCTGAGACCGTGGAAAAATTCCACGGTCTGTTTATCTTTTAATTATTCTTCGAAGCTAAGGCTCTTCTTGGGGCATTTTTCTACGCAAACGCCGCATTTGATGCACTTTTCTTCGTCTACTGCCCAGGTCTTTGCGTCACGGTCTACCGTGATTGCTTCAACAGGGCATTTCTTTGCACAGAGTGTGCAGTACACACAGGAATCGGAGCAGGTGAGCTTTCCGTTATTTGCAGGTGTCTCTGCCGGTGCTGCTTCTTCTGCCTTCGGCTCTACCTTTGTGGGAGCAGGAACGTCTGCTGCCTCGGGGCAGGGAGAGCTTGCGTTTATATCGCCCATTGAAAGGCTCTTCTTCGGGCAAGCGGAAATGCAGATGCCGCACTTTGTGCACTTTTCACGGTCGATTGACCAGGTCTTGTTTGCACGGTCAACGGTGATTGCCTCTGCCGGGCACTTCTTTGCGCAGAGTGTGCAATAAACGCAACTGTCCGAGCATACAACACCCTCTTCAACCTCTGCAAAGGAAAGTGACTTCTTCGGGCACTTATCAATACAGATGCCGCACTTTACGCACTTTTCTTCATCAACAGTCCATGTCTTATTGGCACGGTCAACTGTGATTGCACCTTCAGGACACTGCTTTGCACAGAGTGTACAGTATACGCAGGAATCGGAGCAGGTAAGCTTTCCTGCAACCTTTTTCTTGATTCTTTCACCACGGACAACAAGATCCTTCGGGTCTTCCGCTACCATATGGTAGTCGGTTGTCATCTCGATTGCCTTTGTCGTACAGAAATCCTGGCACATTCCGCAGAAGGTACAGGAGGTGAGGTCAAACTCATATGTAATCTTCTCGCCTTCCTCCACGTCCTCGCTGGTTCTTGTGATAGCAATAGGACCGCAGACCTTGATACACATTCCGCAGTTTACGCACTTATCCGGGTAATATGCGATTCTGCCGCGGTAGCCGGGCTTTGCATCTACATTTACAGCCGGGAAGTTTACTGTGCTGGGTTTTGAAAAGAAATTGCCGATAGCGTGTTTTAAAAACGGGAATCCGAATTTCATTTCTCCATCGCCTCCCTCTTCTCCTGAAGTATCTGAGCAGCCTTATAAAGGCCTTCGATAATTGCCTCGGGCTTCGGTGTGCAGCCTGCGATGGCTACATCAACGTGGGTGTATTTCTCAAGGGGACCTTCAACGGAATAGCTTCCCTTGAAAACGTTACCCGACTGAGGGCAAGAGCCGATTGAAACAACAACCTTTGGCTCCGGAACCTGCTCGAGAGTTCTCGCAAGTCTGTCCTTTGACTGGCTTGTGATAGGGCCGGAAACCACAACGATATCAGCGTGACGGGGAGTGCCTGCAAGCTTAAAGCCGAAGCGCTCCGCATCATAACGGGGAGTGATGACTGCAACGAGCTCAATATCACAGCCGTTGCAGGAGCCTGTGTTTACGTGGTAAATCCACGGAGATTTGGACATACTTTTTGCAATAATTTTCTTAAACATTTTCCATCTACCTCCTTACAGACACCATACGAGAACAAGGCTGATTGCCGCAAGTGCGGTAACAACTGTCCAGTAGAACTTAAAGAGATGCTCAATCTTGAGTCTTGCACAAACTGCGTGAGCAAGAGTCATAGAGAGAACTGTTATACCTGCGCTGATTGCAACAACGATAAGTGCGTTGAGCGCAAGATACTCTGTTGCGACTGCATTACCGAAGAAAAGAACGGTAAAGAGCGCTGTCATAACGAACATCTTAATAGCTGTGTTGAGCTTGAACATTGCAAGAGGTGCACCTGTATATTCTACAAGAGGACCTTCGCAGATTTCAGTCTCGGCTTCCGCAACGTCAAAGGGCTGTGTTCCGACTTCTGCCGGAATGACAAAGAGGAATGCGATAGCCGCAGGGATAAGCTCCCAATGTGTGATGAGAGCACCGTTTGTTTCCTGCCATGCACTTATTTCGCCGAGTGAGAAGCAGAAAGAGCCGCCGCCAACCTTCAAAGCTACCGTGAGGAGCACGATAACGAGAGGAAGCTCATAAGCCATCATTGTTACCATCTCACGAGAGATACCGATTCCGGCATAAGGTGAGCCGGAGGACGAACCGCCGATGATAAGAGCAACAGCGGGGATTGTGAGAAGATAGAGCATAACGATAAGATCGGCATTAAAGGTTATTCCGAAGGGTGTATAACCACCGATGGGGATAAGGACTACCATAACTACAAGGCTTACAAAGCCGATGATGGGAGCCGCAAGGAAAACTCTGCGGTTTGCCGCATCGGGGATAATGGTTTCCTTACCCATAAGCTTGAAGAAATCATAGAAGGGCTGAAGGACGGGAGGTCCTTTGCGCTTCTGCATTCTTGCAAGAACTTTTCTGTCGATACCGGCGAGCAAAAGACCGACTATCATAACGAAGAGAAGTCCCGGGAAAACGAGAACACTAAATGCATTTGTGAGCATTGTTACAACTGTTTCAGACACTTTCACTCACCTCCTAAAGTACGAATATAAACATGGTTGCAACGATAAGTGCCGTTCCGACTACCACATAGAGAGCATAGTCATTGACGCTACCGGAGTGCATACCCTGCATAAACTTGAAGTATCCCTTGAAATCCTTCTTGAAGCCCCAGAAGAGGTCAGAGCCTGCAACGTGGGAGTGGGTGCTCTTTTCACCGCCGAAGAAGGTCGCATACTTTCCGTCCGATTCTTCGCTTGCCTTATTCTTTCTTACTGCGCCGAGCGTCTTATCGCCAAGAAGCACCACGATGCAGACTGCAAGGAGAACGATTGCAAAGAGGATAAGCCAGAGCTTGGGATCCCACAATGTGAAGAACTCTTCACTGCTTACGTTTGAAGCGGCTGCTGCGGCTTCGCCTCCAAGCATACTGCTGATATAGTTCTTAACTCCGAATGCCGCATTTCTTACCGGGTAGAGAACATTCACATCAACGAATCTGTAGAACACGCCGGAAAGGATACAGAGACCGGACATAATCCACATGGGCAGGCGCATTGCAAAGGGAACTTCCTTTGTATCTTTGAGTTTGTCGGGAAGCTGACCGAAGAATACTGCCTGAGTTACCTTTATAAAGGATGCAAGAGTCATAACAGAAACTACAAGTGCAACGATTGTTGCAAAGATATAAGCGAAGTTTCCGCTTTCAACACCCTTTGCATATACCGACTGATAAATCATCCACTTTGATGCAAAGCCGTTAAAGGGCGGAAGTCCCGAAATTGAGAACGCACCGATAAGGAAGCAGATTGTGGTTTTCGGCATACGCTTTGAAAGACCGCCGAGCTTGTCAAGGTCGGTTGTACCCGTTGCATAGAACACAGCACCTGCACATAAGAAGAGAAGTCCCTTGAACATTGTGTGGTTCATTGCGTGGAAAAGACCGGAGGACAAACCGAGGGCAGTACCCAGACCGATTGCCGTGATTACATAACCAATCTGTGAAATACTATGGAATGCAAGAAGACGCTTAAAGTCGTGCTGTGCAAGAGCCATTGTAACACCGATGAACATTGTTATTGCGCCGAGAGTTACAAGGAGAATATTCACAGCAGGAATGTCCATTGCATTGAAGATAGTATATGTAAGTCTTATAAGTGCATATACACCTGCTTTGTTTACCATACCGGAGAATACCATTGATATGGAGCTCGGAGCTGCCATATAAGCATCTGCCGCAGGGGTATGGAAAGGAACGATGTAGCTCTTCACTCCAAAGCCTGCAAACATAAGTGCGAAGGCAAAGACAAGTGAGGGGTTAAGACCTGCACCGCCGATGATGGAGGAAATCTGAGCCATATTGAGGGTGTGGCACTGCATATAGAGCACCGCAATACCTGCAAGAACGAGTGATGAGCCGATTGAGCCGAGGATAAGATACTTAAATCCTGCCTCTAAAGCAATACCCTTCTTGTTTCTGAATGCTGTGAGCGCAACGGATGCGAAGGTCATAATCTCAATCATAACGAACATATTGAATATGTCGCCGGTGAGAACGAGACCGAGCACCGAGCCCGAAAGCATAAGGAAGAGTGTGTAGTAATGGCCGAGGTGGTGGTCACGGCTCATATACTTGATTGAGTAGATGGACGAAAGGAAGAATGTTCCCGAAACGAGAAGACCGAAGAAGAGGCTTAAAGCATCAACTTCATAGCCGATACCGATTGCATAGCCTGCGACCGGCTTCCAGTCACCCATCCAGTAGGATATAACGTTGCCTTCGCCAAATACCATGGGGATAAGACCGAGGATAAGTGCGAATGCACCGCCTGTTGCGATAAGAGTGAGAGTATTTCGGATAATTTTGCATTTTGCACCGAAAATCTCAATAAGGAATGCGAAGAGGAAGAGACCCATAACGGCAATTACGGGAAAATGCTTCACAACTTCATAATTATTAAACATTTCCATCATTATCCGCGAATCCTCCTTACTTCATCGGCGTTGACTGTCTTGTACTTACGGTAAATCATAATTACAAGAGAGAGAGCAAGTGCATCAACACAAGCACCGATGACTATTGATGTAAGTGTGAGAGCCTGCGGAACAGGGTCAACAAAGCTTACTGAAACGAAGTTTGCAAAGTCGGAAAGTGTGTAGACCGGAGCTGTGCCGCCCGGAACATATCCGATACTTACAATCATAAGGTTTATACCGTAGTCGATGATGCCAAGCCCCAGAACAATCTTAATGAGGTTCTTCTTTGTACATACGGCGAAGAGACCGAGAGCAATAAGAGCTACGGAAACTATGTAGTTTACAATTATCATTATTCCTCATCCTCCTCTTCATCATCGTCGGCATCATCGGCACCGGGAGCGAGAAGACCAAGCATAAGAAGAACAAGGAATCCCACACCGGTAAGGACCTTAAAGCCTACCGAATAACCCATATATGTGATTGTACCGGCACTTATGAGGTCACCAACTGCACCGTTATCGTAGAAAACGTTCTGACAGAAGACACTGCCGATGAAAAGACCACATAACCCGAAGATAACATAGAGGGTTGCACCTGCTGCTTCTCCAACACGAAGAACCTCGGTATTGATTGCACTTTTAGCTGTTTTATAACCATAAGCAAGGTAAAGGAGAACGGCTGCAGCGGCTACCATAACACCGCCCTGGAATCCGCCGCCGGGGGAAACCGTTCCGAAAAGGATGATGTAGATACCGAACACAACTGCAAAGGGGAGCATCATGTCTGCGCCGCATTTTACAATTATGCTCTTTTCGGTAATTCCGTTTTTAAACTTCATTATTCTTCATCCTCCTTCTTCTTTTTCTTTGAAACGCTGAGGATTACATATGCACCTGCAATAGAGGTGAGAAGGATAAAGGACTCACCGAGAGTATCAAAGCCACGGAAGTCGAAAACGACTGCCGCAACATTGTTTGCAGCCATTGTGTCATTGAGATTTTTCTTGACGATAGGCTCGGCAACACCCGATGCTTCGGAAGTGTCATAATAATCCGGATCTGCCACAATCGCCTTTGCATTTTCTCCGCCGTCATACGTCTGATAGTTACCTGAGCTATATGCATCAACAACTGCATATACGCCTGCGGCGAGGATTACGAGAATTGAGATAAGAGCTACTATTCTTTTTGCTTTCATTTCTCTTCATCCCCCTTCTTCGTTGTTTTTCTCACAGCGATAACGAATATCGTTGTAGCAAGAACTGCACCTACTGCAGCTTCAGCTATTGCAACGTCGGGTGCGTGGAGAATGATAAACTCAAGTGCCATAAATGCGCCCGTAACGCCGAGAGCGATAACGGAGGTTAGAGTCTTCTCCGAAAATACTGCGATACCTGCGGAAACAAGGATGCCGAGGAGCACCAGAGCATTGAGAATAAATACAAGATCAATTGTCATCTTCAAGATCCTCCCCATATTTGTCGCATTTCATTTTCTTTTCCGGACGAACACCTCTTCTGTATGCCGCCTTTGCAATGGCATGACCGGAAATCGGGCTTGTTACTATGTAGAAAAGACCGAGAACTCCAAGCTTTACTGCCATTGATATGTCGCTGAGCTCTGCAACAGAATAGATGATTGCACCGATGATAACACCGAGAACGCCGAGAGTTGAGATACAGGTGCTTGCCTGCATTCTTGAATATGAATCCTTAAAGCGGAGCATTCCCACAACACCGGTGAGAGCAAAGATAAGACTTACTGCGATAAACGCATAAATTACATAATCCATCATAATCTGCCCTCCAGGTAACGTGATACCATAACGGAGCCGACAAAGCCGAGAACTGCCGTTACGAGTGCAATGTCAAGATAAATGCTTCTCTTTGATGCAAGAGCAAAGAGGACAAGAGCCATATCGGCGAGAATGTCGATACTGTCAGCCGCAACTGCACGGTCAACAACGCTCGGTCCCTTTATGAGTCTGTAAACAAGGAGAAGTGCAAGAACTACAAAGCATATAGCCGAGAAAGTAAATACATTTGCTGCTTCCATTATCTCCATATCCTCCTTATCCATTTTTCCATTGTACCCTTGATTGAATCTCCCGCTTCCTTCATATCCTGAGTGGAAACATCAATCCAATGGATGTAGTAATAAGTCTTGCCTTTACTTTCTGCGATATCCATTGTGATTGTGCCGGGAGTAAGAGTGATTGAGTTTGCAAGCATACTCTGTGCATACTCGCTTTCAAGGTCTGTTTCGACCTTTACAATGCCGGGGTTTGTCTTCTTGAGTCCGAAGACATAGCAGAACATACTTACATTTGCCTTTATAAGCTCCCACATAAAGATTATGAGGCAATAGACAGCAAGAAGTATGAGCTTTATGGGATTAAAGAACCAGAATGCCTTTTCGTGAACGAAGAATCGTGCCGAGAAAAGGGCTGTGAGCACGGAAACTATCGCACCTGCGATAAGTACCTGTGCCGAGAACGGATTGTTCGGCTGAATCAATGCAACAAGCTGTCCCGTGAGAAGGAGCCAGAACAGATAGCACACAACTGTTGTGGACAGAAATGCCGAAAATTTTGTCTTTTTCAAAGGAACACCCCCTGATTATTCTTTTATCTTGGCGGCAATCTTATCGGAAAGCCAACCAACAAAGTCCTCTGCACCTTCACCTGTTTTGGTGGAGACACGGAAAACCTTTGCATCTTTGTTTAAATCCTTTACGTTTTTCTCAACACGACCATCGTCAAATTCAAAGTACGGAAGCATATCGTACTTATTCATAACGAGCGCCTCGCTTGTTTCAAACATAAGCGGATATTTCTCAACCTTATCATCGCCCTCGGGAATGCTGAGAATTGCAACACGGAAATCCTCTCCGATATTGAACTCTGCCGGGCAGACAAGGTTTCCGATATTCTCTACAATGAGAACATCAATTTCATCGAGATTGAAGAACGAAAGCATATGTCGGATCGACATCGCCTCAATGTGGCAAGCACCGTCTGTCTGAAGCTGAACAACGGGTATCCCCATTTTGTCTATCTTCTCGGCATCGATTGCACCTGCAATGTCACCCTCAATAACACCTATCCGATATGTTTTTCGGAGACGGTTTATGATGTCGGTTATAAGACTTGTCTTACCGGCACCGGGTGAGCCCATAACGTTTATGAGGCAGATGCTATTTTCCGAGAGAGTCGCCTTAACTTCGTTACTTACATCCTCGTTCCATTCAAGAATCTGCTTTACTATTTTAATTTCCATTATTCAACCTCCAGGCTGTCAACGAAATACTCTCTTCCCGATATAAGCTTTATATCCAGTCCCCCACATTCGGGGCATTGAATCTTTCTTCTGGGAATCTCTCCTTCAAAATTGCATTTGTTGCAACGGATGACGATAGGAACTTTTTCAATCACAAGCTTTGCACCCTCGGCGAGAGTACCTTTGCTTGCTATGTTGAAATATTCCTGAATATATTCGGGAAAAACTCCCGAATACTCGCCTATGCGGAGACGTATTTCAAGAATCTTCTTTGCGCCATGGCGTTTGGCTTCAGGAACTGCCGCTGCGATAATGCCCTGTGTTATTGCAAGCTCGTGCATGGCTTATCTGTCCATACAGCTGAAGCAGGGGTCAATACTTGCGATGATGAGACCTGCATCTGCAACGGAATTTCCGCGGAGCATTGTGGGGATTGTGGGCGCAGTTTTAAAGGTGGGAACGTGGAGGCTGACACGCTTGTTGAACTCGCCGCCATCGGTTACTACCTTATAGCAGAGCTGACCGCGTGGAGCTTCGTGACGAACCATATACTCACCTGCCGGAATCTTGGGAATCTTCACACCGAGGTTTATGGGACCTGTGGGAAGCATCTCAAGAGCCTGACGGATAATCTTTATGCTCTCGAAGTTCTCTAAAACACGTACCACAACACGAGAGAAGACGTCGCAAGTTGGGTAAACTGCCTTTTCAAACTCAAAGTCTTCATAGCAGATATAGGGCGAATCCTTACGCACGTCAACTGCAACGTTTGACGCTCTTGCGTGAGGACCTACTGCACCGATGCGGATTGAATCCTCTGTTGTGAGAATGCCAACACCCTGTGTACGAAGGGCAACGGTCTTATCGGAGAGAAGAATGTCGCGGAGACGAATCATTGATTTCTCAACCTTGTCAAGCATCTCAAGTATATGACGGCGCTTGTCGTCGTCAATGTCACGGCGTGAACCGCCGACTGTGACCATACCGTAGTTTACACGGTTGCCCGAGATTTCCTCAAGCATATCCATAATTACCTCACGCTCATCCCAGCAATGCATAAAGAGGCTGTCGTGACCGACAAGGTGAAGTGCAATACCGAGCCAGAGATAATGAGAGTGAAGTCTCTCAAGCTCGTTCATAATAACACGGATATACTGACCGCGCTTGGGCACATTCATCTGTGCGATGTTTTCAAGTGCCATGCAATATCCGAGAGCGTGGGAGTGAGAGCAGATGCCGCAGACACGCTCAACCAAAGTGATTGTTTGGATGAAGTTCTTCTGCTGAGCAAGCTTCTCTATACCACGGTGGTTATAGCCTATAAATACCTCGGCATCCGTAATCTCTTCGCCGTTTGTATAGAGTCTTGCATGAACAGGCTCTTCAAGGGCGGGATGGTACGGGCCTATAGGAACAACATAGCTCATCTTTTATTCCCCTTTCTTTCCTTGTGTGCGCTTGATAAGGTCATCCATGGGTGTTACCAGAATCTGACCCTGACCGTCAAGCATTGTATCAGGCATAAAGAGACGCTTTGAAGTATCAAGACCTTCAAAGGTAACCTCCATAAGCTCCATGATTTCTCTCTCGGGCCATTCTGCCGCGAGATCATAGATTTCCGCAATTGACGGAAGTGACTCTTCTCCGTCTACGGTGTAGGACTCAATGCCGCTTCCCACTTCATATTCATATGAAATGTTGGGCTTTCCCTCATCGTTTAAAAATCCGTGAATCATGGCAAGGGCGATGCCTTCCTCACGCATTTTCTTCGCTGTGGGAATAACATCGTCTTTTGTGATGGCAATTTTCTTATACTCTTGCATTTTTCCACCTCACATATATTTCAATTTGATTTTTCACGCTTATAATCAGTATAACATATTTTGTCGATAAAATAAAGATTAAAAACAGAATTTTTTCGCAAAATCAAGGGGTTTTCCGCCATTTTACCTGTTAGTTTTTTAACAAATCCTCGGCAGCTGTGCGCCGGTGAGCTTTGTAAGTATCCTGGAGGAGAAATCTCCTTTCAGTGTAACTTTTCCTGCACGGGCATCGGTAACATGGCCTATGATTGCGGCATTTTTGCCCTCGGGAGTGCTTTTCATAATCTCAAGTGCTTCTTCCGCCCGGTCTGGAGCTACGACAGCAAGGATTTTTCCTTCGTTTGCCGAGTAGAGCGGGTCAAGACCGAGGATATCGCAAACACTCAGCACATCGTCACGGATGGGAAGCTTATCCTCAAAAAGTTCTATTGAAAGCTCACTTTCTTCAACAAACTCACATAAGGTTGTTGCAACTCCGCCTCTTGTGGGGTCGCGGAGCACACGAAGAGAATCTCCGAGTGTAAAGAGCTTTTCGCAGAGGAAATTTAAGGGTGCGCAGTCCGAGGGAATTTCACCTTCAAGCAGGTTTTTGTTTCGTGAGAGCATAATTCCTGCACCGTGGTCGCCGATTGTTCCAGAAATGAGGACTGCATCACCGTTTTTTATATTCTCCGGCGAAAGGTTATTATGGCGGAGAAAGCCTATTCCTGCAGTGTTTATATATATACCGTCACCTTTTCCGCGCTCCACAACCTTTGTATCGCCCGTGACAACGGAAACACCTGCACGCTTTGCAGTTTCGGCAATGGAGTCTGTTATCTTTTCAAGGTCGGAAAAGGGAAAACCCTCTTCGATTATAAATGAAAGGCTTAAATATTTGGGAATACCGCCGGACACCGAAACATCGTTTACAGTGCCGCAAACCGAGAGCTTTCCGATATTTCCGCCGGGGAAAAAGCAGGGCGACACAACAAAGCTGTCGGTGGAAAACACGATTTTTTCCTCTCCCGAAAGGATTGCACCGTCACCGAGAGCAGAAAGAGCCTCGTTTTTGAATTTTTTCACAATAAGATTATCAATAAGCTCCGAGGTCTTCTTACCTCCGCTTCCATAATCAAGAGTTATAATTTTATCCACGTCAACACTTCTCCTTTGTTATATCACATATCCAACTTTTAATCATACATTTCCAGCAATCCTTCTAATGTTATATCAATTCCTTCTTTTTTTAAAGCTTCTTTTCTTTGTTCATATAACAACATAATTATTTCTCGATAACCTTGACCATAATGAATCTGATTGTGACAGTTACTGCAAAGTGATACTATATTTGATTCGGTATCAAGAGTCGAATCGAACCTATCTTGATATGCCATCGGAACCAAATGGTGCGGTTCTGTATAATTTATATTAGAATTTTTTCTCAAAAAGGTTTTGTGTTCTGCTGAACATTCGCACAGAAAATTTGCCCTGTGCAAAGCATTCAAAGAGCGTTGTTTATCTCTCCTGTATCTTTTACCGTGCTTTGTTTCAATCAACTCAGGTTTCATCCTCGGTTTTCCAATAAATCCGAAAAATTCCGATTTGCTCAAAATCTTGCTCGTTGAAATTTCACGTTGTGTCTCTGTTTCCGCAATAAATTCTTCCGTTTCTTTTTCTATATGCTTGCTTTTTTCCTCCGGAAACACCTCTTCCAAGGCTTCTGTCAATTCCGGTTTAATCTTCCAATCAAACTTGTTATCGTCCCTGTCTATACCTCGGAACAAAATAGGCCAATGCCTTTTTTCTTCAACTCGGGTGATGATAGGAGCAAAACCATACATTTCAGAAATTTTCTTTCCCACGCTTCCCATGGATTTGTTGATTTTTATTAACGATTTCCCTGTTCTATCTTCCAACTCCGAACAAGCTGCTGTATGCCCGGGAGATATATAAAATTCTTTTAGTATATTCTTATCTTCAATGGTGAAAACTGCCTCATTTTTTAACAGCTCAATCCACTTTTCTTTAGTTATAAAATGCTTTTCCGCTTCCTCTATCCACCGCACAAAAGAATGTGCATCCAAAAGACTTACTTTCAAAGAAAAGTATTCTTCCATTTTTTCTTTGATTTGTCTTATCAAAGATAAATACTCTGCATAGTTTTCCCAGGAGCATTGATATTGCAACTTGACATTAATCCCCAACACCGCAAACATTCTTTCAAAATTCTTCGGTGATATCGGGAGGTATTCGTCTCTGTCTTTTATAAAAAACAGATATGCGATCAAATCATACTTTGCTCCAAAGAATTCAACCGCTTCCGCAAAGGCTTTTTCATCATCGTTCCCCAAATAGATATTGTATAATACTTTCTCTGCTGTTAGAAGATTGTCATCAATCTTCTTTTTTGTTCTGTTTGAGCCATGATAATTAAAAAGATTTCCTTTGCAATCATATGCTTTTTTGAAGCATTCTGCAATGCATCCGGTTCCTATCTTACTTTCATCCCAAGAATCAAGTTGCAAATATTTCTGTGCATCTTTGAAGACTTTATATTTGTAACCCTCTTCTTTCTTCAAAAAATAGTTATTATCAAACCCGTCAAACAAGCATCCGCTTCTCATTTCAACAAAAGATTTGAATTTATAAAAATGATCCGCTAAATCTATTTTTCCTATAAGATTAGAGTTCATCACGTCAACACGTCTCCTTTGTTATATCATTGCACATATTCTCCGGCATACAGTCTTCTTCGTCCGGTTCCTGCTCATTGCAACACAGCCACTTGATCGGATTTTGCTCTATATAATTCAAATGCATTATATAATCTTGTTCATTGCGGATGATATGGTCATAAAAGGAATCCTGAAAAACCTTTTCTCCGACCTCCTTGTTTATCAGCCTTTTCAATCCTCCAATAAGCCTTGGTATTGTGATTGTAGGGCGTGCCGCCCCCGGCGCGCCGTTTTCCTTCGTCAGTAAATATTCATCAATCACAGACACCAACAAATGCATATGGTCAGGCATTATAACATACTTGTTTACGGAAACACTCTCATAAATCTGCGATGTGGAAGATATATATCTGTCGGTGAGTTTCCCGATTTCCGTCAGTCTGATATCTGCCCCGTAAAATATGTTTTCACTTCCGGTACTTTGCGGCGTGCCGAGGGCGGCACGCCCTACAATATTACACAAACACCGTCTTCTGTCCTTTGTGCATACTGTTATGAAATATGAACCGGCAGAAGAATAGTCATATGCTTTCAATCTAGGATGCTTTCTCTTCGGATATTCCATGTGCATTCCTTCTTCCACCGAAACTTACTCCTCACCGTATTTATATGCGGCGGCGCAGGCGCCTTCGCTTGATACCATACAGGGACCCACGGGGTTTTCGGGAAGGCAGGCTTTTCCGAACATGGGGCAATCCACGGGTGAGAGCTTTCCGCAGATAACATCTCCGCAGCGGCAGGGGGATTTTTCCTTTGACGGTTCTATTCTTATATCAAATTTCTTTTCCGCATCAAATTCTTCAAATTCCTCTCTTATTCCGAGACCGCTTTTTTCGATAACGCCGAGTCCTCTCCATATATCACGGCGTGGTGTAAGATATGTCTCAATAATCCTTGCCGCAACGGGGTTTCCGCCCTTTCTCACGGCGGTGGGATAATTATTTGTGAGCTTTACCTTTCCCGACTCAATCTGGGCGAGAATGGAATCAAGTGCAGTAATGATTTCACAAGGCTCAAAGCCGCCTATCGCACAGGGTATATTGAATTCATCGGAAAGAAACGAAAATCCTTTTTCCCCGATAATAGTGGCAACGTGACCGGGGCAGAGAAAACCCGACACCTGAAGCTCTGTGTCTGCAATAAGGGCACGGAGGGCAGGCTCAACGGTTTTTAAAAGGGAGAATACGGAGAAGTTTTTTATTCCCGAATCCTTCGCCTCACCTATTGATGCCGCAGTTCCGGGTGCTGTTGTCTCAAAGCCTGCACCAATGAAAACAACCTCATCCTTTGGGTTTTCCGCTGCTTTTCTCACCGCATCAATGGGGGAATAAACAATCTCAACTCTTGCTCCATATGCACGGAGAAGTCCTAAGTTCTCTCCCCTGCGGCTTCCCGGCACTTTTATCATATCGCCATAGGTTGCGATTATAACATTATCACGTTTTGCAAGGGAGAGAATTTCGTCAATCACCTCGGCAGGAGTTACGCACACAGGGCAACCGGGACCCGATAAAAGCTTGATATTCTCCGGAAGTGCCGAGCGAAGTCCCGACTTTGCAATAGCCATTGTGTGAGTGCCGCAGACTTCCATTATCTTCACAATTCCCACATTTCTATTCCCGATTCGGGAAAGAAGGTCTTTAGAGTCTTGACAGCTCATTTTCAACTTCCTCCGCCGCTTTTATGCTTTCCTCTGCCTGCTCGGGATTCATCCTCTCAATGGCAAAGCCTGCGTGAACTATTACATATTCGCCTATCTTCGGATTTTCAATAAAATCAAGGCGGATTTTTCTCTTTATTCCACTTCTCTCTCCTATCGCTTCTTTTCCGTTTATCTCAACTATTTTAAGCGGTATTGCAAGACACATAATAATTTTCCTCCGTAAAATTAAATTTTCTTTTCTGCCCCAATAAGAAGCTGACCAAGACTCAGCCCTTCGTCGTTACATGACACACGGTGATGAGTCAACACATTAAATCCCATATCCGAAAGCTTCTTTTCAAGTCGGGTGAGCATATACATATTTTGGAACGTTCCGCCTGAAAGTGCAACGGTTCTTATCCCCGTATCACGGGATATCCGCCCGGCAATTTCTCCCGACATGGAAACCAGGGTATTCATAAAAGCTGCGGCGGCAGATGATATATCCTTTTCCTCTGCGATTTCCGAAATCATATCACGCCAGTCAAAGACATACATTCCGTCCTTTTCCGAAACGGTATAAGGATATACCTTCTCTTCATCCTCCGATGCAAGGCTTTCAAGAAGAATTGCCCCCTGACCCTCATAGGATGCCTTTTCACATATTCCGAGAATTGCGGAAACTCCGTCAAAGAGCCTTCCCATACTCGTTACCTCGGGGCAGTTTATGTTAAGCTCTAAAAGCTTTTTTATGCTTTCATCCTCGCATTTTCCCACCCCACAGAGAAGGGCTTTTCCGATGCGGCTTATCTCCTTTGCGGCACGGTCTCCTCCGGGAAGTCTTATGGGAAGGATTGTCCCACGTCTTTCAAAGTCTTTATAATCTCCCGTGAGAAACTCTGCTCCCCACACCTTTCCGTCAAGACCGTATCCCGTGCCGTCCCAGATAATTCCGATACATTTCCCGAAATATCCGTTATCCGCCATACAGGATGCCATATGAGCGTGGTGATGCTGAACCTTTATAAGGGGTATTCCCTCTTTTTTCGCCCTTTTCTCTGCGTACTCCGTGGAGAGATAATCGGGATGCATATCACAAACAAGAGAAGTTGGCTTTATATCCATAAGCCTTTCAAAGCGGCTTATCTGCTCTTCATAATTTTCCAAGGTTTCAAGGTTTTTGAGATCTCCTATATGCTGGCTCGGGAAAACGTGGTGATCCCGGCTCATTGCAAAGGATGCCTTCTGCTCTGCTCCGCAGGCAAGGATTTTCCCCGAAATTCCCTCTACCGTCACGGGATATGGCACATAGCCCCTTGACCTTCTTGCAAAATATTCCTTACCGTCTTTCACCCATATAAGGGAATCGTCACAGCGCATATATATATCACGGTTGTTTGTGAGAAAACCGTCACACACATCACAAAGCTTTTCATACATCTCTTCGTCTTTGTATATAATAGGCAAATCAGATATGTTTCCGCTTGTCATAACAACGGCGGAAAGCCCCTCTTCAAGAAGCATATGGTGAACAGGTGTATATGGAAGCATTATCCCCACATATCCGTTTTCGCTTATGTGAGAAAAGTCCTCTCTTCTCCGCTTTTTGAGAAGCACGATGGGACGGCGGTGGGATATGAGATGTTTTTCCTCATCCTCCGAAACCTCGGCGAATTTTCGTGCCTCCGAAGCATCACGGCACATTATTGCAAATGGCTTTTCATCACGGTGCTTTCGCTCACGCAAAAGCCTTGCCGCATCGGGGTTTTGGGCATCGCAAGCTATATGAAAACCTCCGAGACCCTTAACCGCAACTATTCCGCCTCTCTTTATCATTTCCCTTGCAAGAGAGAAGGCATCGCCCTCTGCCCTTTTTCCGTCTTTTCCGAGGAAAAACACCTCGGGGCCGCAGGTTTCACAGCAGGTAGGCTCGGCATGGTATCGCCGATTTTCGATATCGCCGTATTCCTCGCCGCAATCGGTGCACATGGGAAACTTCTCCATTGTGGTATTTTTTCTGTCGTAGGGAATATCACGGATTATGGTAAAACGGGGACCGCAGTTTGTGCAATTTATAAAAGGGTAGCGATACCTTCTGTTATTCTTATCATAAAGCTCACGGAGACAGTCGGGGCAGGTGGCAACATCGGGAGAAACAAGAGTTTTTCTCTCTCCAATCTCGCTCTCCGCTATTTTAAAATCGGAAAAGCCGAAAAGCTTCTCGGAAAAGGTGACCTCCACCGACTCGATGTATGCAAGGGCAGGGGCATTTTCTCTTATCTTTTCAATAGCGGTAAGTATTTCCTCTTTCTCTCCCTCGAGAACAAGGCTTGCACCGAAGGCAGTATTTTTAACGTTGCCAAAAAGACCGCTTTGTGAAACAAGGCGGTGAATAAAGGGGCGAAATCCCACGCCCTGAACTATTCCTTTTATTTTGATGTTGGCAGAAACCTTTGCCATAAGCCTTCCTCTCCGACAAAACATAAAACTTTCTCAAATCATTTTATTATATCATAAACGAAAGCTTTTGAAAACCCGTGGAATGAGATTTTTCAGCTTAAAAACTTTGGAAAAATACGTTGCAAAAGAAAAGGAATGGTGGTAAAATACTATTAACAAAATTTTGTAATTTTTTACTTTGAAAGGAGTTTTTACCATGAATCTCAAGGGATCAAAAACAGAACAAAATCTTATGACAGCTTTTGCAGGCGAGAGCCAGGCAAGAAACAAGTACACCTACTATGCTTCAAAGGCAAAGAAGGAAGGCTATGAGCAGATTTCCGCCATCTTCACAGAGACTGCAAACAACGAGAAGGAGCATGCAAAAATCTGGTTTAAGCTTCTTCACGATGGCGAAATAGCAACAACAACCGAAAATCTCAAGGATGCCGCTGCAGGCGAAAACTATGAGTGGACAGAAATGTATGCAACAATGGCAAAGGAAGCAAAGGAAGAGGGCTTTGACAAGATTGCATTCCTCTTTGAGTCCGTTGCAAAGATTGAAAAGGAGCACGAAGAGAGATACAAGAAGCTTCTCTCCAACATCGAAGAAGGTATCGTTTTCTCTCGTGACGGCGAAACAGTATGGCAGTGCTCAAACTGCGGTCACATCCACGTTGCAAAGGGTGCTCCCGAAATGTGCCCCGTTTGTGCTCATCCCAAGGCATATTTTGAAATTTTAAAGACAAACTACTAATACACGAGGATTTTTTATGAACACTCAGAAAACAGAAAACAATGTTGGGGCAAAGAAAGACGGCGAGTTTGTATACCTCTGCTTTTCCTGCAACCGTCCTCTTCCCTTCAACCCCGAAAACGGCGGTTATGCCTGCCCGTTCTGCGGTGTCACTTTCCCCGTAAAGAGATAAAAAGCTTCCCATCGGCACTTGTCGGTGGGAAAAATTTTAGAAAGGAAAGCACATTATGAGCAAAAAACCTTTGAGAGATTTAGGCTATGGCGTGTATGCCGTCACAAGCGTTATTGGTTCCCGTCACGTGGGTTGCATTGCAAACAGCGCAATGCAGATAACAAGCAAGCCTGCAACCATTGCCCTTTCAATGAACCACGATAACTTCACAAACGGTGCGATTTCCGAAAGCGGTATTTTTGCAATCTCCATTCTTCCCGAAACGGTGGATTCCGGGATCATCGGCACCTTCGGCTTTCAGTCAAGCCGTGACATCGATAAGTTTGAAAACATAGCTTTTTCCGAAAAGGAAGGAGTCCGTGTTTTAAATGCCGCAGTCAGCTTCCTCGTCTGTCGGGTAGTTGACAAGATGGAAACCTCCACCCACACGGTTTTTCTCGGCGAGGTCATTGATTCCGATGAACTTTCCGAGGGCGAGCCAATGTCCTATGCATATTATCACAATGTGGTAAAGGGCAAGAGTCCGAAAAACGCCCCCACCTATATTGAAGAGGAAAAAACCTCCGATAAGTGGGTCTGCTCAATCTGCGGATATGTATATAACGGTGAAACTCCCTTTGAGGAGCTTTCCGACTCTTACACCTGCCCCGTATGCTCTGTCCCGAAAAAGCTTTTTGAAAAGAGATAAATACGAAACGGAACGACCGGTTGTCGTTCCCTACATATCGAAATTCGGGAGGATGAAAAAATGATTTTTCCAAGACCTGCAAAGCAGGAGCTTTTGAGCGGTACATATGCACTCAAAGAAGATTATACCACCTTTGAGCTTGTTTCTTTTTATAATGCAATAAAAGACGGAAAGTGCGAAATTTCCTATGCAAAAAATGCACTTCTGAGCAATGAAGAATATTATCTTTCCGTAAACGATAACGGTATTGAGCTTACCGCGGCATGCGATTGCGGCTTATTCCGTGGTGCAACCTCACTTCTTCAGCTTATAAAGAAGCACCGCGGCATCATCCCATGCCTTTATATTGAAGATAAACCCGAAATTTCCCGAAGAGGATATATGCTCGACATCAGCCGTTGCAGAATGCCGAAGCTTGAAACCTATAAAAAACTCATAGATTTCCTCTCCTCACTCAAATATAACGAGCTTCAGATTTATATGGAGGGCGACTGCTTCAAATACAGCGCATACCCAAAGTATACCGAGGATTTTGACTGTCTCACAGCTTCGGACATAAAGGAGCTTGAAGTATATTGCCGTGAGCGTTTTATAGACCTTGTTCCCAATCAGAACTCCTTTGGTCACCTTGCAATATGGCTTAATAAGGAAGAGTTTTCTCATCTTGAAATCCGAAATGAAACCACAAAAACAGGTACAATCAACCCCCTTCTCCCCGAAAGCTTTGAGTTTATAGGAAATCTCTATGAGTCACTTCTCCCTGTCTTTGATTCGGAATATGTAAATATCGGTCTTGACGAAGCCGGGGGGCTCGGAAAGTTCCAGGTGGAGGAATACTGCCGTAAAAACGGCCGGGGCACTCTCTTTATGGAGTGGCTCAATAAGCTTGCAGCCCTTGTGAAAGAGAAGTATGGCAAGAAGGTAATGTTCTGGGCAGATATGATTTATAAATATCCCGAGCTTTATAACCTTATCCCCCGTGACTCCGTTATTATGGAATGGGGCTACGAGCTTATCCAGTCACAGATGATGACAGACCACGCAATGACCTTCCGTGATGCAGGTCTTAACTACTACGTCTGCCCCTCCTGCAATACCCACAAGAGCTTCGTTGGCAGAATGGACGTTACCACCTTCAACATCCGAACCTCGGCAGAAATTGCAACAAAGTACGGTGCAAAGGGAATCCTTCTCACCGACTGGGGTTGCGGAGAGGGTCATCCCCATTTCGGAGTGTGGAGCTATGTACCCATAGCTCTCTGCGGTCAATATGGCTGGAACACGGGAGCAGAACAGGACGGTGAGACCTTCAAGGCAGACTTTATAAGAAATTCCGAGGACTATGTTGACGAATTCTTCTTCGGAGGAGTCAAAGTCGCAAGGTTTATGTACCGCATGGCAAACTACTATCTCCTTGAGCCCGAGCGTGTACACGTTGGCACAATGTGCGGTGCAATGTTCCAGTATCCCATAACCCAGACAAATTATGCATACCTCTATGATATGGCAGACAGCGGCGATGCATTTTATTTTGACAACGTTATCGGGTATGTGGAAAAAATCCTTCCCGATATCGAAAAACTCGATTTTGACGAGCAACACAAGCGTGAAATCATCCTCAATTCAAAGATGATTATTCTCGCCGCAGAGATGAACAAGCTCCGTATAGGAGTTTCTCTCCGGGAAGAAAGAGTGCGTGAACTTCTCACACTTTCGGAATATATCGAAAAGGAATATTATGACCTCTGGTGCAGAAGAAACTACGAAAAAGGCGTTGAGCTTTTCTTAAGTTTTGTGGCAGACAGAAAGAAGGATCTTCAAAATCTTTTGAAGTAATGGAAAAAGCCCTTGAAACTCGATGTTTCAAGGGCTTTTTGGTATTCAGGATTCGTACCCAACTTTAACATTTGGATTTTTTGCGACTATGAGTTCAACGATTTCCATAAACTCACCGTCACCTTTGCCGAATCTCTTTATCCGGCATATTTTGTGTTCTTTTCCGGCGGTATCAACATATTGCACTCTTCGCTCGTTTTCAACACCATTCTTTCTTATAATCAGCTGGTATACCTGCTTAATCTCACTATACCTTATCAGTTTTATACTCCATTTGGCAAACATCCACTCTTTGCCAAATCGCACTCTGTCATTACTATTTGATACCGCTGACCTAAAATCAACTTCAACCGCTTCCTCCAAACCGCTTTCCTTCAACTCTTTGATGAACTTTCTGCTTTTGAAGGCAGGAATCAAAGCCAAAAACGCAACCAGAAGAAAAAAGAAGGCAACTATAAGTAGCTCAGGCTCTCCACCTTGAATGAAGACTGCATTTATTATGAACACAACTGTAAAAAACAATGAAAACGCTGCGCCTATTATGCCGAAAATACTTTTCCCACACATAAAATCCTTAAATTCTTTACTCATAATCTCTCCCCCTCTTATTTCTCAAATCGCCAGGTATTATGCCTGTAACAGCTCTCACAGATTTCTTCGTCCGTATTCTCTATTGTATATATAGTATCACCTACGAGTGCATCGCCGCACCAGTCACAGTCATCCGAGAGCAACCATTTGATCCCGAAAATTATAAATGCGGCAATCAGAAGTATGATAAATCTTTTTAAAAGCTCCATAATTTTTACAACTCCAATTCGCTGCGTATTTTGGTTGCCTCAATCTCAATATCAAGAATTTCACCTCGCAACGTCAAAAGCTCACTCAATGTATCCGCAAACACAGGATATGACGTTTCGTACAAACTATAAGCTTCCTCCAATTCAGACGAGCTTCCTCCTTCATAGTAAGCTTTAAATAAAGTTGCCGATTTGTGCAAATCACTTAACGCATCGGAAAGCTCGGCTATTTTATAGTCATCACGACTATAATTGCTTACTATATCAATGCCTTCCTGATATTCAGAAATTGCCCGGTTAATATGTGAAATCGCAGTTGTCATATCTTTTTTAGATGCTGAGTCAATTGAGGAACTTAAGCTTTGTGGAGCAGTTATACACTCAGTTGAAACTTTTGTAGCACAGCTAATTGAGCGATTGTATTTGATATATTCGTCAAGCTCGCATATCTTTTTTGCATAATCCATAGCCGGGCATTCTTCAGACGTCACTCCCTCGGCTTCAAGCTTTCCGAGCCACTCCTTATATGCTGCAAATCTGTCTTCATCTATAGGCTTGCTGCCCATTGTGCTACCCATATACATATGCAGTTTCACATATTCATTAAACTCCTCAATAAGGGCATCCTTTGTTGAGACTGTTGCATTTGCTGATTCTGCCGCCTTTGTTGCTTCTTTCTCTGATGTGTCTGTTTTTCCGCCACACGCACATAGCCCGAAAGCCATAACTATAGCAAGAAAAAATGTAATTAGTCTTTTCATTTAATTTTCTCCTTTCTGATTTTACCACCATTATATGACAACTTGTCATAATTGTCAATACTCAAATATGACATAATGTCATTGAGGTGTTGTTGATGAATAACAGGCTGAAGCTTCTCAGAAAAGAAAGGAAGCTCACTCAGATTGCTTTGCAAATGCAGACAGGGATTGAGCAGGCACTTATTTCAAAATTTGAAAGTGGTGAGCGTATTCCTCCAACAGAAACGCTTATGTGCCTTGCAGATTTCTATGATGTGAGTATGGATTATATAATGGGCAGAACAGATAATCCAAAGGTGAACAAATAACCAAAAATACGTTGCGAAAGTGATTTCGCAACGTATTTTTTATGCTTTGTTATACGGAGAGTTTTGCATTTCTCTTTTCTGTTTCTTCTTTTAGGATTTTGCGGAGGACTTCAAGAGTGTCTTCCATTTTATCGTTTATGAGAACATAGTCATAGTGCTTTGACATTTCCTCCTCATATTCATATCTCTTAAGGCGAAGGTCAATGTCCTTTTCACCTCTGCCTATAAGTCTTTCACGGAGGACTTCCTTACTCTTCGGCTTCAAATAAATTGAAACCACATCGGGAAGGATTTTCTTTAAGTTAAGAGTTCCCTCAACGTCAATATCCTTTATGAGCACCTTGCCCTCGGCTTCCTTTTCCTCTAAAATCTTTCTTGATGAGCCATACATATTACCATGTATCGGGCAGGTTTCAAGCATCTCTCCACGCTCAACCATAGCATTGAACTCATCAAGCGTTACGAAGAAATAAGGTCTTCCCTGTTCCTCGCCCGGACGCATTGCACGGGTTGATACCGTTGTCATAAGAGTTAAGTTGTTATACTCCGAAAGAAGCTCGTTTATTATTGTGTTTTTTCCAACACCTGCACTACCTGACATTATTATAAGCATATCTTTTACCCCTTGATTGTTTTCTTACATTATATCATACATTATTTTTCCTTTTAAATCAAGCCAAACCGTTGATTTTTCATATATACAATGGTATAATTGAGTTTAATTAAAATGGATTAGTATGGAGTTTTGCATTATGAAATTTTCAATTTTTTCGGATCTTCACTATGCTCCCGGAGTTTTTGACGGCGGAACGTATGAGGACCTTGATTTTATTTACAAGCGTGCGAAAAAGGAAGGCTCTTCCTTTATAATCCACGCAGGGGATTTTGCTCACGGCGGCGATGTGTATTCCCCCGACGACGATTATGAGAATTTTATAAATACCTATAACAATCTGGATATTCCCACATATCATTGCCTCGGAAACCACGATACGGACAATGTACCTTTGGAAAAGGTTTTAGAGCTCTATAAGATGCCCGATGTTCATTATTTCTTTGACTGTGAGGGCTACCGCTTCATAATTTATGACCCCAATTACTGCCTTATCGACGGTGAGTATGTCCATTACGATATGGGAAATTATTTCAAAACTCCCGAGGCTCGTGACTGGCTTCCCCCGTCACAGATTGAATGGATGAGAAAGGCAATTGAAGAGGCAAACTGTCCTTGCATTCTCATATCCCACGCAAGTTTAGAGCGACCCGACGGCATCAAGAACAGGCAGGATGTTCTCGATATGATAAATGAGCAGAACAAAAAGCGACCACACTCGGTTCTTATGGTTATAAACGGTCATTATCACCGCAACAATATCCGAATCCTCGACGGTGTTTTGCATTTTGACTTAAATTCCGCATCCTTTGACTGGATAGGAAAGCCATATAACGGATATCCCAAGGAGCTTTGCGAGAAGATAAGACTTCTCCCCAATACCATTATTTACAATGACCCCATCCACGCAGTCATAACCCTTGAGGGTACAACAATCACCATTGAGGGAATGAAAAGCTCAACCTTTATGGGTGTCGGTCGTGAAATGACTGAAAACCCCTATTATGACGAGGCAGGAAGACCCGTAACTGCCGAAGTTCAGTCTGCAAAGATAACTCTTCATTAAGAAAGGAAAATATATTATGAAATATTTTGTTATGCTTGGCGACGGTATGGCTGACCGTCCCATCCCCGAGCTTTCGGGAAAAACCCCTCTTGAGGCGGCACATAAGCCAACTATGGATTATATTGCAAAAAACGGTGAGCTCGGTCTTACAAACACGCTCTTTGAGGGTATGCCCACAGGCAGCGACATTGCAAACCTCTGTGTTTTCGGCTATGACCCGAAGAAGTATTACACGGGCAGAAGCCCCATTGAGGCACTCGGTCTGAAAATCCCTCTTTCGGACGACGACACGGTTTTCCGTCTCAATTTAGTCAGCATTTCAACAGAGGGCGACTTTGAAGATAAGATTATGCTTGACCACAGCTCAGATAAGATTACAAACGAAGAAGCATATGAGCTTTTGGATGCTCTTTCCTCTGCCTTTGGCACAGACAAGAGAAAAATGTATCGAGGAGTGAGCTACCGCCACATTATGATATGGAGTGGCATTGATTATAACTATACCATGATGCCGCCCCACGATATTTTGGGAAAATGCATCCGTGACTATCTCCCGGAAGGTCCTTACGGTGCTGAAGTTCTCGATATGATGAAGAAAAGCTACGACCTTCTTATGAGCCATCCTGTAAACCTTGCAAGAATGGAAAAGGGACTTCGTCCTGCAAACTGTCTCTGGCTCTGGGGCGAGGGCACAAAGCCGCAGCTCACAAGCTTTACCGATGAGCACAATATCCGTGGTACGGTTGTAACGGCTGTTCCTCTCATAACGGGTCTTGCATATGGCATCGGGCTCTCTGCAGTTGAGGTAGAGGGTGCAACGGGCGATTACTACACAAACTACAAGGGCAAGGCAGAGGCCTGCATTTCTGCATTCAAAAACGGAGATGACTTTGTTTTCTGCCACGTTGAAGCTCCCGATGAATGTGGTCACGACGGCGATACGGAGCTCAAGGTAAAATCCATTGAGAGAATTGACGAGGAAATCCTTGCTCCCGTCAAGAAGTTCCTCGACTCTCTCGGCGAGGACTACAAAATCCTTCTTCTCCCCGACCATCCCACTCCGATTGAAGCAAGAACTCACGTTATCGCACCTGTTCCCTATGTAATATACAATTCCGATGAAAGTGTAAAAAGCGGACTTTCCTATTCCGAAAAAGACGGTGAGGAAAGCGGAAACTTCACTCCCCTTGCATATACCATTATGAGCAGATTCATCAAGGAGGGCAAATAATATGTCTACCGTAAAAAACAGACTTACCGAAATAGTAAAGGCGGCATTTGCGGAATGTGGCTATGACGAGAGTCTTGGCGTTGTTACCTTCTCCGACCGTCCCGACCTTTGCCAGTTCCAATGTAACGGCGCACTCACGGGTGCAAAGCTTCACAGAAAAGCTCCCATTATGATTGCAAACGATGTTCTTGCTCGCCTCTCGGGCAATGAGATTTTTGCAAGCGTAACCGTTGCACCTCCGGGATTTATAAATATAATTCTCTCCGATGAATTCATTGCAAAAGAAGCTTCGGCAATGGCTGAAAGCGACCGTTTGTGCCTTCCCCTTATGGACAAAAAGACCATTGTTGTGGACTACGGCGGACCAAACGTTGCAAAGCCCCTCCACGTAGGACACCTCCGTGCCGCAATCATCGGTGAAACCTTAAAGCGTCTTGCACGTTTCCTCGGTCACAATGTTATCGGTGACGTTCACCTCGGCGACTGGGGGTTACAGATGGGACTTATCATCTCGGAGCTTCAGAGAGAAAAGCCCGACCTCTGCTATTTTGACGAAAGCTACACGGGGGAATATCCCGAAGAGTCCCCTGTCACAATAGACGACCTTTCAAAGCTTTATCCCCGGGCTTCCGCACGTTCAAAGGAGGACGAGGAATTCCGCGCTGTTGCAATGCGTGCTACCTTTGACCTTCAGAACGGAAGACGTGGCTTTGTTGCACTCTGGAAGAAGTTTTTGGAGGTTTCTGTAACCGACCTCAAGAAAAGCTATGCAAGACTCGGCGTTGACTTTGATATGTGGCTGGGCGAGAGCGATGCAGACCCCTACGTTGCACCCCTTCTCAAAA
>JAFSEA010000003.1 GCA_017435965.1 Oscillospiraceae bacterium
AGCGGGAAGTGCAAGACTCCGTGATGCAATAAATAAGAATCTCACCGAAGAAGAAATAATGAACGCCTGCCGCATTGCATTTGAAAACGGCAGAAGTAGCGTAAAGCTTTATTTTATGATTGGTCTTCCCACCGAAACCGATGAAGATATCAAAGGAATTGCCGAGCTTTCGCAAAAAATCCTCTGGTTATGGAAAACTCACGCAACCAATAAGAAACGCGGCGTGAAAATAACCGTAAGTGCGGCTTGTTTTGTTCCGAAGCCACAAACCCCTTTCCAATGGGAAGCACAGAATACAAGAGAAGAATTTAAACGTAAGGCACTTCTTCTCCGTGAAGCAATAACTGCGAAGGCTATAACCTATAATTGGCACGAGCCGGATGTAAGTTTCCTTGAAGCTGTCTTTGCACGAGGAGACCGTAAGGTTGGCAGAGTAATTGAGACGGCTTGGAAGAAGGGTATGCGACTTGACGGATGGGAAGAACACTTCGATCTTGATACGTGGCTTTCTGCCTTTGAAGAATGTGGAGTTGACCCTGCCTTTTATGCAAACCGTGAGAGAAGTGCAGATGAAATTATGCCATGGGATCATATAAGCACAGGTGTTTCAAAGCGTTTCCTCAGATGTGAGTGTGAAAAGGCACATCGTTCGGAAGCTTCTCCCAACTGTCGTGAAAAGTGCCTTGCCTGTGGTGCTTCAAATCTTCTTTGCGGAGGTAAGTGCGATGCGTAAAGTAAGAGTTATGTATGAAAAGAAGGGGAGAGCTGTTTATATCTCTCACCTTGATATAATGAGAACATTTCAAAGAGTTCTCACCCGTGCCGGAGTTGCAGTCAAGCATACCGAAGGCTTTAATCCGCATCCGTATATTTCAATAGCTTTGCCGCTTTCTTTGGGATACGCCGGAGAATGTGAGTTTCTCGATATGGTTATTATGGATGATATGTCGGGCAAGGAGATAAAAGAGAGAATGAACAAAACTCTCCCTGAGGGAATAGTTGTAACAAAGGTATATGAAAATTATAGTCCTGTTCGTGATATAGCATATTCGGAGTTTGAAATAACTCTTGAATACGATAATGGTATTCCTCTTGGCATCAATATAAAACTCACGGAGCTTTTCTTAAAAGATGAAATTATAATAATGAAGAAAAGTAAGCGTGGAGAGGCGGAAACAAATATTGCTCCTATGATAAAAGAATTTTCCGCATCGGAGTGTGGCGGGAACATTTCTCTCAGAGTAGTGCTTTCGGCAGGAAATACTTCTTTGAATCCTGAATATATAATCAAGACAATAGAAAAATATCTCCCCGATTGCAAACCCGATTTTGCGGAGTTTAAGAGAAAGAATGTTTTTGATGCAAATATGAAGGAGTTTCGATAAGTGAAAAAGATTGATATCCATTGTCATGTGGTTGCATTTCCGGAGTATTCCACAAAAAGACTGGACGGTAACAAGTATCTGTCAGCAGAAGAACAGATAGAGATTCATAACAAGCTTGATGTGGATATGGGAGTGCTTCTTCCCATTACCACACAGGAAGCTCATTGGGCAACAATCAGCAACGATGCGGTAGCCTATGTTGCCAATAAGTATCCTGACAGGTTTGTGTGGTTCTGTAGTGTAGACCCGAGACAGGGAAAGCATAACGCCAAATCCGACCTCGGTTATATTATAAATCAGTATAAAGAAATGGGCGCACGCGGCGTGGGAGAACTCGGAAGTCAGTTATATGCAGATGACCCGATGATGCAGAATCTTTTTCGCTACTGTGAAGAACTCGATATGCCGGTGCTTATCCATGTTGCGCCGCAACACGGAGATACATATGGCATCATTGATGACCTCGGGCTTCCAAGACTTGAAAAGATGCTCCGCAAATTTCCGGATCTTAAAATTATCGGACATTCCCAAGCCTTCTGGAGTGAGATTTCAGCAGATAATACAAATGAGATACGTGGAGGAGCTCCAACAGGAAAGGTAAAAGAGGGAAGAATTGCCTATCTTATGCGTGAATATGGAAACCTTCATTGCGATCTTTCTGCAGGAAGCGGAAAAAACGCCATGATGCGTGACCCCGAATATGCGGCAAAATTCATCACCGAGTTTTCCGACAGAATCTATTACGGAACAGATGTATGCTCTGCAAAACAGACCTTCCAGTATGAGTTTGATGACTTTCTGACAAGAATGGTGAATGACGGGATGATAAATCAGGATGCTTATAATAAAGTAGTGAGGCTGAATGCATTGAGACTTCTCGGAATCACTGAAAACTAAAACACTTAGAGAAAAGGAAACAGATATATGGAAACAAGATGGGCGTATACTTCAAGCTATAATTTTCCGAAGCTCAGAGAAGCGGCGGGCAGAACTTGTGTAATTCCGATGGGCTGCATAGAAAAACACGGACTTCACGATCCTTTGGGTACGGATATCATCAAGGCATCACATATTGCATATAAAGCATCTCAGATTGAAACTGTTTGTGTTTTTCCTGATTTTACTTTCGGAGACACTCCTTTTGGTGCTCACACAAAAAGGCCGGAAGGAAGCATATGTCTCGATGTAAGAATTCAAATGGGACTTCTTGAAGCACTCTGTGATGAAATTGCCGAAAACGGATTCAATAAAATACTGGTTCTTAATTGCCATGGCGGAAACGTTGCGTGGCTTGATGCCTTTGAAAGAAATCTCGGTGTAAAGCCACACAAATTTGTGTTTGGATATTTGAGAGTTTCCGATCTTATGACGCCGCACACTATGGCGGAGTATATTTTGAAAAACGGGTCGGGATCAATACCTGAACTTACGGCAGAGGATGAAGAGCTTGTTATAAAATACCATAAAGAAGATATGCTTTGCGGTCATGCTTGTATGGGTGAGACGGCTTATATAATGGGAATTGCTCCCGAGTCGGTTGACCTTGATATGCTGGGCAGAGAATCGGGGCTTCCGCAGGAAAGTCCGATAAAGCATCTTACGGATGTCGGCATAGTAACAGATTCATACGATTGGTTCAGAACCTTCCCGAACTGGTATGAGGGTCACGACCCTGTGGGATGCAATGAGCGCATAGGCAGGGCGGCAGTACGTCTTGAAAGTGAAAGAATTGCCGCAGCTTTCAAGCTGTATAAAGAAGATAAAGCTTTTGTTGAAACCATGAAGGAACTTTATAAAGAACCTTCGATTTTGGATTGAAAAGCAACCGTAACGGGAATTTCCATAAAAAAGCTTGACATTTCCAAATTCGGATGATATAATATTCAAGCCGCATTGAGTGGGCTTATAAATCTGTATTACACAGTGCCTACAAGAGCGAGACTCTAAAAAATGAAGAGAGGTGCAACAACATGCAGGCAATTTTCGTAACAGGCGGAAAGCAGTACAAGGTTTCCGAGGGCGATGAAATCTTTGTTGAGAAGCTCGATTTTGAGGGCGAATCAGTAGAGTTTGACAACGTTCTTATGGTAATCGACGGTGACGATGTTAAGGTCGGTGCTCCCAAGGTTGAGGGTGCTAAGGTTTCTGCAAAGCTCGTGAAGAACGGCAAGTCCAAGAAGATCATGGTCTTCAAGATGAAGGCTAAGAAGAACTACCGTCGTCGCCAGGGTCACAGACAGCCCTACACAAAGCTCTGTATCGAGAAGATCAGCGTTTAATATGACGACTGTAAAGTTGATTAAATCAGATGGCAACATCGTAGGGTTCGATGTATCGGGCCATTCGGGATATGCCGAGAGTGGCAGCGACATAGTTTGTGCCGCCATATCAAGTTCGGTGAGCCTCGTTGAAACGATTCTCAACGATTCGTTTGGTGCAGGTGCGGACGTAACGGTAGATCCCGACACGGTAAGTATCACGCTTATGTTAAGTAAGTCTTGTGATAAATGCCGGAGTGTACTTGAAGCTTTTGAGCGACATATGCTCGCTTTGAGTGAAGAGTATCCAAAGTACATTAAAATTTTGGAGGTGCAGTCTAATGCTTAAAATCGGAATTCAGTTTTTTGCACATAAGAAGGGCGTAGGTTCCACAAAGAACGGTCGTGACTCTGAGTCCAAGAGACTTGGCGTTAAGCGTGCAGACGGTCAGTTTGTTCTTTCCGGTAACATTCTCGTTCGTCAGCGTGGAACAAAGATTCACCCGGGCACAAACGTAAGCCGTGGTTCAGACGATACTTTGTTTGCAACTGCAGACGGTGTAGTACGTTTCGAGCGTCTTGGTAAAGACCGCAAGAAGGTCTCTATCTATCCGGTTGCTCAGTAAAAAACTAATTGCACGGGCAGGTCAGATAAGACCTGTCCGTGTTTGTTTAATTGTGAATTATCTTCATATATTATATAGTATGTAAATTGGAGGTGACCTCGAGTGTTCGTTGATGTAGCAAGTGCAAGATTCATAGCAGGTCGCGGTGGCGACGGCGCGGTTGCATTTCACCGTGAAAAGTATATAGCATCCGGCGGACCCGACGGCGGTGACGGGGGAGACGGCGGAAACGTTGTTCTCAAAGTTGACGATAATATGTCAACTCTCGTTGAGTTTCGTTACAAAACGAAATACAAGGCAGAAAACGGTGCCAACGGAAGCGGCAAGCGTTGCAGCGGAAAACGTGGTAAGGATATTGTTGTTAAAGTTCCGAGGGGAACTTTAGTATATGATGTGGAAAGCGGAGCACTTGTCAAGGATATGTCCGATGATGAACCGTTTGTAATCTGCAAAGGCGGCAGAGGCGGCTGGGGCAATCAGCATTTTGCAACCCCCACTCGTCAGGCACCGCGTTTTGCGCGTCCCGGTCTTGATGGTGAAGAGATTGAAGTAAGACTTGAGCTTAAGCTTCTTGCCGATGTGGGACTTGCAGGTTTCCCCAATGTCGGAAAGTCAACTCTTCTTTCGGTTGTGAGTGCGGCTCGTCCGAAAATTGCAAACTATCACTTCACAACAATAACCCCCAACCTCGGTGTTGTAAGAGTTGATGAAACCTTTTCCTTTGTTATGGCAGATATCCCCGGTATCATTGAAGGTGCAAGCGAAGGTGCAGGCCTCGGTCACAGATTCCTTCGCCATATCGACAGGTGCCGTCTTATAGTTCATATGGTTGACGTGTCGGGAAGTGAAGGTAGAGATCCCATTGCGGATTTTGAAGCAATCAATGAAGAGCTTGAACGTTATAACCCGGAACTTGCAAAGCGTCCCCAGATAGTTGCGGCAAATAAGAGCGATCTTATTTATGACAGGGAAGCTGCAGATGCTTTCAAAAAGTATATTAAGAATCTCGGCCTTGATTACTTTGAAATTTCTGCTGCGACAAATACAGGTGTTTCCGAGCTTATGAAAAAGGTGAGCGAAGTGCTCTCAAAGCTTCCGCCCATTGAGACTTATACACCTGATTTTGTCAGGGTAGAAGAAGATACTTCAAATCACGATTTTGAAATCTTCCGTCTCGATGGTGATGTTTATTCGGTTGAAGCTAATTGGATAAAGAGAGCAATGGGATCTGTAAACTTTGATGATTATGAATCCCGTATCTACTTTGAACGTCTTCTTCGCAAGCATGGAGTATATGATGCCCTTGAAGAAAGAGGAGCAAAAGAAGGCGACACGGTTATAATTTATTCTATGGAATTTGAGTTTGTAAAGTAATGGTTTCCGCCCTCCGATATTTTCGGAGGGCGGAAATTTTATATTTTTTGAAAGTGCTTTATTTTTGTGATTTGTTGTGGTATACTAAAGTTGCTCAACAAAACTAAATATTCAAATTTGTGGTATTTTAATCTCAACAGGGATATTATACTCTTTTTTGGTGTAAACTACTTTTTTGGATTTTGCAAAAAACGCAGGCTCCAACTAAAAGTGGTTTATGCTAATTTTGAGTACCCAAATTTTAGTTTTGTTGAGCGACAATCGGAGAATGCGTTTTTTATGCGCTGACTTCGGTTGGCGCATTTTTTATTTGCAAATATTTGCTAAAGGAGGGATGTTGTCTTTTTCATTCTGCAAATTTAATTTGCGCAAAAAATTATATTGGAGGAATAATGATGAAAAAGACATTAAAAGGTTACATACTCGGAATATTAAGTTCGATGCTACTTTTTGGTATCGTTGCATATGCGGCAAGCACAACGACGCTTTACAATGTTCGTGCAAACGGTGTGAAGATAGTTATTGACGGAAGAGAACTCCACCCGACAGATGTAAACGGAAATAAAGTTGAACCGATTATTTATAACGGAACAACCTATCTGCCCGTAAGAGCAGTTGCAAACGCATTCAATAAAGCTGTTCAGTGGGACGGACCGAATTATACGGTTTATCTTGGTGATATGGATGGCAAGCTTAAGTATCCGACCGTTGAACTTGAAAATATGACGAGTATAAATGAGGAAATGTATAAAACGAAAAAATTAACAGATAACTACGGGAATAGATACAGCAGAGCTATTTATAATATATCTCCTTCGTATACAGATTTTGAATTTTTGTTGAATATGAAATATTCAAAATTCAAAGGTGTTTTGTATGTGCCTGAAGGAACAACAAGTAGCAAAACTGGCTATTTGCAGATAATCGCTGACGGAAATACAATATACACATCTCCGGAAATGACACGAGCTTCGAGTCCTGTTTATATTGATGTTGATGTTACCGGATATAATGATGTGAAAATAGAGTTTAGTAATAGCGGCAATAATATAGTGGGCATGTGCCTTGGTGATGCAGGATTCTATCAGTGATAATGAAAATATAATAAGGATAAAACACATCTGCGGTATTTCTGCAGATGTGTTTGCTTTTTGTGGGTAAAAATGTTATAATATTACATATGAAAAACATATAGAAAAAAATTCAAAAAAATTAAAAAAAGTACTTGACAATGCATGGTATTATATGTATAATATGAGAGCGTCTGTATGGGCGCACTATGCGATGAAACGGGAGATTGCTGCGAAAGCAGGTAACTTCCGTGGAGTATGTCCGACAATCGGGCGGCAGGAAGAACTGTGCAGTGTCTTTATGTAAATATGTAAAGACGAGTGCCGGAATTGGTGAAATCCCCTGCTACCAATCTCCGGTTTTTATATTGTCCGTTGATGAAACACACGGATAAGTTGTGCAGGAATTCCGCCGCACGCAGAAAACTACGTGCGTTTAAGGAGGAAAAAACAATGGCAGCAATCAGTAAGGAAATGATTCGTGTCCGCCTCAAGGCATACGATCATCAGTTGATCGATCAGGCGGCAGAGCGTATCGTCGAGACCGCAAAGCGCAACGGCGCAAAGGTTTCAGGACCGATTCCGCTCCCCACTTCCAAGGAGATCATCACGATTCTCCGTGCGGTTCATAAGTATAAGGACAGCCGTGAGCAGTTCGAGCGCCGCACACACAAGCGTTTGATTGACATTCTCAAGCCGTCGGCAGAAGCAGTTAAGGCTCTTATGTCCCTTGACCTTCCGGCAGGCGTTGAA
>JAFSEA010000061.1 GCA_017435965.1 Oscillospiraceae bacterium
CGCGTATTTTCTTCAGCAAGCTCACTCTCACACCTGTTGATTCGCTTGCCGGCGAAACGGCAATTGACATTAAAACAGTAAGTTCAACCGATGTTCCGTCAACAATGACTGTTGGAGATAGTATAGATGCAACTGCAAAGGTTACAATGGAAGATGACTCCGTTCGCTCATTTGCAGAATACAAATTGAGTACCACAAGTGCGGTGGTCGACACCAACGACTCCGTAACCGTTACATCCTCTGCACCTGATATAATCAGCGTTGAGAGCTATGAGGATGATGCACTCGGTGCATCGGATAAAACAACATTTACACTTAAAGCAAACGCGGCAGGAAGTGCTGATATCATAGTGACTGCCAAGGTTGGAGAATCAACCAAAACCGCAACATACACCATAACCGCAAGCGAGTATAATCCAAACAGCATTACAACAAATCCGACAGTTTCGGTATACATCGGTGCAGAAAATGCAGATGCAAGCCTTATAACCGTATCAAAAGGCGGTATTGCTGCAGGTGTTGTTGACGGAACTGTTGCGCGAGGAACGTTGATTACTGCAACTGCCGAAAGCAATGAAGATTATGAGTTCCTTTACTGGATGGATAATGCAAAACGTTATATTCAGGATGATGAGACATATACGTTTACTGCAGGAACGAATACTGCTGTCTTTGCAGTCTATGCGGACAAAACCGATACGCTTAAGCTTTTTGATTACTTCACCGATTCCGGTACACGTGTATATAGTGTAGAAGCAGAAGATGAAGCATCTATAACTATACCGGCACTTGAAATGACAGGTTACACCGGTGGTACATGGAAAAAATCAATCGATAACGCTGAGTATGTAACCTTCACTCCGGATTGGGAAAATGCTACAAAAGCAGATGCATCGACAACTCTCAACGGAGAGGCTTATAAAACCGGAAGCTATGGAGATAAAGTCACTGTGAACAAAACCACTGATGCATTTGTCGCATGGAAGAAGAACGGAAACGTTGTAAGCTATGATGATGTGTATACCTTCTATATGTGGGATGCACTCGAAGCTTTGGTTGAGTCAACGGAAGGAGAAAAGAGCGACTTCCCGGCTGTTGCACTTTTTAAAAACGGAGACAAATATATGCTTGAGCTTGTAAACTGCGAAAATGTTGAGATTGTAGAAAAGGGAATACTCTTTGACGGAACAATAGACAGTTGTCAAAAGAAGTTTGTTTCAAGAACAGAACTTTCTCAGTTTACAATAACAGAGGATACATATACGAATGCAAAGGCATATGTGATCTACAGAGATGGTAAAGATTTGCGAGTAGCATATTCAGAATAAAAATGTGAAAGCCCGGCTTTTGCCGGGCTTTTCAGCAATATACTGACTAAGTATAAAACAGGAGGAAAACCCATGTTTATTGGGATAGATATCGGAGGAACAAAATGCGCGGTTGTCAAGGGTGACAGTGTATGTGGTGTTGTTGATAAAATTAAATTCGATACAACGGATTTGGAAGATACGCTAAAAAACATTTTTGACGCAACAGCAAAAATAGGGATGGCAGATGCGATTGGAATAAGCTGTGGTGGACCGCTCGACTCAAAAAAAGGAATAATTATGTCACCACCGAATCTTCCGGGATGGGACAATGTACCCATTTGCAATATGCTAAGAGAACGTTTTGGTATTCCTGTTGCTTTGCAAAACGATGCCAATGCTTGTGCTCTTGCAGAATGGAAATACGGAGCTGGAAAGGGTTCGGAAAATATGATTTTCCTGACCTTCGGTACAGGGCTTGGTGCGGGTTTGATTTTAAACGGCAGACTTTATTCGGGCACAAATGATATGGCAGGTGAAGTCGGGCATATCAGACTTTCGGGGTTCGGACCCGTGGGATATGGAAAAAGCGGATCGTTTGAGGGATTTTGTTCGGGTGGTGGAATAGCAAGACTCGGAAAAATGATTGCAGAGGAAAAACTGCAGCGTGGAGAAACTACAGCGTTTTGCAGCACATATGATGAACTTGATAAAATCAATGCGAAGCTTATTGCGGAATGTGCAAAGCAAGGCGATGAAGCTGCACTTGAAGTTTACAATATATGTGCAGAAAAGCTTGGCGCGGGCATTTCGGTGCTGATAGACATATTAAATCCCGAGTGTGTTGTCATAGGAAGTATTTTTCAACGCAGTGAGGAGATTTTACGTAAACGAATGGAAACAGTGATTGATAAAGAGGCACTTTTGTATTCAAAAAAAGTCTGCAGAATCGTTCCGGCAAAGCTCGGCGATTCAATAGGAGATTGGGCCGCTATTGCTGTTGCAGAAACTTTTTATAAAGAGGTAATTGAAAATGAATGAATTGTTAGAAAGATACCCGAATCTTTCAGAATGTAAATCGGATATTATAAAGGCACTTGAGCTTATTTTAGATACATATAAATCAGGAGGAAAGCTCCTTCTTTGCGGCAACGGAGGAAGTGCTGCAGACTGTGAACATATTGTTGGAGAACTTATGAAGGGTTTTCTGAAAAAAAGAAGAGTTACGGATGAGAAAATTCCTAAAGAGATAAGAGACAAGCTTCAAGGCTCTCTTCCTGCAATATCCTTGCCGAGTCAAAGTGCAATTATATCAGCGTTCAGTAATGATATTTCGCCTGAAATGGTATATGCACAGCTTGTATACGGCTACGCAAAAGCGGAGGATTTAGTGATAGGGATTTCAACATCGGGCAATTCTATGAATGTTCTGAAAGCTATAGAAGTTGCAAAATATATGGGAATAAAATCAATTGCCATGACGGGAAAAAACGGAGGCTCGATTTCAAAAATTGCAACTGTATCAATCAAAGTGCCGGAAACAGAAACTTATAAAGTTCAGGAATTGCATCTCCCGATATACCACTATCTGTGTGCAGAAATCGAGCGGATGCTTTTTGAAGAATGAATCTTTAGCTGCTATATGATATGCAAAGGAGAAAACTAATGAAAAAACTGCTAAACCTGACTTTTGTATCATCAAACGGAACTGTGCAAGATGAAAATGGCACGAAAATCTTTGTAGCAGAAAATCGCTTTGCTTACGATGATATATATTCGGAAAATACAATTTTTTCTTTCTCTGCAAAAGGGGAGATTGAGTTCTCAAAATATATTGTAATGGAATATTCCTGTTATGGAATTCTTCGCCCGGCAGAAGCTGATACTGCGCTCTTCTTTGCTATGTGCGGAGAAAAGAAAACTCCACTCATTGTTTATGAAGATATAACAATAAACAAAGCTGTCCACAGAGTGATTGTTAAAGCTCCTTGTGGCAGGTTTGATTCACTTTATTGCGAATACAGAATAGACAAAACTCCAAGAGCACAGTTTGTTGTTCATAGTTTGTATACTTGTGATGAAAAAGAGCTTCCGGATACCTTTGACAAAGGTAGTGATATCCCTGTAAAGGAGTTCACTTGCCTCCATATTTCAAACTTATTTAATTCGGAATATGGAGGCAATGAAGAGCAGAGCATAATTGATAGCGGAGTATTCTTTGATAACCGGAATGTATCTGCATACGGAGTTCCTTTTGTGGTTGAAACAGACGGAAAAAACATAATTTCTCCTACAGACAAAATTGCCGAAAATGATGAACCGATAGTAAATTTCGGTGCACATACAAAGCGAAGACTTTGTCGTCCTGTAAGCCGCGACAGTAAAACGATAATCAAAATCGGAAGAAAAGCAAGCGAAATATACTTTATCCTTTCACTCTCCGGCAAGCGATATATGCGAACAAAATACGGTGCAGGAAGTTCTGTTCTCGGTGGTGCAGATTATATTGAGATTATGGAACCGCTTCGGGTTGAAGATGTTGAGTTTTTTATGGCAGAAGTCGTTTACTCGGACGGAAGACGGGATACCCATCTTCCCTTGAATCTCGTCTCCGGCAGACACGGTATTTCGGGGGACATTTCGGCTTATGGAATTCCGTGTGATGGAAGTGAAGTTAAAGAACTTATAATTCACAACAGGATGCTTGATACGGATGTTTCTGTTGCGGCGGTAACGGTAAATGAAACGGATATGCGTTTATATCCCGATATGTGTATTCCGCAAAAAGCTAAAAAGATGAATTATATACAAGATACGGAAAAATACATTTCGATAAGCGAGAATCTTTTAACAATTAAAAATGGGGCATTGTATGCAAAACTTGACATTTCAGAGGGCATAATGCTTCTTGAAATGAAGAATAGCTTTGCTCCAAAAATGAAAGTGAGAAAAGAACATCTGCTGAAACTTCGGGATAAAGACGGAGAAATATTAACGGATTTTAAATATATTTCTCATAATATCGAAGACTGTCGGATAATGCTCACGTACAGCTACGGAGATATCATCTTTAAAGTAAGTGCAGATATCGGAAGAGAAAACTCTTTGAAATGGGAGCTTGAAGTTGAAAATCTCTCCGATGTTGAATTCAAAAAGGGAATCATTTTCCCGTATATATCGGGAGTTGATTTTGGGAATGCTTCCGATAACTGGTATTTTGTCCCTAAATATCAAAACCTCGAAAGTAACGAAACATTTTTTATGTATGAAGAATCAGCTCCGTCATTTCCAATGCAGTTTCTTGATGTTTTTTCAAAAGATGCTCAGGCAGGAGTTGCTTTTACAACTGAAGAAAAAAGACTTGTAACTCGAAAATACGGTCTTGAAAAGAAAGACGGCAATATTGAATTTTATGTTGAATATCCGATAATCTACGGGGATATAGGTGTAAAGGAGAAGATCAGTACATCTCCTACTGTTATCACCTGCCACGAAGGAACTTGGAAAAAGGCATACGAAATATATAAGACTTGGCTTGACTTGTGGTATAAGCCGGTTAATTGTCAGAATAAGCAGTGGTACAGAGAATGTTTCTGGTTGCTTGCGGAAATCACGGATTTTTATGAAACAAACGAAATCACAAAGTTCCCGTGCTGGTACGATGAAGAACAGAAAATGTTTAAATTCAGAGATATCCTTGAAGAACAACGCCAAATTACGGGAGTCTATCCGGATATTCTCCATATGTGGTCGTGGGCAAATCAATATGTAGACGGACAGTACCGTCAGAAGTGGGGCAATTTCGGCGGTGAGGATTATGACAAATATGGAGGAAAAGAAGCTTTTAGGGATGCACTTCACGACATAAAAGAAAATATGGGTGTTAATATCTCCTTGTATATGCATCCAACTTTGCTTTCAAAAACCTATCCTCAGGCAGAAAAGTTCTATGCCACAAGCAAGGTTGTAAATTGCGATGGGAATAATATAACCATTTTCGGAAACTCAACAAGAATGTGCCACGCAGAGGAAACATGGCGTGAGTATGCACTTTCAATGTATCCGAGAATATATAAAGAGCTCGGTATTCCTCTTTTATATGTGGATGAGTTCTCGTTGAGAATTGAAAATAGATGTTACGCTCAGAAACACGGTCACAGAGTTCCGTCAAGTCTTCTAAAAACAGATAATGACTTTATCACAAGGCTTAAGGAAAGTATGCCGGAAGAAGTTGTGCTCTATGGCGAATATGCGGCAGTTGATATCAATGCAGGATACATTGATTGTAACATTTCATATTATATACTTGATTCAATTGTCGATATGATTGAAACTGCAAGACGGGCAGGGGATAGTGATGACAGAATGTCACGGGTGTTTATGAATGTATATAGATTTGCTTTCCCGAAAATCGTTCAACTGATTCTTCCTATGGCGATGCGAAAGCTGAGCTGGCATCCTCAGAAGTTTATGTTCTTTAATGGCGAAGCGGTATATGATGCATTCTGGGATACCGAGGAATCAAGAGGAACGGAGTTCAATACAAAAGCATACAGGATTAAAAAGGCGTATGCAGATTGCTTCACAAGCGACAATCCTGAAACTATGATTGAAACCGAATCACCTGCAATCTGCGCAAATAAGTTTCCGTCAAAAAGCAGAGAGCTTTATACGATTTACAACAGAGCTTATTCCACTTACCGCGGGACAATTCTAAAGCTCCCACATACCGATGGAGCAAAATACTACGATGTGTGGAATGCTCAGGAACTCCGCGTTAATATTGTTGATGGATTAGCAGAGATCTTTATGGACATCGGCGCAATGGAAACGGGCTGTATTGTTGTGGAAAGGTGATGTTTTACGCAAAACATGTATTGATAACTCAATCTGTGTGCGTGCAAACCATCGGTATTACTGGGGGACGCAAAACACGCACTTTTTAGAGTATAGATATTTATTTTAGAATTATACCCTGAATTTAAAACAGCTTTAAAATAACCCGTATCGAGCCTCCCGTCATAGGGCGTGACCATACCCACGCAAACAACGTTTTTGACCGATTTTTGCCTGTTTTTTGCCCTGATTTTACGTGAAACAGGGTGGTGGAGGGGGCGTAAATGTTACTTGAAATGGTAAAATATGAGTTTTAGCTATTCGCGTTTCCACAAATACATACGCCACATGGTAAGGAAAGCTTAACCATGTGGCGTTTTTTATAAAATCACGATTTACGTGAAAATGTGTGGTGGAGGTGGCGCGTAACCCTTCTGTTTCACGTATAAAGCTATATGGCTTTACTGGCTATCCCATGTGTAAAACATAAGATAACCAACAAACATAAGAGCATTTTTTTCAAAAACACCCCAAAAGCCGTGTTTTTGAATGAGGGTGTTTTTGTTTTCTGGTGTGTAAAATAAATCAAATTTTGAGGATGTGTATGAGTGGACTTTTGTTTGAAATTGTTTGGGATTTGCTTGCTTTTTGGCAAATACAGAGTGTTTTTTGTGTAAGGAAGTTGTCCGGGTGCGACGACTTCCTTTTTTGCTGGAGGTTTGACAAGTTCAGAGACCTATTTTATACTTTGCTCAAACATTAAGAAAGGAGACGGGAATGTGAAAAGAATAAAAGATAAGATAAGTCTGTTTTATGAAAACCCCGTGATTTCCTGGCATGAACACATATGGTATGAAGATAAAGACCTGACGAAAATCTCAAAAAGAAGCTATGAGCATTTTGAGAACATGAAGATTCTCGGATTTGATCGTATTGTGATTTCAAGACCTGTTGTATATGAGCGCCATTGCCCTCCGGAAAATTTCATTGCGGCAAACGAGCTTGTGAAAGGATTTGTTTCCGAGTTCAAAGAAAAAACCTATGCAGCTGCATTTGTAAACCCCGGATTTGTAAGAGAATCCGTGGAAGAGATAGAAAGAAGAGTTTGTGATGACGGCTTTGTTGCGGCAAAGCTTATGCATCAGTATTTTGTTGATGACCCCGTTACTTTTCCCATAGTTGAAAAGTGCATTGAACTTGATATCCCGATTATTCTGCATCAGGGACATTCCGTTGATGAAGAAACCCTGACCTGTCAGCCGAGACTTTCAGATGGTGCTCATATTGCAAACCTTGCAAGAAGATATCCCGAGGCCACTCTTGTTATGGCTCATATCGGCGGTGGCGGAGACTGGCAATGGTCGATAAAAGCCATTGCTGATTGCCCAAATGTATTTGCAGATATCGGAGGAAGCGTATACGACAGAAACCTTATGGAAGAGGCGTACCGATATATAGGGGCAGACAGATTGCTCTTTGGAACAGACGGTATGTATTCATCCTGTGTGGGGAAAATGGTAGGTGCAAAAATTCCCGAAGAGGACAAGAAGAAAATACTGTCAGGTGCAGCTTTTGAGAGGTTTTTAGAAGGAAAGGGAAAGTAAAATGCTTATTGATATAAATTCTTATTGCGGACACTGGCCATTTCGCAACGTTTCAGAAAATTCGCTTATCGGACTTTCGGAGCTTGCTTTGGATAACGGTATAACGCATATGGTTGTTGCAAACATAAACGGATTCTTCTATAAAGATGCAAACACCGCCAATATTGAACTGTATGAGCAGATGAAAGAATATTCTGGTGAGATGCATTTTCTGCCCCTTGCAATAGTAAATCCTACATATCCTGAATGGGAAAATGATGCCATTAAAATGCTTGAGCTTGGATTTTGCGGGTTTGAGCTTGCACCGAGATATCACGGATATTCTCTTGCACCCGAAATGCTTTATGATGAATATATGCCAAAGCATCGTGCGAGAGAAGTCTTAAGTCTTGCCGAAAAATATGATGTTCCGGTAAGGATTTGTGCAAGTGTTGAGAATTTCCGCGGCAGAAGAAGAATGGACACCCCGGACAACTTATATAATGATGAATTGTTTGCTCTGCTTTCTGCAAACAGGAATGTGAACGTTATGATAACAGGCTTCAATCCGGCGGTGATTGATGATAAGCTTTGCAGACTTATAAAAGAACGGGGAAAAACTTATTTTGACATCACACAAGTGGAAGGCTTTATGATAAATAACGTGAAAACGGCTATGGCAAAGGTTGATGCAAAGTATTTTTGCTTTGGATCGGGACTTCCTTTCCAATACGCAGAGACGAATGTAGTTAAATTGTTTTTTTCAAAGAGTTTTTCACATCCAGGTATTCCTTCGGAAAACATCAAAAATGTTTTCAAAGAACTCCGTTGATTTTTGGTAAATTTTACACAGATTTATACAGAAAGTGATGTTAAAATTAAATAAAAGTTATTATGGAGGGAATATCATGAAAAAGTTTTTGTCTGTTATACTTGTGTTTTGCTTCGTGCAGAGCATGATTCCGGCATCGTTTGCGGCAGAAACAAAAGATTCGTACGTCTACAACTTTCGTGCATCGTCACACAATGTTGCAAACGAAACATCAATAAGCACTGTAAACAGTTTTGATTCGGTGGTAGCTTCGGAAACTTCGGCATGGCACTACGTTGATGCCCGAAGCATAGCTCATGGAAAAACACTTGCAAACGGATTCTATGCAGCATTTGCAAGCGATAATGTTGCTCTTGGAAAGAACGGTATTCTTTTTAAAATCAAGGTGGAAGAAGACGGTGTTTATCAGCCTGTGCTGAAATATCAGAAGTATAAGACAGGCGGAAAACTTCTCGCATTTATTGTGCCCACAGAGAACTCAGGTTTTGCACTTCCGTCATCCGGTGGCATGAAGAACCTTGCAGAAACCGGCACACCCCTTGGTGCGGCGGTAGATGCCTATGACGCGAGTGTTACGGATATGAATTTCACGGCGGCAAACGTTGTTGAGCACGTATATGATGATACCATTGTGCTTTTGGAAGGTGAATATTACCTTATGTTTGCCTTTGACGGAGTGAGCCATTCCGGTGCAGGATATATGCTTGTGGAGAGCTTTGCTCTCAATAAGGTTGCACCTTCATCTGTTTCGGTAACTTCGGACAAAAATGAAATTTCAGTTAATGAAACAGCGAGCCTCACAGCAGTTGTAAGGGCTGCCAACGGCTCTGTCCTTGAGAATGTTGACGTTGAGTATACTTCTTCCTCGGATTCTGTTGCAAAAGTTGATGAAAACGGAGTTGTAACGGGAGTCAATCCCGGTGTGGCAACAATAACGGCAATGGTAAAGGGAACGGATATCAAGACAACAACAGATATCAGGGTTGTACTTATATATGATTATAACTTCCGTGCAGCATCGCATAATGTTGCAAACGAAACATCAATAATCTCGGTAAACAGTTTTGCTTCGGTGGTGGCTTCGGAATCTGCACCGTGGCACTATGTAAACGCCCGGAGCATAGCACACGGCAAAACACTTGCAAACGGCTTCTATGCGGCGTTTGCAAGCGATAATGTTGCTCTTGGAAAGAATGGTATTCTTTTTAAAATCAAGGTCGGAGAAAACGGAGTTTACAGACCTGTGCTGAAATATCAGAAGTACAAGACAGGCGGAAAGCTCCTTGCATTTATTGTGCCCACAGAGAATTCGGACTTTGCACTTCCGGCAGATGCCGGAATGAAAATCCTCGCAGAAAGCGGAACACCTCTCGGTCAGTCGGTGGATGCCTATGATGTGAGTGTTACGGATATGAATTTCACGGCGGCAAACGTTGTTGAGCATACATATGATAATACCATTGAGCTTTCACAAGGCGAATATTACCTTATGTTCGCATTTGACGGAGTAAGCCATTCCGGCGCAGGATATATGCTTGTTGAGAGTATGTCCCTTGTAAAAGAAGCGGATTATACTCCCGCACCGAAGCCTGAAAACGCACCTGCGAGTGTCAGTTACGGAGTATTTGCAAATATATCGGATTATTCGGGAATAGCTGTGGATAACGGTGAGAAAAACATAGTCGGAAGCATCGGAACAGGCTCGGAGATAACACTTTCCGCAGAGGATGTTGACGGATTCACATTCAGATACTGGGTTATGGGAAGCGGTGCAACCGGCAAATACTACAGCGGAAATAAAACAGTAACGTTGGCACTGTATGGAAATACGGCGATTACCGCAGTATATACCGCAGATGATGAAGACGCAAGACAAGTTGACAGATTCAATTGGAATGGCGTATATGTTGATAGCCTCACCGCCGATGCAGAATCGGGAAAGCTTTCAAGTCTTACTCCTGCAACACTCACAGGTTACACCTTCTCGAAATGGATTCTTGCGGATGAAACAGAGCTTACAACGGAAATGGAAATTCCTGTCGGAGTAACACAGGCTGTTGCTATGTATAATCCCGTTGCCAACACTTTGAACGGTGTTACCATAGAAAAGCCCGGCTCTCCCGTAACCAATCCGAAATACGAGGAGGAAATCACCGTAACCGGCGGAACGAAGGGATGGATGAGAGACGGAAGGCTTGTTTCCTACTCCGGTGAATATACATATTTTGCATGGGATTCAACAGAAATAACGGAGAATACAGAGAGTGTTTCGGACAGGATTCCTCTTGTTGTTCTCGATACCAATAACGGTGCCTTTATGCTGGAGTATGACGAGGGCGACTATGAGATACTTGAAGCGGGAATACTCTTCGGAGGAAATGCAAATATTTCTCTTAGCAGCGCCGAGGAAAAGGCAAAGGTCAGAAATATTCTTCCTCACGGTCAGTTCACCGTAACCTCCGATAAAAGCTATGCCCGTGGCTATGCTATATACAGAGACGGCACAGATAATTCAATAAAGGTCATTTATTCCAGATAATAAAGAATACCACAGCTTGGATGAATACAAGTTGTGGTATTTTAGCTTGTATGGATGTCATGCTTTTTGGCAAGCTCTTCATTTGAAATGTCATCCTCGCGGTATTTTTTTCGATATTCCGTGGGACTGCACCCCATTACCTGCGTGTAGCATTTGTAAAAATGGCTTCTGTCGTAGAAATTATACTCTTCAGAGATCCGACTTGAGGATTTGTCTGTTTCAACAAGCTCGCAGTTTGCACGCTGAATCTTCAGCGCAACGATGAATTCGGAAAAGGAAAGTCCTGTGATTGTTTTGAGAGCCGTTGCAAGGGACGTGCGGGACATTCCCACATATCTGCAGACATCTTCAAGCTTGAAGGAATTATCAAGATTTTCAAGAATATACGAGATTGCCTGCCTTGTTGCAAGGCGCATATCGGCGTGAACACGTCCGGGTGGGGTCGCACGGGTTTTGCTCTTTAACAGAGTGAGGATTTTGCGGAGGTGCAGATGAATTGTTTTGGCGGATGTCTCGTTCGCCTTACCAAGCTCTGCGATAATGGCATTGATGCTCTCTTTTGCAATGATGTTCTCCTGCTCGGAGAGCTTGCGGTAAACATAAAGCTCAAATCCGCCCCAGATGGCTGTACTGCCGTTGAATTCCAGCTTATCCCCGGAAAGAGAATTGAAAAACTCCTCGGGGAAGGAGATGCTTCGGGAATAGAAGTCATCATTTGACAATCTGTTATCCACATAGTGGTGGGTGTAAGGCGAAATGAACACAAGGGAACCTGCACATGGTTCATATTCGACACCGTTTACAATATGCTTGTGACTGCCGCTTTTCACATAGAAAATCTGGATATAATCATGGAGGTGCACTCTGTCAAGAAGATGATGGGCACACTTGAAGGAAGTACATAAAAACTGCTCGCCAAAAAGCTTTTTATTTGCAAATGCAACGTATTTCCGATTGTATTCTTTTGCCATTGATTACACCTCCTTATCTATTATTTTACCACATTTTTTTCAAAGTATCAATTTCGAAAAAATGTTTGAACAATTTTACACAGTTTTTGTTTTTTTGTAATGGTATAATACAATTATGAAATTGTTGCAGGAGGAGTATATATGAAAAACAAAATGAACAGATTGTTTTCGCTTGTTCTTGTAATGGCTATGGTATTATCCATCGTGCCGGTTACATATGCTACTGAGGACAAAGTGTATGTTTATAGCTTCGGATATAAAGCTATGGGAAAGGATTCGGGTGCAAGCGGGGCCGTTTTTGAATATGGTTCCTTTGACGAAATAGTCGAAAATGTGTCTGCCCCGTGGCGGCTGGTGGGATTTCGGACAACGCCGAATACTGTGGTAAATGAAAGTGATATCATCCTTACTGCGGGAAAGGGTGATGCCACCTTCGACCATTTTACGGCAGTATTTAAGATCAAGGTGGAAAAATCCGGCACATATATACCCACAATAAGCTATAACACTCTGCCGGAGGGGTATAAGGTTGCAATAATTCTTGCAAAGGAATCTGCATCCGACCCTGATATGAGTGCTGTCAACAATGCTGCGGTCAAGCAATATATCAACGCACATACAAAGGATATCATCGGAAGATTTGATATGTGTGCTCCGGAAGAAAAAGCTATGTCAACCTCTTTTTCTGCCATGACTCTTGAAGTGGGAACATATAATCTTCTTATTGTGTCGGATGGTTTGAGTGAAAATTATTCGGCTGCAAGCGGAAAGATTCGTGCAAAACTTTCCTCCTTTGAGCTTGACGGAACTTCTCTCCGCAGCTTCAATGCAACGGCAGAAAGCGGAGCTGAGCTTCCTTTAAGTGAGAAAACACAGATTATATCTTCGGTAACTCTTGAAAGCGGAAGAACATACGCAACCGATAGCGTTACATACAAAAGTCTTACCGAAGAAATTCTTTCGGTAAATGATTCGGGCGAGGTGCTTGGACTTGCACCGGGTGAGGGTGTTATCCGTGTGACATACACTCCCGATGGAACATTTTCGGATGTTGAAATATCAGTTCTGAAGACAGAAGCCAAATTTGTTTATGATTATAATTTCGGTTCAGACTATCTTTCCACAACCACAGACGGAAGACTCACCACTCTTGTAAAAAAACCCATGGAGTTTTCCGATGTAAATGAATCAAAAACCGATAAATGGAGAGCTGTGGGCATAAGTGCAGTGAACAGTGCGCAGATTAACGCAACCTTTGCCGCATGGAATTCAAGAGAAGCAAATGCCGCCTTCAATAGATTTGATATGGTTTTTGAACTTGAAGTAAAGTCTGACGGAAAGTATACCCCCATATTGAATTACATCGCCATCCCCAAGGGATATATTATGCAGGCTTATCTCATAAAGAAGACCGGAAATGAAGCCGATATGACAGGACTTTCAAACGAAGCGGCAATAAGGTCGCTTGTTTCTTCGAATCCGGATAGCCTTATCGGTGAAGTTGATTTGTTTGCAGAGACCGAAACCGTGAAGGCAACAGGATTTTTGCCCGTTTCATTAACCCGGGGCAATTATTATCTTATCTTTGTTTCAAACGGAAGAAATGAAGCTGTTGCGAAATATTCCGACGGCTACATCTATGCAAGAGTTGCATCCTTTTCTCTTGATGCAAAAGATGCAACAGAAATAGAAATAAAAAGAGAAAGCCCCATAATGAATGTGGGTGCAAAAATGAAGCTTTCGGCATTTGTCACATATGAAAGCGGTCATATTTGCGAGGTGCCGGACGGCATAAGCTACTCAAGCTCTGATGAAAGCGTTGCAACTGTTGATGCAAACGGAAACGTTGAGGCGAAAAAGGTCGGCAATTCCGTTGTTAAAGCGCAGATAGGAGAGGCGATAACGGAAACGGAAATCCGGGTTGTTGATGACTCCACCGTTTCGGAGCTTCACGTTGATTTCCCCGAAGTAATCGGACTGAATGAAACTGTTGAAATCAATGTCCGTGCCATAAACTTTGCGGGCGGTGAGATTGAGAATCCTGAAATAACTTACGAAAACTTGTCACAAGAGATAGTAAAGGTTGATTCTGACGGTGTTGTGCAAGGACTCAATACCGGAAAAGCAGAGTTAAAAATCAAGTGTGGAGATATTGAGAAAAGTATATCTGCAATTGTTTGTCTTTATGATGCCTCCGACAAGGAGATACAGACCTTTAAGTACAAAATGGGCACGGAATATATGAATGACCCCACAACCGTTGCCGCAAACAAATGGAATCTCAGTTTGTTTGATGAATATGAAGAGGTCAATCTCAGAAAGACAATGCCGTGGAAACACGTGGCAATGGGCAACCTCAGCCACTATGACCTCCGCGGTGAGGAGTGGAGAAGAGTTCAGTCCGATGCGGGGCAGATTATACGTGCAGACGGAGAAAAGCTTCTCCGTCATTGGGTGGCATATAAAATTTACGTGCCGAAAGAAGGCTCATACAAGCTCTTTGTAAATCCCATAAAAAAGACATCAAGCCGTGGTGTGCGTTTCTTCTGGCTGGAGGATAAGGATGTGTCAACTTTGTCCGGGGCAAAATCACGAACGGTTATTGCATCGGATGAAGAGTTTGTTGGAAGTGTGAATTTCTACCACGAGACAAATACATCTGAAGATACAGAGTTTGAGGATGAATATATAGGTGAGGTGCTGGCAGAAAAACCGGGAACTTATATAATAGTCCTGTCTGCCGAGGATGGAATAACCGCTGAGGACATTGAGAGCAATACAAGCATCACATCATTCCACAGAGGCTTTACACTGGAGGAAATAGATGAGGGAAATATCGAAAGATATGTGTTCTCGGCTTCTTCACACGGCGAGGAGAATGGCTCGGACATAATTTTCGTTGATGCCTTTAAAAAATTTAACGAGGACTCTTCCGGATTATCGTCTCAATGGGCATATGCAGGCTCTGACAAAGTGCTTGGTGCAACTGCCGGTGAAAGTCATACAGAAATAAAGGTGCAGAGTGAATCAAATGCCTCAATTTCTTTCAAAGTGAATGTCACAAAGGAATCTGAGTATATGCCAAGCTTGAAGGCAATTTCAGACAGTCGGGGAGTGCGTGCAAAGCTTTTCTTAAGACGTAACGGTGAAAGCAATTCAATCCTTCTTGGTGCTATTGAGACATACGCCGAAGAAACCGGAGAAAAACACTTCCTTTTCGATTCCGTTTATTTAAAGAATGGGGAATATGTATTTACCATCGAGACAGAAAAATCAGACGAGGAAGATGCGACTCTCAAAATCAGCGAGTTTCTTCTTGATGCATCAAGAATCGTGGACATAAACCCCCGTGCCGAGCAGACCGAAATAGGGCTTGGTGAGGAAACGAGGATTGTTGCAACGGTCACCCGTGCAAGCGGAATCACATACAACAGCATTGTTGGTCTTTCCTTTAAAAGTGTCGATTCGTCCATAGCTTACACAGATAATAACGGCAAAATAACCTCCGGCGGTGATGAGATAGGTGATGCGGAGTTTGTCGTAAGTTATGATGTTATTTCAAAACCTGTGAAGGTAACCGTATTTGACCGTGGGGGAATAAGTTCAGCAGATATAAGAAACGCAGAGCGTGTTTTCTATATCGGTGAAAACACAGAGCTTTTTGCAGATGCAACGCTTAAAAGCGGCATAGAGCTTTCTGGCGCAACAACCGTATGGAGTTCCGGAAATACAGACGTAGCATATTTTGACGGAAATGTTCTTGTTCCGGTGAGTGTGGGCAACACAAATGTTATCGGTATAGTCTCATATTTCGGAAGCACTTATGAAATCTCTTTTGATATTGAAATCAGAAATGATGAATATTATGCCGCAGAGTTTATTGATCTTCCGCCGTATGTGAATATAGGTGAGGGTAAAATTGAGATTTTTGCGGTAGCATCCACCGCAGTAAGAAGATATCTTGATCTTGAATCGGCAGAGATGACTTTTGAAAGCTCTGATGAAAGCGTTGCCGCATTTGAAGAAAATTATGAACTTTCACAAGTCCAAAAGGACGGAGAAGAAGTTTCTGCGGCACGTGTCGGTCTTGACCTTTTATCTTGCGGGGAAACGATATTGACTGCAAGAATAACCCTTGGAGAAATAACAAAAACCGCAGAGATTACACTCATGGTTCAGGACGGAAAAGTGGGAAGAACCTACTGGACAGAAGAAATTGTTGCAGCTATGCGTCAGAACGCAGAAAAGGATTCTGAACTGAAAACACAAAGAAAAGATGCCATAGAAAAGGCGGATAAATATGTTGAGTTCGGATATGACAAACTGTGGAGAATGGTTACCGCAGAGGGACTTCCCAGGTCATCTTCAATCAAAATGTCTGATGATCCCAATCGTTCTGTTTGTCCGTATTGTCAGGAAGATCTGTATTCAAAGTATGCTCATTATCCGTGGCAGATGAACCCTATTACCAATGAGTGGAAAATACAATGTCCTGAGTGCAAACGTCATTTCCCGTCAAATGATTTCGGAAGTTTTTACGAGCTTGGAATAAACGAATACGGAGTATTTGACAGAGAACTTGCGCATAAAAAGAATGCAGAGCTTGTTGCAAACGGAGAGCGCGGATATCTTGTGAATGAACTCTATCCGGAGATAGGAAACGAGAATTGCCACGTGGAGCTTACAGGCTCCGAAACACCTGAAGGCTGGGCAGTTGATGACGGCTTCGGTTATGAAACGGGAAGAACCTACGGCAACAACATCAAGGAGAAGTATGTGTTTATTGCGTGCTATAATCACCTTGGACTCTGGGAATTCAACGGATCTTACGGAAAGTCAAACGGTTCGGCAACAATTTCAGATGCACTTAATAACCTGTCTCTTGCATATCTTTATACAGGTGAGGCGAAATATGGCAGAACCGGAGCGATACTTCTTGACAGAGTCGCCGATGTATATCCGGATTTTGACCAGAGCATCTGTTGCATGGGAATGGCAAATGCCGACGGAAGTGCAGACGGTTGCGGTAAGGTTGTAGGTGGAATCTGGGAAACATACCTTGCTCCGCACCTTATCAAGGCATATGATGCGTTTTATCCCGCCTTTGAAGACAAAGAAGTTCTGAACTTCCTTGGTGAAAAATCCCGTGAGTATATCATAGGAGATAAATCCACACCTGCCGCAATCCGCAAAAATTGCGAGGATGGTATTCTTCGTGGCGTGTTTGACGGCATTAAAGAAGGGGAAATTACAGGAAACTTCGGTATGAAGGAATCTGCTTTGGGAATGGCTGCAATCGTTCTTGATTCACACCCTGAGACAGATGAAATGATTGACTTTATATTCCGAAGTGGAAAGCTTGTCCACGATGAGTCCTGTACGGGCTGTGGAGTCAATGACAAGCTTATTTCGGAAGTGTCCCGTGACGGTCAGGGCGGAGAAGTAAGCGTTTCTTATAACGGTTTGTGGATAGAAGAACTTGCAAACCTGGCTGATACCCTTGCCCGATACGATGAGTATTCCGGCACAACCCTTTATGAAAATCCCAAATATGTAAAGATGTTCACATCCTATGCACCACTTACTATGGTGCGAAAGGGCTTTTTACCATTGGGTGACGGCTCTTATGTAGGTCATTTTGCATCGTTCCCCTCAAAAGATATGCTTGCAAATGCATTTGCCGCCGTGAAGGATGAAGAAAGCAGGATTGTAATCGGTCAGCATTTGTATTGCATGAACGGAAATTCTGCAGAGGGTCTTATGTACAATGCGTATTCGCTCAATCGTGAATCTCTCGAGAAAGATATAGAAAAACTCATTGAAACTCACGGAGAATATAATTATGACGACAGCACTCTCTATTCGGGATATGGCCTTGCAGCTCTGAGAAGCGGAAGCTTATATAAGAATGACAATTCATATTATGATGCAAATACCCAGCGCGACTTCTGGATTTATTTCGGTGGTGCATTCGGTCATAAGCACGAAGATACACTTCACCTTGGTATTGATGCCTTCGGAATTGCTTTTGCATCGGATAACGGATATCCGGAAATGGCATCTACAGACCCCAACAGAAGTCAATGGCATAATGCAACTCTTTCTCATAATACGATAACAGTTGATGAGGAAACTCAGCTTTTAACCAATAAAAAGAGTCAGTTCCCACTCCATTTTGATGATACCGATGATATGGTCAGAGTGATGGATATTGATGCACCCGAGGTATATAAGCAAACGGATATGTATCGAAGAACCGTGGTTATGGTTGACTATGACGATGAGAACTCATACGGCGTTGACTTTTTCAGGGTAAAAGGCGGCGATGATCACCTCTACTCGTTCTATGCGATGAGCAAGGAGGTAGCTGAATATTCCGACAATCTTGAATTTACAAAACAAACCGATGAGGACGGAAACTATGTGGGCAGCTATGCCGGCGCCGACGTTCCTTTCGGAAAAGACCCCGCAACCGTTATCGGACATATAAGAGAAAAGACAATGTATCCGCGCGGATATACGTGGCTTTTCAATGTTGACCGTGATGACAGCCCCGAAACCGGAGAGTTCTTTGTGGATTACAAAGTCCGTGACTTCAGAAAATTCCTTAATGCATCCCACGATTTCCACTTAAGAGTAACGATGCTCAATGATTTTGAGCTTTCCGAAGTATCTTTTGCAGACGGATGCCCGCCGAGAAACCCGAGAAATATAAATGCAGGACTTGATTCGGTGAGATATATGCTTGCAAGAAGAAGCGGAAGAAATCTTGACTCTCTCTTCACAACAGTCTTTGAACCATATGACGAAAGCAGATATGTTACCGGTATGTCACAGGTGGATGTCAGGGTGGTTTCCGGAGAACAGAAGAAAGGCGATGTTGTAAAGGCTGTTAAAGTTGAATTTGAAAACGGGAGATGTGACTATATCGTATATTCATCAAGCAAGAATGTTACATACAATGTTGACGGATTGTTCGACTTCTCCGGTTTTGTGGGTGTATACAGTATCAATTCCGAAGGAGCGAATATATACAGCTACGTTCAGGACGGCACGATTATCGGCACACAGACATATGCAAAATCTGAAATAACAGGGCGAATAAAGAACTTCACAAAAGAATTGTCCTTTGATAATGAAATTGAAATTGCACTTGATTCGGACGCAACTGCAAATGATCTCACAGGCAGACTCATAATTGTGGAGAATGACAACGTGCAGAACGGCGCATATATGATTCAAAGTGCAGAAATGAAGAATCCGAGACTTGCCGTTGTAAGCACCGGCGATATAACATTCATCCGTGATTATATTGATTCGGATAATGAAGCTCTGGGCTATGAGTATAATATAGCCAAGGGACAGAAAGTCTCAATTCCTATGAGTTATGCAGTCAATAACCGTCCGATTATTGACCCGATAGGAAATGTGACTGTTTCTTCCGGAAGCTCGGTGTCGGTAAAGATAAGTGCCCGTGGAGCTGCCGGAGAAGTTGTTACGCTGAAGGAGGGCAGACTTCCGAGAGGCGCTTCCTTTGATGCAGATGCGGGAGTGTTTACATGGAAGCCGTCTGCCGGACAGATTGGCGATAATCACGTTTCCATAAAGGCAGTTGACTCTATGGGAAGAGAGAATGCAGTTCAGTTTACCGTTACGGTCTACGGTTCAACAACCGGTGGCGGTGGCGGAGAAACAACCGCAAAGCCTGATAATACGGATAAACCCGAAATCCCCGAAATCCCGGAGAGCTCTGATGTTCCGGATGCAAATATCCGATTTGTTGACCTTGAAAACCACAATTGGGCGGCGGATGCAATAAATGCACTTGCGGAAGATGGGATTATCAAGGGAACAAGTGTAAACACCTTCTCGCCCGGAAATAACATAACAAGGGCAGACTTTGCAATTCTTCTTGTCCGTGCATTTGGTCTTGAATCGGACAATGCGGAAAATTTTGCGGATGTATCGGAATCCGACTATTTTGCAAAAGAACTTGCAATCGCACGCAATACAGGACTTGTCGGCGGAGTTGGCGATAATAAGTATGCACCGAGGGAGAACATCACCCGCCAGGATATGATGGTAATTGTATACCGTGCACTTAAATCAACGGATAAACTTGTAGGGGCGGATATCATCCGCCCGGAAAACGAGGATTTTGAAAGCGTTTCTGACTACGCAAAAGAAGCAATTTCAGCACTCATAAGTGCAGGTCTTGTAAATGGAAAAAACGGCAAAATTGCACCATATGATTACACAACACGTGCTGAGGTGGCTGTTCTGCTGAAAAGAATTCTCGACTATATTAAGTAACGGACATATGAATAAAAGAGGTTGCTCCCGGGTGGCAACCTCTTTTATTCGACCGGAGTGAGGAATGAAAAATGATTAAAGTTGGACTTATCGGATGCGGAAAAATAAGTGAGAGGCATATAAGTGCCTTTTCAAAAATCCGGGAGGCAAAAATTACTGCAGTATGTGATATTTCTCCCGAAAGGACTGCTCATGCGGCAGAGCTTACGGGGGCAGAAACCTATTCGGATTACATCAATATGCTTGATGCTGCAGATATTGACCTTGCGGTGGTAAATCTCCCGCACAGTATGCACAATCCGTGTGTATGTGCGTGTGCCGAAAGAAATATTGATGTCTTTCTCGAAAAGCCTATGGGCATTTCCGAAAAGGACTGCAACGAAATAATTGCGGCTTGCGAAAAAACGGGTATTATGTTGTGGGTAGGTCACGGACAGAGTTTTGAACCTGTGAATATAAAAGCCAAAGAAATTGTGGAATCGGGAAAACTGGGAGAACTTGTATCCGTTATGGAAACGAGAAATACCGTCTATTTCAGAAAAGACAGACCTCGCTGGTTTCTTGATAAAAACATAAGTGGCGGAGGAATTATGGTCAATCTCGGAGCACACACTCTTGACCGCATCAAGTTCTTCGCCGGCGGAGAGATACAATATGCTTTCGGCGGAATCCATATCCCGGAGGGGATGACGGTGGAGAACAACGTGCAGGCTTTTGTGCGGACAACCACAGGGGTTAACGCAGTTATCAATCTTGTGGGACATACTGCCGCATATCAGTACATAACGGTTTTATATCTGACCTGTGGCGAAATACGGATATATGACGATGATACCATAGAGGTTATTGACCGGAACGAAGACCGTGAAAGAATCGATTGCGGCTGCGGATTGTCGGAGATGGATTTGCAGATGAAATGTCTTGTTGAGACCAAACTCACAGGAAATAAACCGAGAATCAGCGGAGACTACGGCAAAGATATAATCCGTGCCATAGAGAGCATATATAACACGGAATCCACAGTTTCTTCCATTGGGTGATTATATATGGTCATTGTATTTTCTCAGGTTGCAATACTTTTTATATTTATCATTGCAGGATATGTGTTGGGAAGAACAAAACGGGTGGACAGCAAAAATGTGGGATTGCTCTCGGCTCTTGAAGTTTATGTTTTTCTGCCCTGCTCGGTGTTCAGGACATTCTCATCCAATTTCAACACAACATACCTCGGCGAAAAATACAGCTATGTCCTCATCTCTTTCTGCGTGCTTGCTTTGGTCTGGGGTGCGGCAATGATAATTTCACCACGGCTTTCGGACAACAAATATCAGCAGAATAATTATAAGTACTCTATGATTGCACCGAACTACGGATATATGGGTTATGCTCTGGCGGAGGGCGTTCTTGGAAGTGCCGGAGCACTTAATATGATGATGTTTGCAATACCCATAATGCTTTATACAAATATTGTGGGATATTCTATACTTACAAAAAGAAAGCTGTCTCCGGCAAAGCTTCTTAACCCTATGGTGATGGCGATGATAGCCGGAAGCATTGCAGGAATGGCGGGAGTAAATGTGACGGGCGTTGCAAAAACGGTGCTCGACAAGTCTTCCGCCTGTATGGCACCTGTAAGTATGTTGCTTACGGGAATTGCCATATCGGAATTTAGGATACTCAAGTTTTTCACAAATGTCAGACTATATATTGTAGCCGGGCTGAGACTGTTGATTTTCCCCCTTGCAATAGGATGTGCCCTTTGGTATATTTTCGGAAACAATGTTGCGATAGCGGCTTTGTTTGTCCACGCGATGCCCTGTGGATTGAACACAATCGTATATCCTAAGCTGGTAGGTGAGGATTGTTCAATCGGTGCAGGTCTTGCCGTGGTATCAAACATATTAGCGTGCATAACAATACCGATATGTCTGGGATTGTTTCTATGATAGACCACTCACTAAAAGTATGTCGCGTTAATTTTGCGTGAAACAGGGCAGTAGAGTCGTTGTAAATGTTATCTAAAATGGCAAAATATGAGTTTCGTCTATTTGCATTCCCACAAATACATACGCCACATGGTAAGTAAAGCTTAACTATGTGGCGTTTTTTATAAAATCACTATTTACGTGAAAGTGTGTGGTGGAGGCGGCGCGTAACTATACACTTTCACGTCTTTTGGTATATGGATTTACTGGCTATCTCGGATGCAAAGTTGCTTTTGTCCAGTAAACATAATATCATTTTTTCAAAATCACCCCCAAATCCGTGTTTTTGGATGGTGGAGGGTATCCGATGAAAAGAAATCATTTACAACGTGCCAAACAGTCATAGCCGGTACTGATACTGACCGCCTTATTAAAGGCATCTATTGAAAGTTTCAGATTTGTTGTTTTTGGTGTTTTATCAGGTTCGACCATAACAGCCTTGATCGTCTACATAGCTGTGTCACTCATTACGAAAGGGGAAGGATTGCATTATCAGCATCGGTGAGCAATTCTTCTAATTCCTCACGTGATACAAACATTCTTCCACCTTTCATTTTTACCGATTAATACCTCTTTGCAAGGCTCCTTATCTTTTTCTGACTAACGGGTAAGTATTCATCTTGTACCTCAGTTATTGTTAAGTATTTTCTCTTTATATCTTTCTTTTCTATTTCATTCTACCTCCTTTAGGTTTGTTTTCTTGTGTCTTGGCTTTCTTTCTTCGTGACGGAATAGGGGAACTCTCACTATCGTAGTTCTTTCCGTCGAACAGCCTGAATGTCATTACCGTTTTACCGAATTGCTTGAGCTCAGGAATCTTGGACAGTGCTCTGCCAAGCATAACAGATTCGCTTTGAGTCAATATATCGGTAGAGAAATAATCAGCAAATACTCGAGGATTCTTATTTGGTACAGTCTTATTGATTGTATCGATAATTACTTTCTTGTATTTGCGTAAGTCCTCATCACGGAAATCTATATCAGCTAA
>JAFSEA010000062.1 GCA_017435965.1 Oscillospiraceae bacterium
ACATCGCCCATACCTAAAATTCTCGAAGCAATGCGCTCGGGGTGGAACTGTTCAATGCAATCAAGTTTTTCGCCCACACCAACAAACTTAATGGGTTTTCCTGTGACTGCTCTAACTGAAAGTGCCGCACCTCCACGAGCATCACCGTCAAGCTTTGTGAGAAATACGCTGTCTATTCCAAGAGCGTCGTTAAAGGCAGAAGCGGTGCTTACTGCATCCTGACCACTCATAGCATCAATTACAAGCATTATCTCGGTGGGGGAGATTTCTTCTTTTATTGATTTAAGCTCATTCATCAGCTCTTCGTCGATATGAAGACGACCTGCAGTATCAAGGAAGAGCATATCATTTCCGTGTGACTCGGCATGAGCCTTTGCAAGCTTTGCAATCTGAACGGGATTTTTTCCTTCTGCTTTAAAAACAGGTATATCAAGCTGTTCACCTAAAACCTCAAGCTGCTTTATGGCTGCCGGTCTGTAAATATCACAGGCTGCAAGAAGGGGACGCTTTGAAGCTGTTTTCTTAAGATGTGAAGCAAGCTTTGCTATATTGGTTGTTTTACCTGCACCCTGAAGTCCTACAAACATAACAACAGTTGGGGGCTTTGATGCAATTGCAAGTTTTTCGCCTGCACCGCCCATAAGTGCCGTTATTTCTTCGTTTACTATTTTTACAATCTGCTGTGCCGGATTGAGTCCTTCAAGTACCTCGGTGCCTACGGCTCGCTCGGAAACCTTCGCAACAAAGTCGCGGACAACTTTGAAGTTTACGTCAGCTTCAAGCAATGCAAGCTTTATTTCACGCATCGCATCCTTGACATCACGTTCAGTAAGGCGCCCTTTTGAACGGAGCTTTTTGAATGCAGCAGAAATCTTATCGGTAAGACTTTCAAATGCCATTGGTTACCTCCAGAAGGTATATAATAATTAGTCTTCGAGGGCTTTTGTGAGTTCGATTATCTCGGATGCACATTTGTCGAGCTCGAAGTTCCTGTAGTTTGTGTCATTTATGATCATTATACGCTCAGCAGCACGGGTTATTTTCTTGACGTTGTCGGAAAGCTTTCCGTATTTTTCTGCAAGTCCGAGCTTTGCCTCGAAATTTCTGAGAATCTCTTCTGAACGGACAATACTGTCACGTACCCCCTGACGGGTGATTCCGAGATGCTCTGCAATCTCTGCAAGAGAAAGGTCCTCGTTGTAATAAAGATCAAACAGTTCGCGTTGCTTTTCGGTCAGAATGTCGCCATAAAAATCGAACAAGATTGTAAGTTCAAGTGTAACATTTCTCATATCAACGCCTCCTTTGTAAAGTTTATCCGCTTTACAATAACGTATTTTACCACAAATAGCGTCTTATGTCAAGTGAAAAAATACATATTGTATTTATTTAATATTTGCTTAATTTTCTTTTGAAGCATCGTTTTTTGCGTCGGGGGAATACTTGTGCCAGAAATAAATCGGAACAGCGCTCCAACCGTGGCAAAGGCTTCCGGCCTTGGTGAAGGCGTCTCCGCCATTTATGGTCTCCCAGAACGTTGTTGAACCTGAAAAAAGCATATTTCCCCAGGTTTTTATAATATAGCTGTTTATGTGATTGTAATACTTTTCAGGCTCTCCCATAAGTGCATCAATCTTATATATATAGTGTGAAAGTGTTATCTTTATCCATGGATTTTCATCATTTGCAAGCTCACTGCGCAGTTTTCCGGAAAAATCTTCAGGTACCAATCCGCAAAGGAGAGCAAGAGATTGCACAAGCTCTGCAAAGTGTTTTTTATCGCTGAAGGTTGAATAAGCCATATCATCTTCACTCCAGAAGGCATTATGGAAATTACTTTCAATTTCATTCATAATGCCTGCATACCGTCCGTCATTAAAGAGCTTTTTGTATGAGAGAAGTGCGGCATAGAAAAAGAGTGTAAGTGCGGCACTTTCCTGAGGTTTATCAGATTTGTTGTTGTTTCCGGCAAGCCCATCGGACCATTCAAAATAATTCCAGTAATATACACCTTCAAGCGAAGAAAGAATGCCTTTTTTTGCCCGTTCTGAAAACTTGTCGAGAATAAACCGCATAGTATCACCAAAGGTGTTGTATTTTTGACCACCGTAGGAAACAAGCTCTTCACAGGCAATTACCCAGGCTAATGTGAAAGAGGGGATTGTTTTTGGGTTTTCGGAAGGTGTTGTTATGGGAAACATTCCGTCAGAACGGAGCGAAGGCTCGAAAAGCTTCCAACAAGCATAAGGATAGTCATATTCTCCGAACGCATAATAACAAAAAAGTGCCTGATTGCGTGAATCCATTGCATACTGTGCCTGTTCACGCCAGGGACAATCTTCAAAATGCTCATGCATACATAACTTGAGTGTTTCAACGGATGCATCATAAATCTTTCTTGCAAGTGAATCGGTGAGTGATTCGGGATAGGGAAGGAGATTAAGGGGATATTCCGTATGTCGTATCGATAAATGATATAAAGTGAACGGCTTGTCTGTTCGAGCGTGAAGCTCAAGATATCTGCCTGAAATGCGTTTGAAATAATGGGTGAAACTTTGTCTTCCGCTGCGTGAAGTATATGAAAATGCAAAGTTTCTTTGACCGACACTTGAACGGACTCTTCCATCGTCAAGATGTTCGCCATAAGCGATATCAAAAACAGCACCCTCTGCTGCATCGAGCTCAAGGTGGACAAAACCTGAAAACTCATGACCTAAATCAACAATCATATATGTACCGTCATACTTTTCGGGAGTTGAAAATGTATAACCGGCAGAAGGCAGGCGAAGCTTTGGCGTTGTGTATTCTTCTATTTTATCGGATTCGTGAGAATATGAAACGAAGGCATCGGCATATCGAGGCGCGATAAGATCCGAATAAATGCGTTCTGCAGGTGTGACGGAAGAAATGTCGGGTGCAGAAATAAAAACTCCTTGGTTCAGGATATGCCCTTCTGAAGGTGGATGAATCAAGAGCTTTTTTATTGGACGTGGAAGTAGCAGAATATTGCAACTGAGACAATATGCAGAAGTAAGAACTTCGGAACCGTATTTTCTTGCATCATAATGGAAGGAAAAGGCCAGTTGCGGTGAAATGTGCTCGATATTACCTTCTGTGTATGCGGTGAGTTTTCTGCAAAGAGTGTCACTTCCGCTGTTATATGTTTTGTCACCGCATAGAAGAGAGTACCAAAGTTTAGGTTCACTCTTTATGCATTGAGCACTGTTGATCCCTTGATAATACACTTGGATAATCAACTCGTTTTTACCGGGGGTGCAATATTTGGATATATCCAAGGAATCATATATTTTATAGTCCGGATAGTCATCATACTGTCCACACTCTATAAAAAGCCCGTTTAAGAAAACTGCATATTCATCGGATGCACTTATGTTGAGAATTACATCTTTGCCGGAATAGTCAAACTCTTGAAAAAACTCTGCATAAGTGTTTGTTACAGCAGTTGCATTGTCTGTCCAGATCCAGTTCAATGGAAAGCCTCCCTTGAATTCTTTTTTTATATTATATCATATCATCGGAGATACATCAAAAGAAATGTGATTTTTATTTTGATAAGGCTGTTGTAATGCGGAGGAAAATTGTGTATAATATAAGTTAAGAAATTAGGGTCATTTTCAAAGGAGGAGATTTTCTTATGAATATGACATATAAAGAGATTTTACCCGGAATAAAGCTCAGGGTAATAGAAAGCACAAGATTTGAAACCAATTGTATATCCGTTTCGTTTATGGCAGGGATAAGTGATGAGGTTGCATCAAATATGACACTTCTTCCGCGAGTGCTTCGCAGGGGAACAACAAAGCATCCCAATATGAAGTGTCTTGCGGCGGCACTTGATGATATGTATGGTACGCGAATAGAACCGATTTCAAGAAAATACGGCGATGTTATGACAAGTGGATTCATTTGTGATTTTGTTGATGTTGATGGCGATGCGTTGAAAAACACCGTAAAGCTTCTTGGCGAGATTTTGTTTGACCCTATGCTCTGTGATGGCATTTTTTCGGAGGATTATGTCAGCGGTGAGCGCGTAAATCTCATTGATGAGATAAAATCCGAGATAAACAGTAAAATGTCCTATGCCTTCAAAAAGATAAATGAGCATATGTTTGAGGATGGCTCCTTTGGCGTGGACGAGCTTGGAACAGAGGAAGAGGCAGAGAAGATAAGTGCAAAATCTCTTTACAGATTTTACAGAAAGTTTGTATCGGAAGCTCCTTGTGAAATTTTCTTCTGCGGAAAGTATTCTTTTGATGAAGTAGCATATGAAGTGTCTAAAATGTTTGCCGGATGTCAGAGAGGCAAGATAGCAAAGCTTGCGGTAACCACTCCTGAATTTGCAAGGGGAAAACGCATTTGTGAAAAAATGGATGTATCACAGGCGTGTCTTGTAATCGGTATGAGTGCGGATGTGAGCGATATTTATCCGGCAAAGCTCGTAACATCAATAATCGGTGGTGGCACAACTTCAAAGCTGTTTACCAACGTCAGAGAGAAGGAGTCTCTTTGTTATTCAACGGGAGCAACCTTCCATTCTTTTGAAAAAGCAATGTTTATGTATGCCGGAATCGACCCAAATAACGCAGATATTGCCGAAAAGGCTGTGATGAGAGAGTTTGAAAATTGCGTTCACGGCAATATCACCGATGAGGAAATTTCAGATTCCAAAAAGGGAATGATAGATGGTCTTCTGACCACCGAAGATTCCATATTCTCAATGGAAGCATTCTGGCTTCGCGCATCTCTTCTTAATGATGAAAGAACTCCTTCGGAGGCAGCTGCGGCGGTGAAGAATATCAAGAGAGAAATGATTGAGAAAACCGTAAATGACTTCAGATTGTCCACGGTATATCTTTTGACGGGAACGGAGGTTGAGAAGGTTGAAAGAAAACTGTTATCCGAACATTAACCAGAAAATGATTTCCCACACCTGCGGAAACGGACTCAAGATATGCGTTTTCCCAAAACCCGGCTTTCGCCGATCCTATGCTATGCTTGCCGTGAACTATGGCTCTATTGATATAAGCTTTGATTTGGGCGGAGAAAAATACACATCACCGCTCGGTGTTGCTCATTTTCTCGAGCATAAGGTTTTTGAACAACCTGATGGCGGAAATGCATTGCAGATATTTGCGAAAACCGGTGCATCGCCAAATGCGTTCACCGGAAAAACGATGACGGCATATCATTTTTCGGGAACAGAGAAGTTTATGCACAATCTTGAGATTCTTTTGAGCTTCGTAACCTCTCCATATTTTACCGATGAGAATGTCAAAAAAGAGCAGGGAATAATCGGTCAGGAAATAAGTATGGTAAATGACCGCCCCGGTTGGCGCGTATATGAAAATCTTATGTCCTCGTTGTATTCTGTTCATCCTGCAAAGGACTCAATTATAGGAACGGTTGAAAGCATCGGACAGATAACACGTGATACCTTGTTCAAATGTTATAACACTTTTTATGTTCCATCCAATATGACCCTGTGCGTTGCCGGAGATGTTGCACCTGAAAAGGTGATAAGTGCAGCAGAGTCAATACTTCGTCGCGACAAGGTTATTCTTCCGGAACGCGATTATGGGAATGAACCCGGGGCTGTTTCCCGAAAATATTGCGAGGAAAATATGGAAACGCCGATTCCCGTGTTTGCAATAGGAACAAAGTGTGCAATGAAAACCGCGGGCGAAGAAGGTATGCGTAACAGAGTGGTAGCAGAACTTGCGGCAGATGTGCTTGCAGGCCCGGCATCGTCTTTGTATACAAGTCTTTACGGGGACGGAACGGTAAGCTCGGACTTTGATTCGGAAGCGATGTTTTTCCCCGGCAGCATTGCAATGATGATATCGGGAGAAAGCCGTGAACCCAAGCGTGTGCTTGAAGCAGTATATAAAAGGGTTGAAAGACTTTCGGATGGTGTTGATGTGAGCTATTTCAATCGCATCAAGAAGGCAAATCTCGGTATGAAACTTCGCTCTCTCGATAAAGTCAAGTCTTTGTGCCATGAGCAGGCTGATGCGGTTTTTGCCGGATATGATTATCTTGACACTATGGAAATCATAAATGAAATAGATGCAGATGAAATCTCTGCCTTTTTGAAAAAGTTTTTCAAAGAAGAAAATACCACCCTTTCCGTGATTGACAATAAGCAGGTGAACGAATGATGAAACATATCGCTTTTCCGGGACTCGGAATTGAACTTGACTTGAATCGTGTCGCGTTTGAAATTTTCGGAAGATCTATTTATTGGTATGCAATCATTATTGCAACGGGATTCTTTCTCGCGGTTTTGTATGCCATGCATCGCAGTCGGGAGTTCGGTCTTGATGATGAGAAACTAAGCGGTATGCTTATGGTTGCAACACCTCTTGCAATAGTCGGAGCACGACTCTATTATGTGTTGTTTGAACTTGACAGGTACCTTGATAACCCGATAAGTATGTTATATATCTGGGAGGGTGGACTTGCAATATACGGAGGCATAATATTTGCTGTCCTCGGTGTTTGTATATATTGCAAATTCAAGAAATTGAAAATAGTGAATTTTCTTGATGTGGGAGCTCTCGGTCTTTTGATAGGACAGGCAATCGGACGTTGGGGAAATTTTATGAACGTAGAAGCCTACGGCGGAGAGACAACCCTTCCGTGGCGTATGCAGATACCAAACGGAACTTGTGTTCACCCCACGTTTTTGTATGAGTCGCTCTGGAACATAACGGGGTTTATACTCCTTCATTTTTATTCAAAGAAGCGTAAATTCGATGGTGAGGTTTTCCTTCTTTATGTGATGTGGTATGGGATCGGAAGAATGATGATTGAAGGACTCAGGTCAGACAGTCTCTACATTCCGGGAACACCCATTCGTGTATCACAGCTTCTTGCTGGTGCAAGTGCAGTTGCAGCACTTGTTTTGTTGGTTTATAATTATAAAAAAATAAAAGAAAATAAAATCGGAGGTAATGAAGATGAGTGCAGTAATAATTGATGGAAAGGCAACCTCGGCAAAGCTCAGAGGTGAAGTTTACGACAAGGTAAAAAAACTTGGCGAAATGGGAATAAAGGCAGGTCTTGCCGTTGTTATCGTAGGTGATGACCCTGCAAGTCGTACATATGTAAACAATAAGAAAAAAGCCTGTGCCGAATGTGGAATCTACAGCGAGGAGTATGCACTTCCTGCAGAAACAACAGAAGAAGAGCTTCTTGCTCTCATTGATAAGCTCAACGCGAAGGAAGACATAAACGGTATTCTCGTTCAGCTTCCCGTTCCGAAGCATATTTCCGAGGACAAAATCATAAACGCAATTCTTCCTGAAAAGGATGTTGATGCGTTCCATCCTCAGAATGTAGGAAAGATTATGACAGGAGACTTTGATTTTCTTCCGTGCACACCGGCAGGCGTTATGGCTCTCTTTGAAGAGTATGGAATTGATGTTGCGGGAAAGCGTGCGGCGGTTATCGGTCGTTCCAACATTGTAGGAAAGCCCCAGTCAATGCTTCTTCTCCATAAGAATGCAACCGTTACAATCTGCCATTCAAGAACGAAGGACCTTGCAAAGATTCTCCGTGAGTCAGATATAATCGTTGCGGCAGTCGGAAAAGCAGGCTTTGTTACCGGTGATATGGTATCCGAAGGCTGTGTTGTAATGGATGTAGGTATCAACCGCAATGCGGAAGGAAAGCTCTGCGGAGACGTTGATTTTGCATCGGTTTCAGAAAAGGCTTCATATATAACTCCCGTTCCGGGCGGAGTTGGTCCCATGACAATTACAATGCTTATGAAAAACACTTTAAAGGCTGCTTGCATCCAGAATAATATAAATATTGATTAATTTAAATTTTTGCTTGACAAAACGCAATCTTGTAAGTATAATATAGTTTGTGACGTTAAAATGTCACAGTTATGGAGTTTGTTATGCGTATAAACATTAAACAGCTGCGCGACGGCTCACTTCGCGAAAAACAGTTTGAGTTTACTGCGGATATATCGGAGATAGAAACAACAGTTTCAAAGCCGATAACCATTTCCGGAGAAATTACAAATCGTGCAGGGGTTCTCCTTTTGTCAATGACAATGGAAGGAGAACGGAATCTCGTGTGTGACCGCTGTGCAAAGGAGTTCTCACGGATTACTTCCGTGCCTTTTGAATCTTGTATCGTAGATCATCTTGATAATGAGGATGATGAAGATTATTTCATTGTCTGTGAGGATGATGAACTGGATTTGGAGGAGCTTGCTGTTTCAATGTTCATTCTTGGCTTTGAAAGCAAGATTCTTTGCTCCGAGGATTGTAAGGGGCTTTGTCACATATGCGGAGCAAACCTTAATGAACAAGCGTGTAACTGTAAGGAAGAGTCGATTGACCCAAGGCTCGAAATCCTTCAGCAGTTGCTTGATGAATAGTAAAAAAATTAACTGTTTATATATTGAAGGAGGTGTCACTCATGGCAGTACCAAAGAGAAAACATTCTAAATCGAGGAGAGACATGAACCGCAACGCTCATTGGAAGCTTTCCCTCCCGGGAATCGGAGCTTGCCCGAAGTGTGGAGCAATGAAGCTTTCACACAGAGCTTGCAAGAATTGCGGAACATATAACGGACGCGAGGTTATCGCAGCAGCAGAAGCAAAGTAATCCGTGCTTATTTGCTCAATTCGGTAAAGGGTAGAGGTGGATCGAATAAATCCTCCTCTATTTTTATTATGTGACGTTTCTGTGAGATGTCATATGCACACTTTAACGGCGAGGAAGTGTTTTTGTGAGTGCCTTGATTTGCGAAGTTGAGAAGGGAAGTCCTGCATATCGTGCCGGGATTGTGCCGGGAGATGAACTCATTTCGATAAATGGTTCAGCCATCCGCGACGTTCTTGATTATAAGTTTTATTCATACGACAAAAAGCTTAAAGTTGAGCTTAAGCGGAAAACTGTCAAAATAAAAAAAGAAGAAGGCGAGGATTTGGGACTCGTCTTTGAAACGTACCTTATGGATAAGGCAAAGCGTTGTGCAAATAACTGCATATTCTGCTTTGTTGACCAGATGCCGGAAGGAATGCGTGAAACATTGTATTTCAAAGACGACGATGCCCGTATGTCCTTTCTTCTCGGTAACTATATCTCTCTCACAAACCTTTCCGAAGAGGATATAGACCGTATGATTCGTATGCATATAAGCCCGATAAATGTTTCTGTTCACGCAACTGATCCCGAAGTACGTCGTAAAATGGTGCGGAATAAAAATGCAGGTGAGTGTTTTGATATTCTGAAGCGTTTTTCCGAAGCTGGAATAAAACTCAACTGTCAGATAGTGGTATGCCCGGGGATAAACGATGGCGAAGTCCTAAAAAATTCAATATCAGATCTGCTGTCTCTGGGTGAGGAAGTTGAGAGTATAGCTATAGTTCCCGTTGGCATAACGAAATACAGAGAAAAGCTTTATCCTCTTGATCCTATGACAAAGGAAAATGCAAAAGAAACTCTTCGTATTGTAGATGCTTTTGGTGAAGATTGCATCGAACAGCGTGGCGAACGGGTTGTTTATGCGGCAGATGAAATATATATAAAGGCGGAGCTTCCGCTTCCCGAAGATGAATATTACGATTCCTATCCTCAGCTTGATAATGGCGTGGGACTTATGACTCTTATGCACGAAGAGTTTTCGGCGGCACTTAAATATACGGATATTCCTGAAAAAATAGAAGGGTTTACCATAGCTACCGGTGTATCCGTCGCACCTTTTATCAGAAAACTCATTGACGAATTGAAAGAAAAATGCGATAATATAGAAAGTGCAGAAGTGTATGCCATAAAAAATGAATTTTTTGGAGAAACAATAGATGTGGCAGGTCTTGTTACGGGCAAGGATATGATAAATCAGCTGCGTGATAAAAAGCTTTCAAAAAGACTTCTTATCCCTGCAGTAATGCTCCGTCAGGGCGAAACTGTTTTTCTCGATGATATAAGCGTTGCGGATATTGAACGGGAACTCGGAATAACTGTGATTCCTGTTGAAAATGACGGTGATGCACTGCTTACGGCTATATTAGGTAATGAATAGGAGGTAGAGTTAATGTCAAAACCTGTTGTGGCAATCGTTGGAAGACCTAATGTCGGAAAATCGATGCTTTTCAATAAACTTATAGGCAAAAGAATGTCCATAGTTGAAGACACTCCCGGTGTCACCCGTGACAGATTGTATGCAGATTGCGAATGGTCAGGGAAAGTGTTCACTCTCGTTGATACGGGAGGAATCGAACCTCAGACAGACAGCGAAATACTTAAATTTATGCGTGATCAGGCAGAGATTGCCATTCAGAATGCAGATGTCATTGTTTTTATAACAGACCTTAAAACAGGTCTTACCGCATCGGATCAGGATGTTGCAAATATGCTTCAGAAATCCCGCAAACCCATAATTCTTGCAGTAAACAAGGCTGATTCAGTTGGAGATCCTCCGGCAGAATTTTATGAATTTTATAATCTCGGTCTCGGAGACCCCATTGCCATTTCTGCAGTTCACGGTCACGGAACGGGTGATCTTCTTGATAAATGTATTGAATATTTCCCCGATGAAACAGATAATGGTGATGAAGATGAGGGCATCAAGGTCGCACTTATCGGAAAACCAAATGTTGGAAAATCATCGCTCACAAATAAGATTTTAGGTGAAGAAAGAGTTATCGTAAGCGATATGGCGGGTACAACCCGTGATGCAGTAGACTCTTCCTTTGAAAATGAATACGGAAAGTATGTTTTCATCGATACTGCCGGCATAAGAAAAAAGTCGAAGGTAGATGACGATATAGAAAAGTTTTCCGTCCTTCGTGCTTCAATGGCAGTTGAGCGAAGTGATGTTTGTCTTATTATGATTGATGCCCGTGAAGGTGTTACCGAGCAGGATACGAAGGTTGCAGGTATCGCTCACGATGCAGGTAAAGCTTGTATTATTGTTGTAAACAAATGGGATCTTGTTGAAAAAGACGATAAGACAATGAAGCAAGAAGAAGAGAAAATCCGCAAAGACCTTGCGTATATGCCATATGCACCAATTCTCTTCATTTCTGCAAAAACAGGGCAGCGTGTTGGAAAACTCTTTGAACTGATAAACAAAGGGTATGAGGAGAGCTGCAAGAGAATAACAACCGGTCAGCTCAATAACGTTCTTGCCGATGCAGTTGCAAGAGTTCAGCCGCCCACAGACCGGGGCAAGCGTCTCAAAGTTTATTATATAACACAGACAGGAGTAAGACCTCCGAACTTTGTTATGTTCTGTAATGATGCAAAGCTTTTCCACTTCTCTTATCAGCGTTATCTTGAAAACAAGCTTCGTGAAGTGTTCGGATTTGAAGGAACGCCCATAAGAGTGGTTATAAGACAGAAAGGAGAGAATGGTTGATGAATCCATGGGTTTCGATGGCGATTTCCGTTGTGATTGCTTATCTTCTCGGAAGTCTTAATTTTTCCATCATAATATCAAAATTACTCCTAAAAAAAGATATCAGAAATTATGGTAGCGGAAATGCAGGAAGCACGAATTCTCTCAGAGTTATGGGTGGCAAAAAGACAATTCTTGTCCTTTTGGGAGATATTTTAAAAGGCTTTGTTGCAATGATTATTTGTATGCTCATCTGTGATGATGAGATGATGGGGGTTGCAAAGGTTGCATCAGGTATTGCCTGTGTTCTCGGTCATTCTTTCCCGGTATATTTCGGGTTCAGAGGCGGCAAAGGCGTTCTTACCACAGCCGCTGTCGGAGCTTTCGTTGACTGGAGAGTGTGCCTTACCGCACTTGGAATATTCTTCATTGTTGTGATGATTTCCAAATTTGTTTCTCTCGGATCTGTTATTACTATGTGTTCTCTGCCGCTTTTGTTTTACCTTTACGGCGGCAAAAACGTGGTGCCGAATATATGGTTCGGATCTTTGATTGCCGTGCTTGTTGTATTTCTTCACAGAGGAAATATCAAGCGACTTATTGCAGGAACTGAAAATAAACTCTCATTCAAGAAAAAATAGAGGTAGAAATTATGAAAATTGCAGTAATCGGAAGTGGCGGCTGGGGCACAGCTCTTGCTGCTATGCTTGCCAAAAACGGAAATGAAGTCATTATGTGGTCTTTTGAGCATGCGGAATATGAGAGACTCAAAAATGACAGGGAAAACAGAGCTTTTCTCCCCGGAGTTCTCTTCCCTGAAGGGCTTGAATGCACAGAGGATATAAGTGTTGCAAAGGATGCAGAGCTTATTGTTATGGCCGTTCCTTCTTTTGCAGTACGCAGTACTGCGGCAAAGCTCAGTCCGTATATTTCGGAAAATCAGATAATAGTAAATGTTGCAAAGGGAATAGAAAAGGGCACATCGAAGAGACTTTCGGAGATAATCGAGGAAGAGATTGAATCAAAGTGCGATGTAGCCGTCCTTTCGGGACCGTCTCACGCCGAAGAGGTAGGTCGCGGAGTACCTACTGCCATAATTGCAACTTCACGTTCGCAGAAAGCGGCTGAAACCGTTCAGAACGTGTTTATGAATGATAAGTTCAGAGTGTATATAACAGATGATATCATAGGCGTTGAGCTTGGTGCGGCACTCAAGAACGTAATGGCTTTGGCGGCAGGCATCTGTGATGGACTGGGGCTTGGCGATAATTCAAAAGCAGCTCTTATGACAAGAGGTCTTGCCGAAACTGTCCGACTCGGTACGGCTCTTGGCGGAAAACAGGAAACTTTTGCGGGTCTTGCAGGACTTGGTGACCTTATAGTTACCTGTATGTCAATGCATTCAAGAAATCGCAGGGCAGGTATTCTTCTCGGTCAGGGAGTTTCGGCAGAAAAGGTTCCTGAGAAAATAGGCGGTGTTGTTGAGGGATACTTTGCAACACAATCTGCAATGCAGCTTGCAAAGAAAGTCGGAATTGAAATGCCTATAACAGAGCAGGTAGCAAAGGTTCTTTTTGAGGGTGCTGACCCCAGAAATGCTTTGGATGCACTTATGACCCGTGATAAGAAAAAGGAAAGCGGAACTGCTTGGAGTTAATGGAAAAAGGATTTGCCGGAAAGCAAATCCTTTTTTACGAAAGGTCGTGTAGGAATGTCTCGTTTTTTTACGGATAAACAAAATATATCGGACGAAAAAATATTTATCACAGGCGATGATGTGAAACACATATCAAAGGTGCTTCGCCTGCGCACAGGTGATGAGATTACTGTTTGTGACGGAGAAGGAACAGATTATGAATGTGAGATATCTGAAATCTCTTCGGATCGCGTTGTTGTAAAAGTTTTGGAGACTCGTTTGAATTCAGCCGAATCGGACGTATGCATCACTTTGTATCAGGGACTTACAAAAGGCGACAAGATGGATTATATAATCCAGAAATGTGTTGAGCTCGGTGTTTCAAGGATTGTTCCGGTACTCACAAAACGTGCGGTAAGTCGTCCGTCCGATGGCGATAAAAAGGTTATCAGGTGGCAGAAAATTGCCGCAGAGGCGGCAAAACAATGCGGAAGAGGACGAATTCCCGAGATAGGTAGAATTTGCACCTTTGAGGAAGCTTCTGCCATTGCGTGCGAGAAAAAAAACAGCTTGAACCTTATGCCATATGAGTGCGAGAAGGAAAGACATCTTCGGGATGCTCTTAAAGAGTATAACGGGAAAAGCGTAAATGTTTTTATCGGTCCGGAAGGCGGCTTTGATGATTCGGAGGTTGGTCTTGCCCGGGCAAAAGGAATGAAAACAATAACTCTCGGTCCACGTATTATGCGAACGGAAACAGCTCCGCTGGCTGTTGCGGCTGCAATAATGTATGAAATGGGCGATTGGTAGATAAAAGACAGAACTCAGAATAAAATATTTAGCATATAAACCGAAAGGAGAAATGCTATATGGCAAAAGAAAAACAGAAAAGTACCAAAAGTAAATCGTGGAATGAAGATTTTGACAACTTGTCGGATTGCGAAGTGTTGGAAAAATTGATCAGCAGCGTTGTGTCAAAGCGTAGTGCCGCGGATGTTGCAAAAGATTTGCTGGAGGAATTTGGGAGCTTTTCGAGGGTGATTGATGCATCTCCGAGGGAGCTTAAACGTGTAGAAGGAATGAGCGATGCCGCCTGCTCCGCCGTAACATTGTTGCCACTTTTCTGGAGAAAATACAATACAAGCAATGTGAAGAAAGGAACATCTTTTGCAAGTTTTGACGAGCTTGCAAGATTTGTATCCAACTGTATGAT
>JAFSEA010000063.1 GCA_017435965.1 Oscillospiraceae bacterium
GGTCAAAACCTTCAAGTCCGATGTGACCTTCGCCAATCTTTGCATGACGGTCTTTGTGGCTTTCAAAACCGTGAAGGCTATCGTTTAAATGTATTGCACGCAGCTTTGACAATCCGATGATTTCATCAAATTCCAAAAGTGTTTCATCAAGTTTTTCGGAAATGTTATATCCACCGTCAAAAATGTGGCAAGTGTCAAGGCAAACACCAACCTTTTCGGGAATAGCAACTTTGTCGATTATGGTGCGGAGTTCAGAAAAATTGCCGCCTATTTCACTACCTTTTCCTGCCATCGTCTCCAATAAGACAGTTGTTGTCTGTTCCGGAGTTATAATGTCATTTAGTATATCGACAATAAGTTCGATGCCGTGTTCGACTCCTTGTCCAACGTGAGAGCCGGGATGAAAGTTATACATATTACCGGGTGTTTGTTCCAGTCGATTTATATCATCACGCATTGTCATTCGTGCAAAGTCGCGTATTCGCTCGTCTTTCGCAGCCGCATTGAGTGTGTAGGGGGCATGGGCGAGAATGCTTTTAATATTGTTCTCTTCGCTGTATTTCAAAAATGCGGCAATATCTTCGGGATCAATGGGCTTTGCTGCACCACCACGTGGATTTCTGGTAAAAAACTGGAATGTGTTTGCTCCGATGCTTATGGCAGTCTTCGCCATTGCAAGATATCCTTTTGACGAGGATAGGTGACAACCGATTCTTAACATAAAAAAATACCTCCTGTGCTTTGTTGACAAATAGCTTTTGATTATGATATTCTAATAGAAATAAATAATGGGGTGATATAAATGGATGATATTGAACTCTTGCAACTTTCGTCTCTTGAAAAGGTTTTTTATGAAACTCGACCTTCTGCAGAAGAGCTTTTTTCATACAGTATTTTGAAAAATGAACGTTTTTCATATCAGTTGGCTTACAGAAGGAAAAAACACGGGAAAAGACCGCTTAAGATTGAAGTTTCGGGAGACCTTGCAGACTTTGTGAAAATTTTTCGTGTGGTACACGTTCCGGTAAACACTCCGCTTCACGGTGATAATTGTGATGACGATTACATCATGAGAACTCCCGGACTTGCACCGGATGCGTTGATTCCCATTGATGCGGAAGATACATATGTTTTCGGTGAACGTTGGGAAAGTCTTTGGATAACCGTTGAACCGGATAAAGCTGTTTCTGCCGGAGATCATAAAATTACAGTGGCTCTTTCTTTTGAAGAGGAAGACGGGAAAAAGGTCACAAAATCAAAAACAATGTTTCTTGAGATAATTGATGTCAATCTTCCTGAACAATCCACTATTGTAACGCAATGGTTTCACTGCGATTGCATAGGCTCATATTTTGGAGTTCCGATGCTTTCGGAAGCACATTGGGAATACATAGACAAGTTTGTGAAGTGTGCCGCAAAAAACGGTATAAATATGATTTTAACGCCGATTTTCACTCCGCCGCTTGATACGGCAATAGGTTCGGAACGCCCTACCGTTCAGCTTGTGGGAGTAAAGAAAAACGGTGAGAAGTATACTTTCGATTTTTCAAAGCTTGACCGCTGGGTCGATATGTGCCTTGGTAATGGAATCCGTTATTTTGAAATGTCGCATTTGTTTACTCAATGGGGAGCAAAAGCAACCCCCAAAATAATGGCTGAGGTCGATGGCGAAGAAAAACGCATATTCGGTTGGGATGTTGCATCAACTTCAGAAGCGTATAAGGCGTTTTTATCTGCTTTTTTGCCTGAAATAGATTCGTATCTCAGAAAAAAGGGAATTGCTGATGTTACTTATTTCCATATCTCGGACGAACCTCACGGAGAAGAAGCAAGAAAGACTTATCTTGAGGTGAAGCATATTGTAAAAGAGCATCTTGTAGGATATAAAATAATGGATGCACTTTCTGAGGTTGAATTTTTCCGCGAAGGAGTTGTTGAACTTCCGGTGCCGGCAAACGATCACATAAAGCCGTTTCTTGAAGAAGATATCGTGGAACGTTGGACATACTACTGTACTTGTCAGGCGAAAGATGTCAGCAATCGTTATATGGCAATGCCGTCATATCGGAATCGCGTCATATCCGATCAGATGTTTAAATATGGCATAAAGGGATTTCTTCATTGGGGCTACAACTTCTATTATGCCCAGCTTTCCAAATACAGTATCAATCCATATGTAATAACGGATGCAGATGGAGCATTTCAATCGGGAGATGCGTTTTCTGTTTATCCATACAATGGTGGCACGGCAGAATCTTTGCGCCTTGTTGTATTCCACGAAGCGTTGCAGGATATAAGGGCAATGGAACTTCTTGCATCAAAGATCGGAAGGGAAGCAGTTGTAAAACTCTTTGAAAATGAAGCAAATATGTCAGTTGAGTTTGACAAATATCCGAAGAGTGCAGATTATATATTGCGCCGTCGTCAGGCAATAAATGAAAAGCTTAAGGAGTTTGTATAATATATTTATAGTCAAAACAAGGAGTATGGCAAAAGCCGTGCCCCTTGTTTTTTCTATTATTTGCCTGAATCGAACTTGTCTGTCAAAGGTTTTGAAATATCAAAATAGGAAAAACCATAAGCATCATTTCCGTCAATAAGAAACTTTACGCTGTTGACGGAGGGCAATTCTGTGGCAGTATTTACAATTGCACGGATTATTACGGCTTCGGCTTCCTCTGTGTGAATAGCATTTTCTACAAATTCGGGGGATAAGTCAATATAACAGACTTGATTTGAAATGTAAACATTGTTAAGTGACGTATTTGACGGAAACGGGCTCCGGTAATTTGGGGATACAGGAGCGTGGAAAAGTGAAGATATGACTGTATATTCAAGTGATTTGCTGGATTGTACCGATATGTTTTTTGTTGTCTTTCTCAAATTTGAAAAGTCTTTATTTGCAAAATACAGATTTACAGTTTGGGTAGAATAATAAATCTTGGGCGAAGAAAGAACAAAGTTATCGTTGCTGTAGCTCTTGTCAATACCATCGCAAGAAATAACAACAGTCCTGATTTGGTTTAGTGAACATAGTGTTTTGACAAGTGCCGTGTCGATGGCGACACGAGCTTTTGTTGCAAGAGAAGAATATCGGGTTGGGAAGGTGATTGTGCAAGTTGAATCGGAAATCTTAAAATCAGTATGACGTAAATCCGAAGGAAAAACAGAGATAGAGTCACTTTCTTCCGGAGAATATAGCAGGTCAAGAGCTGTTTGAACATTTTCGGTTACAGAATCTCCCGAAAGGTTAAGAGAAACGCTTGTCAATGCAGAATTTTCTTGATCCTTAAAGTAGTAAACTGAAAATTTTTCTGAAGTATCTTCGTCTGAATTTGAGCATGATGTGAAAAAGAAAAGAAAAGCAAGAAGGAGTAAGAATTTCTTCATTTGTCACACCTCCTCATAAGAATGCAAAGAGGGAAAAACAACAGTGAAACGAGTTCCTCCACTTATTGAATCTGATATTGTAATAGTTCCGCCAAGGCTTTCAACATTGCGTTTTACAATAGAAAGACCCAAACCGCTGCCGCCGCGACCATCGTGCTCGCGTGACTTGTCGATACGATAAAACCTTTCGAAAACCCGTTCACGAAACTCCGGAGCAATTCCGATTCCTGTGTCATCGGTTATAAATGTGCATTGAACGTTATCTGCATAAAGGTATATCTTTACCGTTCCGCCATATGTGTTATATTTAATGGCATTGTCGATAAGATTACCGATTATCTGATTTACACCCTCTGTGTCTCCGAGAATGAAACAATTTTCATCTATGTAGGGAATCAAAGTTACGTCTTTCTTTGCTGCAATCGGTTTCAGGGCGGTTATCATATTCTCGACAATTTCAGACAAAGATAGCGGGGCAGATATGGATTTTGTGGTGTTATCGAGTCTTGAAAGAACCAAAAGTTTTTCGGCAGTATGTGACATACGGTCTACTTCTAAAATCATATCCTCCATAAACTCTCGCACGGTATCCGGGTCAATATCATCTGTTTGTGTTATTGATTCACATAGCAGGCGTATTGCCGCAAGGGGAGTGCGTAATTCGTGGGAAGCATCTGAAACAAAAGCTTGTCTCATTTCCTGTGTGTAGTTGAAACGCTCGGAAATACAGTTAAATTCATCCAATATCGGATGAAACTCATCGGTATATTTAAGCGAAACTGCGTTCATACTGTCATTTTTCTGGGAATTTTTTATTGTCTTGGCGTAAAAAACTATCTTTCTTGTGATGAAGAGAATTGTGAGAATAGTTGCAGAAAGCATAAGTAACAAAGTTATCGCGCTGAGAACGAGTGAAATCGTTTCAAGCGAAGAGAATATTTCAGGGAAAGCAGTATCTGTTTCGAAAACCGATACTGCACCGACTATCCGGTTGTTGGTTACAATCGGAGCCGAGGCGAAGGAAGATATTTCTGAAGAATTGCGGGACGAAGAAAAGTGATTCTTTCCTTCAAGCGCGTGTGTGATAGCCGGATGAAACATCGTTTTACCAACAAGGCTTTCACGGTTGAAGCTATCGAAGATAATATGAAATTCGCTATCGGTAATAATAACACGACGGTTTGTTTTGGAATAGCTTTGAGAAATGTCAAGTGTGTAGTCGAGACCATATACTGAAAGCGACGTCGAATATTCGGACGCCGCTGCTGAAAGCTCTGCTTCTTTCGTGGAGAAAACTGTATCCTCCAGATCGCTTATGATCAATCCGTTTATGCAAAAAATCAACAGCAAAGTAACAATGAGAAAAAGCAGAATTATTTTAAAAGAGATAAAATGGCGAAAATTAAAGTTGATCTTATGCTTTGAAATAATATCCAACTCCCCATTTTGTTAGTATAAGTTCCGGTTTTGCAGGATTTGCCTCGAGTTTTTCACGCAAGCGTCTTATATGAACATCAACAGTTCTCATATCACCGGGATACTCATAACCCCAAACGATATTGAGAAGATTATCGCGGCTGTAGACTCTGCCGGGATTTCGCATCATAAGCTCCACAAGGTCAAACTCTTTTGCCGTAAGCTGGACAGGGGTCCCGTCGAGATATGCGTTTCTCTGCTCTGTGTCAATTATAAGTGAGTCGGCAATGAGACGGGTATTTTTGAATTTGGAGGAAGATGTTCCCGAACGGCGGAGTATCGCACGGACACGGGATTTGAGCTCAAGAATATTGAACGGCTTTGTTATATAATCATCAGCACCATATTCAAAACCGAGAAGCTTGTCCGTATCCTCACTTTTTGCAGTGAGCATTATGATGGGAACGGTTGAAAACTCACGGATGCGTCTGCAGGTTTCAAGGCCGTCAAGCTTTGGCATCATAAGGTCCAAGATTACAAGATCGAGATGCACGTTTTTTATAATTTCCAGAGCATCTTCGCCGTTATATGCGGTTTCAACATCAAATCCCTCATTCTCAAGATTGAATTTGATTCCTTTAACAATGATTTTTTCATCATCAACTACAAGTATTCTCATCATCAAGACCTCCTGCTAAACTTTGATGTAATCTTCGATTTTCTTCAGAGTTGCTTTGCCTATGCCGGAAACATTGCACAATTCATCGGTGCTTTTGAAATTTCCGTTTTGGGTGCGATATTCGATTATACGATTTGCAATAGCGGGACCTATTCCGCTGAGTGAAGTAAGTTCTTCGGGTCCTGCTTTGTTTATATCTATCAGATATTGAACAGATTCAGTTTCGGAATGTTTAATCACATTGATGTTGTTTTGTTGCGTTACGGCACAAAACACAGAAAGCAAAATAAACATAAGTGCGGATGAAATCAGAATTTTTTCATGTTTTGTAAGTTTCATAATAATATGCCTCGTTGTATATTGTTAAATCAAAGAAATTCTGTTATAATGGATTCATAAAATTGAGGAGAGGTATCATATGAAAAAGAAAATTATTTCATTAGTTTTAGTGCTTACATATTTGCTGACATCGTTAGCATCGGCAATAGAGCCAATGGATGTAAATTCAAAAGCATCTATATTGATTGACGCATCCGATGGTCATGAGCTATATGGTGAAAATGCCGATACAAAGCAATTTCCGGCAAGTATCACAAAACTTATGACGGCACTTCTTGTTGTGGAAAACGTTGATAATTTTGATGAACTCGTTATAGCAAAAGAAAGTGCTTATGAAGATCTTTCTGATGGCGGAAGTTCTGTCGGCATAAAAGAGGAAGAAGAAATGTCGGTAGACAATCTTCTGATATGCCTTCTTGTTGCAAGTGCAAATGAAGCGGCAAATATTCTTGCGGAACACGTTTCCGGAAGTGTTGATAAGTTTGTTGAACTTATGAATACTCGCGCAACAGAATTGGGACTTACCGGTACACATTTTGTAAACGCTCATGGTTTGCATAATGACGATCATTATACAACTGCAAGGGATATTGCAAAGCTTGCAATGGAAGTACAAAAACACGAGCGGCTTCGGGAAATCTGCAGTATGGACAAAGCAACCATTCCTGCAACGAATATAGGAAAAGAAAGATTCTTTTATACAACAAATTCTCTTATATCCGAATGGAAGGAGCTTGGATATAAATACTCTCGTGCAAACGGTATGAAAACGGGAAGCACAACTCCTGCAGGGTTTTGCCTTGTGGCAAGCGCAGAATATGAAGGAACTGAGCTTATATCCGTAGTTCTCGGTGCAGAGAAAGATGAAAACGGAAAGAAAGGTAACTTCGTAGAGTCAAAACGCCTTCTCATTTGGGGATTTGAAAACTTCAGGGATGCAACTCTTGTAAATTCATCGGATACTGTTTGTGAAGTTAAAATCAGGTCCGGTAAAAATCAGGATTATGTCACAGGTCATGCTTCTGAAAATTTCTCCTTGATGATGCCTATCGACTTTGATAAATCAAAGGTGGAGTATCGTTTCACAGCCTTGAAAGAAGAGTTTGAAGCTCCCGTTAAGAAGGGGGACGAAATCGGAACAGTCACGGTGGTATATGAAGGTAAGGAATATGCTGCCTTGCCGGTTGTTGCATCTTATGACGTTGAGCGTTCCGAGGTTGAATACACGAAAAATAAAGTGAAAGACTTTTTTGGGAGTACACTTTCTGTTGTGTGTGTTGCTTTGGCACTATTGGTGTTTTTTGTAGTTCTGTTTATAATTATTAAAAAGAAGAAGGACAAGCGCCAACGCAAACAGAGAAGAAGATACAGATAAAATTTTAATTTAAGTCTCTGCAGTTTCTGCAGGGGCTTTTTCATTTTTCTTGTTCTTTTTGTGACAATGCTCTCCGCCGCGTCTGGGACAAACATCACATTTGTCAAATGTGCGGAAAGAAAACTCGCCTGCCGATTCATACTTGATTCGGAGCTTTCCCGAAATGAGGCTTACATCGGAAACGGTTCCGGGACCTGCCGGAGTGTCAACTTCAGTACCTACTTTGGGGGTTGTGCGGATGAGATCTTCATAGGCTTCCTGCTCATACTTAAGACAACACATAAGTCTTCCGCAAGTGCCGGAAATCTTTGCCTGATTCAAAGACAAATTCTGTTCTTTAGCCATTTTTATAGACACAGGCTGGAAATCATCAAGAAAACTTGCACAACAAAATGGTCTTCCGCAAATGCCGAGACCACCAAGCATTTTTGCTTCATCACGGACACCTATCTGGCGGAGTTCTATTCTTGTTCTGAATACAGCGGCAAGATCCTTGACGAGATTTCTAAAGTCGATTCTTCCGTCGGCAGTAAAATAGAAAACGATTTTTGAACCATCGAATGAACATTCTGCATTTATGACTTTCATTTCCAATTGATGTGCTTCAATTTTTTCCTGACAGAGCTCGACTGCTTTTATTTCACGACTGCGAAGGTCTTCTGCTGTTTTTATATCAGCCTGGGTTGCTATACGCAGAACGCGACGGAGGGGAGAGATAATATCCTTCTCGTCAATGGCATGTCTGGGATCGGCAGTAACACCAAGCTCGATTCCTCGGGAAGTTTCAACTACAACGTGCTCGCCGGCAGAAGGGTTAAAATTTCCGGGGTCAAATGAATATACTTTACCGCTTTCGCGAAAGCGGACTCCTATAATTTCTTTCAAAATAAAATCTATCCTTTCGAAGCTGCTTTCGCAGCAATATAAGCAAATTTACAAATGAGGTTTCCTGCAATGTGAGGGACGCCTACGTTTCTTGCACAGGCATTTTTTGCATTGGAAACCTGCTCTATTATGTCGCAACACTGTTTTGATGAAAAAGTGTATGAAAGTCTCTCTGCCACGGAACGATCCGCGCGAGAAATGAGGGTGGAAGAAGCACCTGAAGAAAGAACACAGGCATCTCGGATGATGACTATGAGCTCGTCCAAAACCGACGTAAGTGTTTCCCGATTTTCCTTTTCGAGTGCCGAAACGGCACGATAAATGCCGAGTTCATCGCCTGCTACCAATGAATTTGCAATATTCACGGCAAAGTCGGTATGCTCCGGATTTTTCTCTTTAATAAGAAAAGAACATATTCCGCCGGAAGTTTCAATAAGCTTGTTTTGCTCCTCCGGAGATAGTCCGGGAAGTTTTTCAGTTATGATGCGTAGCATGTCCGTGTCGGAGAGGGGAGCTAATGTTATATGAGCTGACCTTGAAACAATCGTGGGGAGAAGATCACTCAGATTATAGCAAAGAAGAATGAATGTGGTAAAATGCGGTGGTTCTTCGAGTATTTTCAAAAGTGCGTCCTGAGATAAATGGGACATAGCCTCTGCGTGGTCTATGATATAAACTTTTTTGTCGGCATCATTGGGGCGCAGAAGGGCATCCAGCTTTAATGCTCTCACCTCGTCAACGGGTATCGGTTTGTCGGCATTGCTGATGCGGATGATATCGGGGTGTGTGCGCGCCGAAGCTTTGCGACAGGCTTCACACTTCCCGCAAGGAGCATTTTCGCACTCACATACAAGTGCTTTTGCAATTATGTCGGAAAGAGTTCGTTTTCCGATTCCGGCTTCGCCGGTAATAAGAAGAGCGTGTGGGAAAGAATGGCGCGCAAAAGCGGAAGATAGATATTCTTTTGCGCGCTCATTTCCGTAAAAACCTTCAAAATTCATTGGTTAGATTTTCTCGAAACGCTCAACATCCATAACGAATATTGTAGCACCTCCGACAGAAACCTCAACGGGAACGGTCGGAATCATACCAATACCAAATTCGGATGTTGCCGGAACAAGCTGCTTTCTGCTGTGGGAATGCTTATTGATGAGTTCGAGAACCTCTTCGAGCTTATCGTCATTTACACCAACGAGAATTGTTGTGTTGCCGGTTTTGAGAAAACCGCCTGTTGTAGCGAGCTTTGTAACTGAAAAGCCTGCTTTTGTGAGATTGAAAACGACGGTCTGAGCGTCGTCTGCGTTGATGATTGCCATTACCATTTTCATAGTGTTATACCTCCCGGTTTAAATTATATTTTGAAACGGAATGATTTCCGTGTTCAGTCATAAAATTTTATGAAAAACAAGCTATATATATTCCCGCGGAATATTTGCGGAAATGTATATGGGATTTACATCAAAAGAAACCTCATCGCCCACATTGCAGGGAACATCGCTTACATCAAGAACCGTATGTGTCATACCGATGTGTCCGAGAATTTTACAGGACTTTCCGGCAACTTTTCCGTAATAAGCCTTTTTTGTAAGCATACGTTTTATTTCAGACAAGGCATACATAATGCCGTCACGAAATCTGTAAGTATCGTGAACTTTCTCTGTATTGAAGCCGTCTGCATACCCCACAGGGACAACCGCTGTTTTAATTTCTTTTTTTGTGGTATAAGCACTTCCGTAGCCTATTGTTGAACCTCGGGGAAGGGTTTGTATTTCACATATCCTGCTCTTTAAATATCCTACACGCAGAAGTTTGCAATCTGCAGGCTTGTTTGCAATCCGACCGGTAAATGCAGAACCTATGCGAACAGCATCACCTAATGGGGATTTGAAACCAAAAAGGTATGCAGAATTTGAAAAATGTACAATACCTGTATCAAAACCATCGGAGATAAGTCGATTTTGAAGCTTAAGGAAAGCATCAAGCTGCTTTTTTGTGACAGATTCACTTTTGAAAGCACAAGAAAAATGGGTAAAGAGTCCACAAACCTCAATTGAGGAGAAGTCTTTGAAAACAGAGCATATGCCATCATAATCATCGGGAAGAAAACCATACCTTCCCATTCCCGTATTTATCTTTATGTGAACACGGCAACTTTTTTCTTTTTTGGAAGAAATATCATTTGCAATTTCTGCCGCTGAAAGACTTCCGATAGTGAGGATGATGTCATTTTCAATGAGCTTTTCCACTTCTTCGGCAACGGAAGTTGAACGAAGCATTAGAACATCAATGTCGGACAAGTTCATGCCTCTGATTTTTACGGCATCGTCGGAATCGGTGACCGCAAAATGGCGTATGCCGGATTCATAGAGAAGCTTGATATATTCATCTGTTCCGAAACCGTAACCATTTCCTTTGACTACGGCAAAGACTTTTGCCTCTCCGGCACGGGAAATGATTTCTTTTGTATTGGATAAAAGCTTGTCCCGTTCAATTATAAAAGATGTCATAACACAATAACCTTTACTTACGGTTTTTGAAAATAAACAACTTCTTGCGAAGTTTGCGATAGATAAGTTCGGTTTTTTCTATGGTGCAGTTGATGAATTTCTTGAATACAAAATCAAATTCGCCTATAAATTCAACGAAATCACCGTTGAAACCTTTCTTAAAACGGTAAAGACCATAAAGTGGGTTGTCTTCGGAAAGATCTCCCGAAACACCACGGAAATCATAAGTCTTACATCCGTTTTCAAGTGCCCACTTTATCATACTCCATTGAAGCAGATAGTTCGGCATAAGGTTTCTGTGTTCGTTTGAAGAAGCACCGTATAAGTACCATACCTTGTCACCATAGAGAATTGCAAGAGTTCCGGCTATCGGAATACCTTCTTCGGAATACGCCATATAAAGACGACAGGCAGAGCCGAGATTGTCGAGCATATTTTCAAAATACTCTTTTGAACGGACAACAAAACCGTCACGAACTCCTGTTTCGAGCATCATACTCGAAAACTCTCCAACGGCTTCCTTGCCACAGAGTTTTATCTGAACACCTTTGCGCTCGGCAAGACGGATGTTGTAACGGGTTTTTGAATGGAAGTGTGCCATAAGAGATTCTTCATCGTGACCTTCGAGGTTGAGTCTGAAAACAAATCTCGGCTGAATTCCGGAAAAATTTTTGCCGGTATCTCTGCGACGATATCCTAAATCGCACATAAGCTCCAAAAATTCGGAGTCTTCAACAGAAATATCAGGATCAAGCTTTAAGCAATATGCATTGTGCTTTTTTGCAAGAGTTTTTGCCGCTTCGGTAAGTTCGGAAAGTGTTTCCTTATCGCGGATATCGCAAACCGGAGCACGGGCAGCATACATAATGCTGTAGGGAACATAAGGTGCTTTTCTTATAAGAACGGACATAGCTCCTTTAATTGAACCGTCGTTATTCCTTACAAACATACCTTCCCAAGTCCATTCGGGTTTCTGTTTACTCCAAGCATATGACTGGAGAAAGTGTCCTTTTGGGTGTGATGAAATAAAAGCTTCGTATTCTTCAAGTGTTTCTTTGGTGACGAATTCAACCATAAGAGCCTCCGAAAATATCGTAATAAACTAAATACAATTAGTCGATGTTATTATAACATATTTTTAACTCGCTTACAAGAAGAAATTAGCTTAAATTGCGGAAAAAATCGAAAAAGAGAAGCGAAATTTTTGCTTCTCTTTTCTGAAAGATTAAGTTTGTGTTTGCGCAACGGATTCAAAAGCGCCTGAACCTGTTTTCGGGCATACATATTTCGGAAAGCGCGGATGAAAGCTCGGCGTTATAAGATGCACGTGTCGCAATATCGGCAAGAGACAAAATTCCCACAACCTGATTGTTTTCAACCACGGGAAGTCTTCGTATCTGTTCTGCCGCCATAGCGTTTGCGGCTTCCGTCACATCATCATCGGGCGAAATCGTGACTATTCCCCGGGTCATAATATCCCGTACTTTTGTATCTTCCGGAGGATTGTCAAAGGCAACGCATCTTATCGCAATGTCACGGTCGGTAACAACACCCCGAAGTTTTCCGTCAGATGAGCATACAGGCAGTACACCGATGTTGTGACGTTCTAAAAGTCGTGCCGCATGAGCTGCTGTATCATCGGGAGTAAGATACACAACGTTCTTGTTCATAATTCTTCTTACAGTCATAGAAAATCCCACCTTTACTTGAGTTGGTAGAATTATTGACAGCTTTTTTTAAAAGTATTCAGAAAATGGAAATCCTATTTTCTAGGCAAAGTCTTCCACTCTTCGGTGATTTTGTCATCACATTCCGTGAACACCACATATTTTGTATCCATATCATTTTTGCCGCTGACAGAAAGTGTGATTTTGCCCGAAGCATCAGCTTCTGCATTATCAATTCTGATATTATGATTTGCACGGACATATTTACAGATGTTGTCAATAGTGTCATAAATGGGATTGAGGTCTGCAATTCCGTCGTAAATTCCCGACATTTCCTTTTCCCAGTTTTCAACGGTAATGCGCTGAATCCAGCAGGATTCATGAGTGAAAAGAACAGCAGGAACAGAGCTTAAAATAGCACGGCGAAGCTGAGTGACTCCGCTTTCGATAGTATTTTCTACGTCATTCGTAGGAGCAAATTCATAACCTCTCACATCACGGATTTCTGTTACGCAGTTAAAGAGCTTTCCGTCAATTTCGGGATTGTGTGGGAATTTGAGATAATCAGCAAAGTATACGGGACGTTTGGTATTTGCCGGAAGCTGTGTGTGTTTGCGATAAGGTCCGCAGGCAAGCTTTGCACCGGAAGAATAAGATGCATCCGGGGGCATATGAATGCCTATGAATTCACATCCCCATTCCACAAAATACTTAAGGGCATTTTCACCTGTTTCATAATAATGGGGAAGTGCGACTTTTGAAATCTCAATTTCGTTTTCGTCATACCAGCTCTTTATACGGGCGGCATTTTCTGCCATGATCTCGTCGCTCCAGGGACGTGATTTTCTGTGGTCGAAATATGCCCAATGCTCGGGAACATCGGATGCTACCCATTCACAGCCTGCGAATGCATGGGGAAAAGCCGTTGCAATGCCGTCATCAACATATTTTTTTATAAGGGAAACAGTTTTTTCGTTGGTATTATCCTGAAAAACTCCGAGCCAGGGTTTGAGTCCGTACTTGTTTGAAATATCAATCCATAAAAGGGGATTTTCGGGGCTTTTATCTCGCCATGCACCCCATACATCGTCTACACGCATTCCGACAAAAGGAGGCATTCCCTTCATTGCAAAGGGCTTTTTTGCCGCCCATACAATCGTGTTTCGGAACACATCATCCATACCGTGAACAGGGCCCAAAACCTCGGGTTTTACCCAACACATAGTATTCCACAATGCGATTTTTGAACCGCAGTATTCACAAACCTCAAGAAGGGGAGCTGTTCCGATTTTTACAAGCATATTCCCATCTTTCAGATGTACACTCGTATAGAAGTTTTCGCCGGAATAAAGATTTATTGTCTCTTCTGCATCGTGGTGTCTTGTTATGTAATGATTTTCTTTAAAACAAATCTTTTCACCGGAATCGGCTCTCGGTACATCGGAAAATTTGCAGATGTCGCCGAAAGCATCGTTACAAAGTGATGCATTGTCGGTACAGACAAGACCAACGCCTTCTTTTACGGATGCCATAATCGCTTTTGAAGCTTCGTCCGAGAGAATAAGCCCCGGTTGCGAAAGAAGAATGAGTGCGGCACCCTTTTTTAGCCTTTCGGGAAGGTCTGATACTTCAACTTCATCATAAGGCATGCCGAAAACATCGAGATACGGGCGGATAAGTCCGCTGTATTCACGGTAGCCGTGTGTGTTTACTTTTATTGGAATAACAATGTTTCTGTTGCTCATATAAAACACCTCAAGAGTTAATGTTATTTGAATTATATACCGAATGATTATGAAAATCAATATATTTGTGTTGCATTGAAGATGAAAAAACATTATAATAAAAGTAGAAAAAGGAGTGGATTTTTGTGGATTACAGTAAAATCAGAATTGTTGCAATGGATCTTGACGGAACTCTCACACAACATAAACAACCGCTTGATGAAGCACATATAGCGGCACTTGATAAATTATCTGAAAAATATCATCTTCTTATGGTCGGTGCAGGTCAGGTAATGAGAATATTCAATCAGCTTGGAAAATATCCGATAGATATAATCGGAAACTATGGTATGCAATACGGCGAGTATGATAAAGAATCCGGCAACATCAGAATGATTCGTGATATAAATGTTGATACTGACAAGGCGAAAATTGAAGAGAAAGTAACTTTTTTCAGAGAAAAACACAACTTTACCGATTTCACCGGCGATAATGTGGAGTTCCACCCGTCGGGATGCATAACGTTCCCCGTTCTTGGCACAAAGGCAAAAACTGAAGATAAGCTCTCCTTCGACCCCGATAGAACAAAGCGTCGCAGAATATATAATGATGTCGCAAAGGCTTTTTCTGAATATCACGTTTTTGTCGGAGGTTCGTCTTCTTTTGATATGGCACCGAAGCCTTATAACAAGTATTTTGCTTTGGATTTATATTGCAGTGAAAAAGGAATATCACATGAAAACATTGTTTATATAGGTGATGATTATGGTCAGGGCGGAAATGATGAATCGGTTTATAAATCAGATTTTCCGTACATCAAAATAGATGATTACAGGGATTTTCCTGAGCTGATAAAACCGCTTTTGTAACCGGGAATTGGAGGAAAGAGAGAATGTTCGAAAATGTTGGTAATGTTAGATTTATGCAGAAAATAAACCGTCAGAAGGTTCTTTCGTATATAAGAAAAAACAGTCCTGTTTCAAGAAATGAGCTGTCAAAGGTAACAGGATTGAGTCTTTCGTCAATTACCAATATCATAAACTTTTTTATGGACAATAATCTCGTAACGGAAACGGGTAGAATAAAAAATGAAGGTGCGGGAAGAAAGGCTGTAAAGATTGAATTCAACGCAGGAGCAATGTCCATAATTGCGATAAATATTGAGCCTGATGAAGCTACAATTTCTCTCACAGACTCAAACGGCGGAATAATTGAAAGCGAAAGCGTAAAGGTTTCAAAGAAAGAAAGTGCCGATTCGGTGCTTTCTGTGATAGAGAATTGCATCCTCAGTATTATCGGAAGAAGAAGTGATGTAAAGGCTATAGGCTTCGCAGTGTCGGGTCACGTTTCGGAGGATGGAAAAGTTAGCTCAAGCACAATGCATTGGGACAGGGTAGACGTGAAATCAAGATTTGAGAAAAGCACGGGGCTTTGCGTTTACGTTTCAAACAATACAAAAACAAAAGGTCTCTGGACAATCCGTGCTCTTAACGATGTGAAACACAGAAATATCGTGTTTCTTGATATGTCCTCAGAGGGCATAGGAATTATAAATGCATATAACGGAGAGGTGAACAATGCCGTTGCAGGTGAGTTTGGTCATACTGTGGTTACGGGAAGCGGGCATAAGTGCTTCTGCGGGAATGTCGGTTGCCTTGAAAGTGTGTGTAACGTAAGCTATATCGAGAGCAGATATAAAGATTTGTCGGGAGAAGCCGTAGAAATCTCCGAGATTCAGAAAAGGGCAGGAAGCGGTAATAAAATAGCCCGTCAGGTTGTAGATGAAGCCTGTGGATATATGAGTGCGGCAATCATAAACATTATCATGATATTTGAGCCGGATTTGATTATCGTGAACGCCTCGGAACTCTTTGAGATTGATGCATTGTATAATGCGGCTCTTGACCGTGCGGTAGCACATACTTCAAAGCTTGCAATGAAAAAGCCTGATTTCAGAAAAGTAAACGTTGCCTCCGATCAGTCGGCACAAGGTGCTGCCCAGATAGCCGCCGACGAGCTCTTCGGAATCGACGCACCGGACGATATACTGTAAACAAAAAAGGAACGAATCATAAATAAACGATTCGTTCCTTTTTTAGTACGAAAATCAAACCTAATCAAGCTCAACCCATAAAGCAGGGCGGACGGCGTTATCACTTTCAACATGGTGTCCAGAAGTGCTGAGACAGATAACGGGGGTTATTAAGGCTGTCTTACCATAATATTCTCCAGGAGAACGAAGCCACCAGCATGTACGTTTTTCTTCATCTGCATATGCGCCATTTGCAATTGCATATTCCGTTACGTTGCAATCTATTTTGCTGGGTTTAAAATAATTATAAATTTCGTTTATACTAAGTAAAAAAGCTTTGTCTTCAGTATCATTCCCTGCATCTCTTTTTGATTTTGGATTGTCATCAGCAGTAACCGTTACGGTGGGGATAATTCCTTTTTCTGATGGTGAGAATGCTTCTGATATAAATTCGTTATTCAGCCAGGTGCGTAATGTACATTCTTCCCAAGTTATATCTTCTGCCCATTCCTCGTTATAGGGTTTGCAGTCAAGGGCATATTTGCTGATTAATAATGCACGATTATCAACAATATCAAGAACAAGCCATTCTATTGGTTCTTTTCCGTTTGAAGTGTCATTGTCTTGCTCGTATGCACCGAAGGTAATATATTCGCCAACTGAAACTTTAGTAGATATGGTTTCATCTTCGTTCTGTGTTGCGTTTGGAATGTTTTCTATGCTTTCGGGAAGAGGAGAAGTACTTTCCTCAATTTGAGAAGGGGAAGAAACACTTCTTTTGTTTCCGCAGGCAACCAAGGAAAAACATAATACGATAGTAAGTGCAAGTGGTAATAACTTTTTCATTTGATATTTTCTCCTTTATATATAATGTTTTTAATGAACTCCTTTCTAAAGTCTCACGCAATAAAAAATGCGTGGAAACAGAAATCTGTACCACGCACTAAAAATGCAGCTTAGATTTCATGTCACCACAACAATAATCTCAAGAATATGAACGGCACAAGACAACTTCATATTAACGCCTGCGTTTTTAACAAAACACAAGTTGCCTATGCTGCCATAAAAGGTAACACAAATAGAGATATCCTTGCGAATATCCATAAACCATAATGAAATTATTGTTGTGGTAATCATATTATATCAATTTTTGGATAATAAATCAACATAAAACAAAAAATGAGTCCGATTTTTTGAACCGCCCCCCAAAAAACGTTAGACCTAAAATCTAACGATTGGGGGGCACATCAGAGAAAACGGACTTATTTGCATATTAAATTTATATAATCTATTTAACTTGTGATTTCACAAACTCAATCTGTGCTTCAACGGACTTAACGCTTGTACCGCCTTCTGAAATTCGCTTTTCGACGCAGGTTTCAAGGCTGATTTCACTATACAAATCATCCTCAAACAAATCAGAGAATTCCTTATATTCCGAAATGGTAAGCTCTTCAAGAACTTTTCCTTCCGCGATGCACTTTGCAACAAGTTGACCTGAAATCTTATATGCACTTCTGAAGGGGAGATTCTTCTTAACAAGATAATCTGCAAGGTCAGTGGCGTTAATAAATCCCTTTTGAGCCGCACGCTTCATATTCTCGGGAATAGGCTTCATTGTATCAAGCATCGGGGCAAGCACACGGAGACACATTTGTACCGTTTCAACTGCATCAAAAATACCTTCTTTGTCCTCCTGCATATCCTTGTTGTATGCAAGAGGAATTCCTTTAAGGACTGTAAGGATGCCCATAAGGTCGCCGTAAACTCTGCCTGTTTTTCCTCGGATAAGCTCTGCCATATCGGGATTCTTCTTCTGTGGCATAATCGATGAGCCTGTTGTATATGCATCATCGAGCTCAATGAATTTAAATTCCCAGCTTGTCCAGAGAATAAGCTCCTCGCTCATTCGGGAGAGATGCATCATAAGAATTGAAAGGATCGAGCAAAGTTCAACGCAGTAATCACGGTCGGAAACACCGTCAAGACTGTTGAGTGCAATTCCGTCAAAGCCGAGTTCTTTTGCCTCTAAACGTCTGTCGGTATCATATGTTGTACCTGCAAGGGCGCAGCATCCGATAGGGGAGATGTTCATTCTCTTCCTGCAATCGGAAAGTCGGTCAATATCACGGAGAAGCATCATTGCATATGCCATAAGGTGATGACCGAAGGTGACAGGTTGAGCACGCTGAAGGTGAGTATACCCCGGCATAATGGCCGTTTTATAAATTTCAGTTTGTTTTACAAGCGCACGGATAACCTCACGGACAAGCTCCGATATTTCGTCAACCTCATTACGGAGATACATACGAAGGTCAAGGGCCACCTGGTCATTACGGCTTCTGGCTGTGTGAAGCTTCTTGCCAACGTCACCGAGACGCTCTGTGAGTACAGCCTCAACAAACATATGAATGTCTTCGCAGCTCATATCAAACTGCAACTTTCCCGAATCAAGGTCGGAAAGAATTCCCTCAAGACCTGCAATAAGGGTATCGGCTTCTTCCTTTGTTATAATATTCTGTGCACCGAGCATAAGTGCGTGTGCCATACTGCCGGTGATGTCCTGACGGTACATCTTGCAGTCAAAACGTATTGAAGAATTAAAATCGTCTGCAATACTGTCGGTAATTCCGGAGGTTCTTCCGGCCCACATTTTACTCATTATAAATGACCTTCCTTTTTAAAATCCATATATGCAAGGTTTGCTCACCGACTTTTGAATCGGTGAGCAAAATGTTTTTAACTATAATTATTTCTTGCCGTCAACGAGAGCCTGAACCTTGATCGGGAGACCGTAGAGGTTGATAAAGCCTGCACTGTCCTTCTGATCGTAGTCGCTCTCACCGAAGGTGGCGATTTCTTCGCTGTAGAGTGAATACGGGCTCCATACGCCTGCATTGATCATATTGCCCTTATAGAGCTTAAGTCTTACCTTACCTGTAACCTTCTCCTGAGTTTTGTCAACAAATGCGGAGAGTGCTTCGCGGAGAGGAGTGAACCACTGACCGTTGTATACGAGCTCTGCAAATGTGATGGCAAGCTTCTGCTTCTCGTGGAGAGTCATCTTATCAAGGCAGATGGACTCGAGAACAGAGTGTGCCTTATAAAGGATTGTTCCGCCCGGAGTCTCATAAACGCCACGGCACTTCATACCGACAAGACGGTTTTCAACGATGTCAAGAATACCGATACCGTTCTCGCCGCCGAGCTTATTAAGACCGAGAATGATGTTCTTTGCGCTCATCTTCTCGCCGTTGAGAGCAACGGGGCAGCCCTTCTCAAATTCAATTTCAACATAAGTGGGCTTGTCGGGAGCAGCAATCGGGGAAACACCCATTTCAAGGAATCCCGGCTTCTCATACATCGGCTCATTGCCTGTGTCCTCGAGATCAAGACCTTCGTGGGAAAGATGCCAGAGGTTCTTGTCCTTTGAATAGTTTGTTTCGCGGTTGATCTTGAGCGGAACATTGTGTGCTTCCGCATAGTCAATCTCTTCGTCACGTGACTTGATATCCCATTCACGCCAGGGAGCGATGATGGGCATATTCGGTGCAAAGTGCTTTATTGTAAGCTCAAAACGAACCTGGTCATTACCCTTACCTGTGCAGCCGTGGCAGATAGCATCTGCACCTTCCTTGAGTGCAATCTCAACAAGACCCTTTGCAATGCAGGGACGTGCGTGGCTTGTGCCGAGAAGATATTCCTCATAGATTGCGCCCGCCTTCATTGTGGGGATGATGTATTCATCAACATACTCATCTGTCTGGTCAAGAACATAAAGCTTTGATGCGCCTGTCTTGAGTGCCTTTTCTTCAAGCCCCTCAAGCTCGTCAGCCTGACCGACGTTTCCGGAAACAGCAATAACTTCGCAGTTGTTGTAGTTTTCCTTGAGCCACGGAATAATGATAGAAGTGTCAAGTCCGCCGGAATAGGCAAGGACTACCTTTTTAATTTTTGATTTATCCATTGTAATTTACCTCCGTAAATATTTATTCATACAACGGTGAATATTATACAGCTAAAATTGTTGTTTGTCAACATCAAAATAAATATTTATTCAAAATATCTGAATAAATTTACGACCGAAGAACGCTTTGCCCTTCGGTCGCAAAAGATTTAAGCAAAATTACTTCGCCTGGAGAAGATGAACAGCGAAGCCGCCGAAGTCCTGCTTGAGGTAAGCAGCAACGCCGGGCTTTACGGAATCGGGATCGATAGCAAAGCCGATTCTTTCAAGGTATGCCATAGCACGGTCGATGTTGTTTGTTTTGATAGCAATGTGACCATTTGTGCCGCGGCCGATAGCCTTGTTTACTTCAACACCTGTGCCTGCAAATACAGAGCTGTTTCCGTTCTTTACCGGGAAACCGAATGCAGTTGCAAAGAGGTTTGCGATAGCAAGTGCGTTTGCTTCGGAATCAGTGTTGATGCCGATGTGAGCAAGCTCAAAGCCGAGAACTGTCTGAACAGCCTGACGTGTGAGAGCTGTGATTTCATCAAACTTGCCTTCCTTGATAAGAGCATCTTTAACCATCCAGCTTCCGCCGCAAGCAAGAATCTTGCCGAAGGAGAGGTAGTCGTTGATGTTCTTTTCGCTGATGCCGCCTGTGGGCATAAACTTGATTGCGCCGTAAGGTGCGCTCATAGCCTTGATAGCTGCGAGACCGCCGCAAGCTTCTGCCGGGAAGAACTTGACAACGTCAAGACCGAGCTCGATAGCTGCTTCGATATCGGAAGGATTGCTGCATCCGGGAGTGATCGGGATGTTCTTCTCAACACAGTAGCTTACAACCTTCGGGTTGAGACCGGGAGAAACGATAAACTTTGCACCTGCTGCAACAGCCTTGTCAACCTGCTCTGTTGTGAGAACAGTACCTGCACCGATGAGCATTTCCGGATATGCATCTGCCATAGCACGGATGGCTTCCTCAGCAGCTGCTGTACGGAAAGTAACCTCTGCTACAGGGAGACCGCCATCGATAAGAGCCTTACCGAGGGGAAGAGCATCTTCAACGTTGTCGATTTTAACAACCGGAACAACGCCATATGCGCCGATTTGCTTTAATACTTCGTTCATTGGAATTGACCTCCTAAAATTCCGATGCAAATAAAATGCATCGCACAAAATTATCTATTGTAAATAATACCACGTTTTGCCAAAGTTTGCAAGAGGATATTAACATATTTTAAATATTACCAATAAAAGTTGAATATTTCGTCGGAATGTGTTAATATATATCGTATATGAATTTTGGGCAGGTGTATTCTTTTGAAGAAGGATAGTAAAAAAAAGAAAATTTCAGAAAACGACACATCAAAATCAAAGCGAGCTGACAAGGCGACTTCAGCGGCAAATGAGGAAAACTCAAAAGACAAAAAGAAATGTGTATGGAGAAGAATCCGTATCGGTGTTTTTGTATTTCTTTTTTCTTTGATTTTCCTGATAACCGCAGCACTTGCGGGAGTTGCTGCGGTTTTTGATAACTATGTTGTTGATGTGATTGATAAAGTAAGTGGAAGCAGCGAAGTTACATCTTCTATCGGAGATGCGGTATCGGCAGTTTTAATGTCGGCAATTACCGGTGAAGAGATTGACATAGACAAGATTGGTGCAAGCTTTGATGAATCCAATATCAAAGTGTTCCCGGGACTTTCAGACGAAGTAAAAAATGTCGCCGTGTTTGGCGTTGACAGCAGAGAAAACAATGATAGCGGAAGTCGATCTGATGCTATGATGATTGTCTCATTTGATATGAAACACAACAAAGTTAAAGCGGTTTCGATTATGAGAGACAGCCTTGTTTCAATTCCGGGGTATAAAAACAGAAGCAAGATTAACAGCGCATATGCGAAGGGCGGTGTTGAACTTGCCATAAATACAATCAATGAAAATTTCAAAATGAACATCAATGACTATATCGTGCTTAACTTTAACCAGATGGCAAGCGTTGTTGATGCAGTTGATGGTATAGAAGTTGAAATTAGTGAAGCGGAAAGAAAAAATGCAAATAAATATATCAGAGAAATGGCTGAAGAAAATAATGAGAAGCCAAATTTGATAAAGAAGTCAGGAACCGTTACGCTTTATGGACATCAGGCAGTTGCCTATGCAAGAATAAGAGCTGTCGGAAATGCCGATTTTGAACGAACGGAAAGACAACGCGAGGTTATGGAAAAGATTATGAACAAAGTCCTTTCGGCCGGCGTTATGGAATATCCGGATATTATAAATGCATTAGTACCAATGCTTAAAACTTCACTTTCACGAGATGAAATCACAAAGATGATGGGACATGTAATCAGCAACGGAAAACCGACCTTTGAGCAGGGAAGATTTCCGATGGACGGAACCTTCACCACAAACGAGTATTATGCAATGGAATATGATATGGAAGAAGCGGCAGACAAGCTTCATAGATTCATCTATGATGATGAACCTTTCTATAGTTAAAGCAAAACTGACATCGTACCGGGTGCGATGTCAGTTTATTATTTAATTCAGAACTTTGAAATGATTTCTTTTTTTGTACATTCTTTCGGTGAATATTGCCATAAATCAATGTGTCCGGATGTGAGCCTATAATCATTTTTTGTGATTATATTTTCATATCTGTCGTCAAAAAGGTCAATTATAACAAGCTTAATTTTCATTTTTTCAGGGATGATGCTCTTTATATAAACCGAAACACAGCTGCCGGGTTCAACGTCATCACGATACTCAGCAAGACCGGAGAGATTCGGAGCAAGTTCGATAAAAACACCATAATCCTCGATGCCACGAACTATTCCGCGAACGGTTTGACCTACTTCGAAAACTGCGATATTTTCCTTCCATGTTCCAAGTAACTCCCGATGGCTCAGGTTGATTCGTCTTTTCTCAGTATCAATATTTGAAATAACCGCAAAAATATCTGAGCCAACCTTAAAACGTTCTTGAGGATGAGAAATTCTCGAAACTGAGATAGCTTCAATCCCGATAAGGGAAATATTTCCGCAACCGATATCTACAAATGCGCCGAAAGACTCAAGATGTGTGATTCTTGCGGGGATAATGTCGCCGGGTTTTGAATCTGTCAACATACGTGTAAGTGCTCTCTCTTGTGCTTTTCGTCTTGAAAGTTTCAGATGAAACGTTCCGTCGCGATCCTCAATTCCGTCAATCAAGAATGAAACAGGTTTTCCAACCCGCGAGATTACGGCAATTTCGCGTGTTGAACCGTCTTCAATACCGGAGGCGGTATCACGATGCGGAATAACTCCGCGATATCCGCAAAGGTCAACGATGAGATTGTGTTCAGCGTCGCAGAGAATCGCCATTCCTTCCAGTATTAACTCATTTTCTAAAGCATAATAAAGTTTTTCGGGAGATTCAATAAGTTTTCTGTTTTCCTCTGTATGTATGAGTGCACCTTCCGGTGAAAAAATTCCGCAGGACATATTATCTTCCTCCTCATATGGGATTTCTTTAGTATGTATATGCGGAGAAAAACGGATTTATTTAAAAATGAGGACATCAAAGCAAATTTTGCTTTGATGTCCTCTCAGCGTGTCGAAAAACTTTCGACACGCTGAGAGGCTGTCCAAAAAGGTGTGAGATTTTCTGAATGGAACCCGAAGGTGTATGTTGATACATCGAGAGGTGACACTTCGGGAAAAACAAGCGAAAAAGTCCTTGAAACTCGATGTTTCAAGGACTTTTGTGAAAACTATGCGTCTTTTTGAAATTAGGTTCTGCGAAAAAA
>JAFSEA010000064.1 GCA_017435965.1 Oscillospiraceae bacterium
GGGAAATGTGGCAAAGAAGAGAATTCTTCTGTATCAGACAAACGAGCTTAAAAATTACGTTCCTGATGAAAGTGGAGAAACTTATCTCATACCTGTGTATGAAGATATGTTACCGTCAACCGCTGAATACTACAACGCAAACGGTCAGCTTATTCCGGATGCAAAGGACAGCGACCGACCGTATATGGCAGGCTACGGCAACGCAAGCGGCTGGAACCGATACGGAAATACAAACATTTATGTTGCAGAGTATAACAACAAAACGCAGCCGGACGATGTTACCGTAACCGTTGCGAACGGCACGGGCACAGATACAGTTCCTTACGGCGACCCGGTAACCTGCAAGGCTGACGATTCAAAGGGAATCTTCCGCTGGTGGCAGAAGGACGTAAACGGTAAGCAGGAAATTGTAAGCGTTGATAAGGAATATTCCTTCCTCGCATATGAGAACTGCGAGGTAACGGCAGTTTACGGAGACAGCGGTGTCAGCCTTACCAATCCCACAAAAATCATAATCGACACCTTTGGTGAGAACAGCGTAATGGCAGAGTTCATCGGCTTTGGCAACAATGTTGTCGAAAAGGGGATTATGTGGAATACAAACAGAATTGCAATGACCGCTCCGGGAAATCAGTTCACCGTAACTGCAGATAAGGTGGGAGAGAACACGTTCGTCGGCTATGCGATAGTCGGAAATGAAACCGATGGTTATACCCTTATCACCGACGGCGAAGCAAAAATAACAATCGCAGAATAATTTACCTGTAGCGGAGAGGGCTCCCTCTCCGCTATAATAAAAAGAGCAGAGAAGCGTGTTGCTATTTCTGCGTCATCCTGAGGCTTTGCCGAAGGATCTTGGCTATCTTAGAAAAGGGCTTTGTCCGAAAGGAGAAGAAAACAAGATGAAAAGATTATTATCGATTATTTTAGCGGTATCAATGATAATATCGTTCATTCCGGCATTTTCAATTGCAAGTGCAGAAGAATCGGTTGAGTATCAGTTCGGAAAAGCAAGCGGGATTGCGGTTAATGCTGCCGTAAACACCGTAACTGCCGTAAACAGCAGTAATAACAACTGGTTTTATCATTCTGCATCTATTGCAAGGATAGGAACAAATTCGCAGTTGAAAGACACTCGCCTGATGGTCAAAACTGCAGGTTTAGGAGAATGGCTTGCTCTTGAAATGACAATCCCTCAGACAGGCTGGTACGAAATTCAGTTCTCATCTTATCGAGCAGCAAACAGTGGTGGAAAGGGCGACGTGTATCTTCTTCCGGCAAATGCCGATTTATCGAATATCGAAGCTGCAATTTCTGCACCGGGAGCTATTGCAGTTGCAAAAGATATAAAATATTACGACACGACAACCGGTGCCGGAATAGTTAAAGAAGCAAGCATTATCGAGGAACTTGGCGCACAAAAATATCTTGTTGTTTTCAAAGTAACGGGAAGCAACAACGCAGATGACGCGGGAAATCCATGCTATATGTATCCCGCAAACCTCTCTCTTGAATGGATTAGTAACGAGGAGCCACTGTACAGCCTCAAAGCTGAAAAAGAAATTCTTTCGGCAGGTCAGTCTGTAGAGTTTACCGTTGAAGATTATAACGGCAACCCTGTTGAAAACTATACAATCAAAGAAATTTCTTCAGAAAATGAGGATATCGCGACGGTTTCCGGAAACGTTATTACGGCGGTCGGCAACATGTTCGGAAAAGTGCGGATCAGCGCGATTCTGGATGTCGGCGGAAAAGAAAAAAGAGCTGAGTGTCTCATCCGGGTTATTGATGCCGAGGATTCCGGAATGCGCATAGTTTACGCACTTGATACACGGCATGTCAACAGCCGCGGCGAGGAGTGGGTAAACCCGACATATGAAAGAGAACCGGGACATTATAAAAAAGCAGATGAAGAAAAATACGATATCGCCGGTCTTGTTCCTGAGACAGACGGCATTACTGCTGATTATACCGATGGCTGGAGCTTCTATACATATGATCCGGGTGTAATTAAGCAGGAAAGAACATTTTTCCAGTCAAACGGAAGCTTTTTAAGAATCAGAATAGCACAGGATCAGTGGTGTGCTATAAAGATAAACATTCCGGAAACCGGACATTACCGTGCATTGCTCCGGCATATTGCATATAATATCGGCGGATACGGTGCTGTATATCTTATTCCTGTTCCGGGAGAAAACGAAAACATTGAGCAATATATGACAGATGCATATAAGCTTGGTGATTTTTCAAGCTACAACCCGGAGCTGACAGAATGGAACGCTGACGGTGCGAGCGTGGCTACCTATCTTGGGGAAGCGTATGTTGATAATGCAGGAGATTATCTGCTTGTTATCCGGAACACGGGCAGGGCAAATGAACTTTTTGTCAATGATATTATCTTGAGCGGGACAACCCCATTGACGGGTGTAAAGCGTGCAATCAGCAAGAATTTGGATGTGGGCGACACCTTCCTTCTGGATGCAAGTCTTATTGAATGGGAAGCTGATGCTGCAGAATATTCCGATAATGTAACGCTTTCTTATGAGAATAAA
>JAFSEA010000065.1 GCA_017435965.1 Oscillospiraceae bacterium
CAGAGAGGACTTGTTGCACCGCCGCCCATTGCGCGGATTTCATCAACGGGAACACCGAGATAATCAAGGTTTTCCTTCAGGATGAATGCAACAGATTCCATAATGCTCCGCACAAAATGTGCAGATGTATGCTCGGGTGTAAGACCTGTGAAGCTGCCCCTTGCATCCGGGTTATACTTCGGCATTGTACTTCCGCAAAGATATGGAAGAAAAACAAGACCGTCACTTCCCGGAGCTACCTTTTCTGCCATTTCATCAAGCTCACGGAAGCTCTTATCTGCTAAAAATGCGTTTTTAAACCATTTGAGAGCCATTCCTGCAGTGGGGCTCCAGGAAAGAAGAGCAAAGCCTCCGTCATAGTTTACATGGCAGGGTACGATACTATTCTCATCAAAGGGGGGCATAGCATCGGTGGGCATAAATATAGCCATTGTTGTGCCTGTCATAACGCTTGTTGTGCCTTTTCGGACAACACCTGCACCGACAGCACCTGCCACCTGGTCCATAGAAGATGTGATTACCTTGATGCCCTTATATTCGCCCACATATTCGCCGCTGCCTAAAATTTTCGGAAGACTTTCTCGCGAAACGCCGATAAAATCAAGCATTTCATCCCACCAGTCGCTTTTCTTCACATCATAATAGAAGCTACTGGACTGGAGAGTTTTTTCAGTAACGAATTTTCCTGTGAGCTTATAGAGAAGAAAATCTTCAAGAAGGAAAATCTTCTTTGTTTTTTTCATAAGCTCCGGCATATTCTTTTTAACCCACAAAAGCTTTGCGGCAGGCCAGGTTGCAGTGACCTCCGGCTGACCTGTTATCTCATATGCCTTTTTTCTTCCAAACTTTGCCTCAAGCTCTCCCGCTTCCGCCGTTGCACGGTTATCAAGCCACACAATGGCATTGTGGAGAGGGTTGCCGGCATCGTCTGTGAGAATAAGGGTTTCGCACTGGGTATCTATAGCGAGGGCATCCACCTTATATTCAACCTCTACCTTATCGAGGATTCCGAGAAGAATTTTCCAATAGTTCTCTGCCGGAAACTCAACTGTATCACCCTTTGTTATGAGGGTATAATCCTCGGAAAAGGTTGCAAGCTGATTTAAGTTTTCATCAAAAAGTACCGCTTTTACGGAGGTTGTTCCGTAGTCAATACCAAGCAAATTCATAAGAGCTTTTCCTTATCTCTTGAGCTGGAGATCGTAGTGTACGTCGTATGCCTTTTCTTCGTCTGTGAACTTATGGAGAGTGTTTATAACCTCGCCGCCGTTCCACTTTCTGTCTTCAACATCGTCTGTTGTACCCATAACAGTAACGTTGAGCTGTCTGCGACGTGCACGGACGTGATCCCAGTCAACAAAGTAGATGTGAGCAAACTCACCACCGTCAAGAACGCCGTCCTTGATTGTCATTGTTTCGCTTCTGCCGAAGAATACGGAGCGAAGGTGACCGTCTGTGTTCATTGATGTGAAGTCGCCCGGCTCGTTTACGTATCTGCCGAACTGTGCGTGAATGGGACCCGGATGACGGTAGTCGCCTTCGTCAACATAGTCGGGAATCATCTTTCTCATAATGTCGAGAAGGTCGTGCTGGAGGTATTCAAGGTCAAAGCTGTCGATATCGTGTGAGCATTCCTGAATCATAACTGAGCAGGTTGTGTGGTGTGATGCAAGGCAGACTGTACCGTTCTTGATGCCCGATGCCTTAACAATTTCGATAACTTCCTTTGATACGTCGTGGAAAGTGGGGATCCATCCTCTTGACTGAAGCTCGAGTTCCTTCTGATAAACTTTGAATTCCATTTTTCATTTCTCCTTTTAATTTTTATTTTAAATTTAAAAATTTATTTTTTGTTGAGTCTTTCGCCCACTGCACCGCCCGGATGAATGAGGGCAAACTGCTCGTTTTTATAGTCAGTCTCCTCAATGAGTGCTGTCTGGAGTGCGTGGAAAATAACGCAGAGTGCTGTTGTGCTTGTTGTTCCCTGAGCGTTATACTTATCTGTTTCACGGTTTACATACTGCTTGATAACAACATCTGCATCCTTTGCAAGGGGGGATTCGAGGTTTTCTGTGATAGTGATGATTTTAACGCCCTTTTCCTTGCATATTCTCGCAATGGGAAGAAGCTCACCTGTTTTTCCGCCACGGGATGCAAACAGACAGACATCGCCTTTTTGCAGATATCCCGTTGCACCGTGAACTGCCTCTGCAGGTGAAATAAATCTTGTGGGGCGTTCAATGCAGCACATAAGATGTGCAAAGTGCTGACAGGCAATTCCGCTGTGACCGCAGCCTGTTGCACCTATTCTCTCGGCATCACGAAGTAGCTCAACTGCCTTTGAGAATGCTTCTTCATCAAAGTATGAGAGCATTTCCTTTATACATTCGCTCTCAATCTCATATGCGGCTTTTGCCGCCGCGATACTCTCTTTTCTCATATTTATCTTACCCGTGAAGCTCATCCCAGGCACGGCGGAGGTTATAGAGCATCTCCTCAACCATTGCATAGGGGTCTTTTGCCTTTATAATTCCGCTTGTTGAGCCGGTAGCCTCAGCACCGAGCTTGATTGTGTTATAGACATCCTCGCCGTTTGAGATACCTGCGCCCTGAAGCACCATAATATCGGGGTTGATCTCACGGACAGTCTTTATTGTTTCTATAACATAGTTGCTGTCTGCAGTTTCACCTGTTCCGATAAGGTCGGTAGGCTCTGCAACAATGAGATTCGGGCCCATCTTTGCGATTTCGCGGACTTCTTCAACCGTGTTTGCACAAACTATTGTGCCGAGTCCTACTTCATCGGCTCTTGCGATGGTGGCTTTGATGGTTTCCATTGAAATCGGCTTTTCTGCGTGGTTAAGCATAACGCCCACAGCACCTGCCGCCTTAACAGCTTCGGGAAGAACAGAGCCAAGGCCGCGACCTATAGGAAGAGGATCCATATGCTGTGCAAAAACAAGGATTCTCTCGGTATTGTCTGCAAGGAGCTTTATATCGGTATACTGCGGTGTTACAATAACATCAACATCATACTTCATTGCAGTTTTATCAATAACCTTTGCAAGAGCAAGCATCTCTTCACCGTAAAGATATGCCTTTGGTCCGATTTCAAAATACGGAGCCTTAATCTTTAAGCCTTTATACATATTCTCTTCTCCTTACTTGAACATTTCGTTGATTTCGCTTATAGTCTTTCTTGTGAGTATCTCGCCACCAACGTGACCTGTGATACCGCTTGTTACATATGCGCTGTAGTGTCCGCCCTCTTCGGCCTTCTTTGTGGGAAGGTATCCGCAAGCATCGCAAGCAAGCTGGATAAGGAAGGTCTGACGTGCACGGCTTCTTGCACGCATCTGATTGCCGTAGTCAAGGAAGAGCTCAAAGGGGTTTGTTGCAAAGGCAATATCGCCGAGTCTTGCGATATGCACCTCAATTGTCTTTATATCCTCGGTATGCTGCTGCTCATAGCGGAGGATTGTTCCTGCGTGGATATACATTGCCGCATTGTCAGCAAAGTTTGCGTGCCCCGTGAGCTTTACTGCGAAATCTTCAAGAGCCTTTACGGAGACTTCATATTCAGCCGGTGTTACACGGCGGATGGGAAGATCAACCTTGAGGGTCTTGTGAACGAGAAGTGCTTCATCGTATGTATTTTCAATTTCATCGTAAGCTGAAAGGATTTCGTTTACAATTCGCTTTCCAACCTTCCACGTGCCCTTGATATCAAACATTGAGGGGTCTGCATCTCTCTCAATATAATCAGGACGTTCGATGTTGGGGTCATCAATGGGAGTTTCGGGATTTACCCAGCGGATCATATCACGGGGGCACTGGTCACCTGCAGGTGAGCAAAGTCCGAGAACCTTGAGGTCTTCGCCGAACTTCTCACGGAGAAGGATTCTCACCTTGCCCCAATAGTCGGATGAAATAAAGCTTCTGTGCTCAACAACCTGTGAGGGGCAAGCTATGTTTGCAACAACGCCCGTGAGCTTTTTAGCATCATCAAAGAAGAAGAGAAGCTCAATACCGGAATCGTTTCCGCCCTCGAGGTGGGTGAAGCTTGCACGGTTTGTGTCGCCCCACATTTTTGCACTTCCGTCATCATAGCAGACACGGCGGCACATACCGATTGCGGCACGTCCAAAGCCTGTGGCGTAACTTCCTTCTTTTCTTCCTTCCCAAGCATTCTTTATTGCAAGACTTATTCTCTCAACAAGAAAATCAGCAGCTTCATTAGGTCTCATAATATCCTCGTCTGTTGCACTTACCAGAGCACGGTACTGCTTTTCTTCGGGGAGATAGCGGTCGATAACATCTTTTGTTGTGCCGATTGCCGAGGTCTTTCCTCTTGAATATACGTGAGAAGTATGGGAATGGGTTGCATTGATTATGATTTTATTCACATCAAGACCCTCAACA
>JAFSEA010000066.1 GCA_017435965.1 Oscillospiraceae bacterium
ACTCGATGTTTCAAGGACTTTTGTGAAAACTATGCGTCTTTTTGAAATTAGGTTCTGCGAAAAAACCGAGACGGAACGACCGGTTGTCGTTCCCTACATATGTTTCTTCGCTTGTGGTCTCGCACCTTTTTCGACAGTCTGTGAGGACATCAAAGTAAATTTTGCTTTGATGTCCTCTACATTATTTTGGGTAGAAACATAAGTCCCGAGAGTATAAAAAGTAATGTGAAATTAAAAGCGGAGAAAGTTTTTATATAATATCCTGAACGTTTGGGATTGTGTTTTGTGTATTCCCTGAACGTTATAAGACTTGCAAGTGATGCGATGAGTGTGCCGACTCCACCTATGTTTACACCAATGAGTAGGTCTGCATAATTTCCTGTAAACTGTGATAGAAGTATCGCAGAAGGAACGTTACTTATAACCTGACATGATGCAACGCTGAAAAGTAGTGTGCTCTTATCGAGCAGATATGAAAAGAAGCTACGGACAACATCAATTCTTGCCATATTCCCGGCAAAAATGAAGAAAAATACAAAGGTAAGAAGTAATGGATAATCAACCATATGCAGCGCGTGGCGATCGACAAAAAAGATAGCTGTCGGGATTATAATAAGTCCTATCCAATAGGGGATACCGCGGAAAACTATTGCTATCGCAAGAATGAAAAGGAGAAGATAAAGAACTGTTTTTCCTTTGGGAAGGTGAATTTCTTCATCTTCAATCTCGAGAACGTCAGGCTTTAGAAAGAAAATACAACATAATGTTATAAGCAGTATTGAAATAAGAAACGGTGCGAACATTATGCTCATAAATTCAAGGTTCGGAATGTTGAACTTGGTGTACAAATAAAGGTTTTGGGGATTTCCGAAAGGTGTGAGCATTCCGCCGAGATTTGCTGCAATGTTCTGCATAATAAATGTAAATGCCATATATTTTTCTTTACCTGTTGAGGTAAGGACAAAATAACCTAACGGGAGAAAGGTGAGGAGTGCCATATCATTTGCAATCAACATCGAACCGAGAAAGGTTATGTAAACAAGTGCGAGAACGCACAGTCTTGCATTCCTGAAATAACGTACCAGCTTTTTTGCAATAACATAAAAAAAGCTTATATTCTTCAATGCGCATACAACTGCAAGAACGCAAAAAAGGCAGGTAAGCGTTTTGAAGTCAAAATAACCGATGTATTCTTTATCAACCGGGATGAAGAAAGTGGTTATGCAAGCGGCGAAGAATGCAATGGTCATAACGATATTATTTTTGAAAAAGGAATATACTGCAGAAATCAGATTCACTCAAAGTCCCTTCTTTGTCTCAAAAAATTTGGCAAACCCTTACTATTTTACAGCATTTTTTTAAATTGTCAAGAAAAATAACAGATTGTGGCGGTATTTAAATTTTACGACCGATTCCATTTGTTGACTTTTGGAAATGATGTATGTACAAAAAGCAGATGCGAACAGCGGATGAAGTAATAATCCTTCATCCGCTGTTTGTTATATCTTCTTATGCAGCAATTCAAGAATCAGAATCAGATTTCTCGTTATATGGAACGGATCTTTTACAGGAAGTGCAACAACCTTCTCTTGTGGTTTGCCGTCTCTTGTGCGAATCTGTATCCATTCACGGATTTCAGGATTCTTTCCGGGGAAGGTTCTGAATGTATATTCAAATACCTTATCAAACCAATCAAGAAACTCTTCATCATCGCTGTTAAAGTAACAAAGAAGTGATGTATACAGCGCTTCGGAATGAATCCACCATAACTTGCTGTCCCAGTCGGAAAGCTGCTTTGTCATTGTTTCGTTCTCAACGCCCGTCATATCTCCGATCGGCTCGCCTCCGTTTACTCCCGTAAAGTGAAGTATTCCACCATAAGTTTCATCCCAGCCGTTTTCAAATGCCGTCTTTGCAACAGCGGCAATTTTTTCGCTCCACTTTCTCTCATTGCAAAGCTCTGCTGCCTCATACATAAACCACATATCCTCAATAGTATGTCCAGGGTTCATATGCTGTCCGAGAATCTGGGGGAAGAATGAATTATCCTCGCTCATAATGATTTCGTGCATAACGTTGTTTTCGTCAACAAAATGATTAAGAATATCCTCGGTATATCCATATACCAAGGAACGGAGATATTCACTATGCTCTGTATCGAGTTTGTCTGCCGCAAGGCAAAGTTCCTTTGTGGTATTGGACATAATCATAGGTATTCCGTGAGCACGGAATTTTGGTGATAACGGATACGGAAGTGTGTTGAATGTATTTTTCTCGATTCGCTCTACGCACGATGCGTGGAGCTTTTTTGCAAATTCATATTTTTCATTATCTCCGCTTGCAAGTGCGTAGCGAGCGAGACCTATTACAACAAAGCAATCGGCATATATGCTCATATCAAGCTCGTCATAACCGTCAACCTTCTTTGGTGAGCCGTCACGGTTCATAAGGAATACGCAACGGTAGTCGTCTTTTCCGATAAGGCAATGCTCAACAAGAAAATCTGCGCCCTGCTTTGCAAGACGGAGAAACTCATCACGTTCTTTTTTTGTGAACATAACGGCAGGTGTATCAGAAAGACGGGCAAACATCCATACGAAACGCCCCTGACTCCATGTGTACTTGTCATATGAGGCGAGTTTTTCGCCTTTATTATCAAAACAGTTTAAAAATCCGCCGTATTCCTTATCCTCACACCTCGGCATCCAAAAGGATAATATCTGATTTGTGAGTTCATTTTCAAAAAAGCCATATAGTTTTCTTATTTCTGCTTTTTTCATTTTTAAATTCCTTCCTTATACAACTTGTATTTTTTATGATATTCCTTAACGGTTATTCCGTATCTTGCCTTAAATATCTTCATGAACTGGAATTCATCATAAAAGCCTGTGAGTCGGCAGAGTTCACGCACTTTGTAATCACTTTCTTGCAAAAGTTTTGCTGCGTGCTGCAGTTTTACTTCCGTCAGATAGGCTCTTGGAGTCATTCCCGCTTCTTCTGTAAAAATCCTGTCTACCTGCCTTGTGCTGAGATATAGAATCGGGGCAATTTCTTTTATATTGAAGCTTGGGTTTGTATAGTTCAGCTCTATTGTGTTCTTGACAGTTGCAACTATCTTTTTGCGTGAAAGCTTTTTGGGAGTAGTTGATGTCGGGTGAGATGCTTCTAATGCCAGAAGTTGCATTATGGCAGACAGAGTCATATATGCAAACTCGGTCGGTGATGTATCAAGAGAGAACAGTTCGTCAAAAAGAACGGTTATTTTTGATGCGTTTTTTGCGGTTGTTTTGGGATTGTCGGCACTTAGTTTCAAATTGTCTGCAATTTTAAAACCGGAGGACAAAGAAAAAGAAATCCAATAATAGCTCCAGGGATCTTTTTCATCTGAATGATATATTGTGGGTTCATTTGCAGGGATATAGAAGAAATCACCGGCACAAAGATGATATAGTTTATCTCTGATTTTGAGTATTCCTTTTCCGCTTACTACAAAGTGCAGAGATGTCCAATCATATATACGTGCGAATTTTGTGGGTTTAATTATATGAAAATCGTGATAACCAATATTTCTGAGTTTGAAATATGTATCCCATACTTCGTTGAAAAAGATTCGTTTATTTGGCCTTTTTTCGTTCATAGGTTTGACACCTCACTTTGTATGAGTATTCTATCACATAATATGAATTTTGACAACGCTATGTCTAAAAAACACATAGAAAAATAGAGGGTATGTCAAGAATTGACATTGTTTTTGTTTTTGAAAATAAATATAATTTTAATGTAAAACGCTGAAAGGAAGATATTATGCAGAAAATTCGATTTGCGATTTGCGGCGCAGGTCATCGTGCGATATTTTTGGCAAAAAATGCTATACCTAAAACAGATGGCACAGAAGTGATTGCCGGTTGCGACCCGTATGAAGATAAGGCAATAATGCTTTGCGATGAGGTTGAAGAAAGCACGGGGATTCGCCCTGCTGTATATACAGATCATATTAAGATGTTTGAAGAAGAAAAGCCCGATGCGGTTTTGGTTGCAACGGGTTGGAAACAGCACATAGACGTTGCGATTGATGCACTTGAACGCGGAATTGCGGTTGCAATGGAAGTCGGCGGCGCTTATAACGAGGAAGAATGCAGAAAACTCATTGAAGTGCAGGAAAGAACAAAAACTCCGTTTATGTTTATGGAAAACTGTTGCTTTGGGCGCGAGGAGCTTCTTGCGCTTTCTCTTGCAAGACGAGGTGTATTGGGTAAAGTTGTGTATTGCCACGGTGCATACCGTCACGATTTGCGTGAAGAGATAGCAACGGGCAATATAAAGCGCCACTATCGTCTTGAAGAATATTCAACACGCAACCGAGACAATTATCCTACACACGATCTCGGACCTATCGCCAAAATCATCGGTATCAACCGTGGTAATCGTATGTTGTCTCTTGTTTCACGTGCATCCGGTTCATTTGGACTTTCTGAATATGTTAAGGATAAAACCGAGCTTTCAGAGCTTCACAGCAGAAAGTTTGCACAGGGGGATATAGTCGAAACTCTTATCACCTGCGAAAATGGTGAGATGATAAGCCTTAAGCTTGATACAACTCTTCCGTCTCATTATTCCCGCGAACTGACCGTTCGCGGAACAAAAGGGATGTACAATATGGACACCAATATGGTTGTTGAAGACGGCAAATGCGAAGAAATTTTCTATCCGTTTGATTTCATAAAGAAATACTTAAATAACGCCGAAGAATATTACGATGAATGTCTTCCTGAGATTTGGAAGGGAAAAGATCCGACTGAGCTTGAAGAAGCACACGGAGGTATAGATTTCTTTGAATTTGAAACTTTCTGTAGTTGCTTGCGCACAGGCAAAGAAATGCCGATAGACGTATATGATGCGGCGGCATGGATGTCTATTGCATATCTCTCGGAGCAGTCTATCGCAAACGGCGGCACACCTGTTGAAATCCCCGATTTCACAAACGGTGCATATAAGACGAGAAAACCGATGGATGTTATTGTTGATGTGTAAAGGAGAGAATTATCATGAAAAAACAAGGCTGTTACTACTGTGACCGAGACGAAGGGTTTCGTGAGTTACTTTTTGAAATCTGTGATTTGAAAGCATCAAAGATTTTTCTCTGCAAGGACCAGACGTTACCCGGTCGTTGCACGATAATGTTCAAAGACCATTATGAGGAAATATACGAAATCCCAAAGGCAGAGCGTGATCTCTATATGGACGATGTCTGTGCTCTCGCAGAAACAATAAAAGAGCTCTTTGATGCAGATAAAATAAACTACGGAATATATGGTGACTGCTGCCGACATGTTCACTATACCATCTGCCCGAAATACGAAGGTAAGCTTGGCTGGGGTACAACCTTTGTTATGTTCCCCGACCCCGAGGAGAGAATTTATCTCACAGACGAGGAATACGAGGAAAGAAAAGCACTCATTAAGAAAACGGTCCGTGCAAAGCTCGGTCTTGAGTAGGTGAAAAAATGAAAGTAACACTTCCTTATGGACATAAAAAGGTAAGTTTTGAAATACCGGACAAAAATTTTATCGGAATGATGGATCCGGAGTTTACTCCTGCGATAGAAAATCTCGAGAGAGCTATTGAGAATGCAATAGATAATCCGATAGGAACAAAACCTCTTTCTGAGATAGTAAAACTGGGTAAGAAAATAGCGGTCATAATTGACGATGATTCACGCCCGACACCCCAGTCTGTAATTCTTCCGATTCTTTTGCCAAAGCTTGAAGCGGCAGGAGCAAAACCCGAAGATATCAGAATTGTGGCGGCACTCGGAAGCCATCGCTATATGACGGAGGACGAGCTTCGCCGCCGTGTGGGAGATGCAGTATATGATAGATACGAGGTAATAAACTCGGAATTCAAAAAGCCCGAAGGCCTTGTGTATGTCGGAAAAACACCAGAGGGTGTTGATATAATGGCGACGAAAGCTGTTATGGAAACGGACATACACATCGGCGTTGGTTGCCTGCTTCCGCATCCTGTAATGGGATGGGGAGGAGGCGGAAAGATACTGTTTCCCGGAATTGCAGGAGAAGATACAGTATCTTATTTCCATTTAAAAGCATCACTTTACGATGAACCACTTTTCGGATGCGACTGCACACCTGTTCGCGAGATGATGGAAGGCTGGGTGGACAGCATCGGTCTTGACTTTATCATCAATGTCGTTCTCAATTCAAAGTTTGAAATTGCAGACGTTGTATCCGGGCATTACATCAAAGCACAGCGTGAAGGCGTACAGCGAGGAAAACGTGTTATCGGCTATCACGTAACAGAAAAAGCCGATGTTATGATAACAAGCTCACATCCTGCCGACCAGGATTTCTGGCAATCGCCCAAAGCGATGTTTGCGGCAGAGCCTGCGCTTAAAGGAAAGAAGGGCGGAACGCTTGTTCTTGTAAGCCCAAACTATGAAGGTATGGGGCCACACCCGGGATATGCCGAGTGTATGGGAAGTGACAACGGGGATGATATGGTAAATGCCGCAATAAGGGGCGAAAAGTTCCTGATGGATTCGTTATCAATCGCAGTCGGAAACGGAATGGCAAAGCTTCGCAAACGCAGAAGGCTCATAACGGTAGGTGACGGAGTGTCGCCCGAAGAAATGAAGACAGCAGGTAGTGAACATGGATATATCCGTGATTTACAAAAGATAATTGATACGCTTATCAAAGAAAATCCCGATTGCCGTATAGGAGCCGTTTCAAACGGTGCTGAAACTTTATTATACATTTAGGAATAGTGATATGGAAAAAAATCTTTTTGAAAAAATAGCAGAAAAACCTTGCAAATGGTTTTCTCCCGATGCGGAACCCTTTAAACTCTCGGGTTTTGCGTTTTATGAAAAGGATGGGGTGTACAGAAGATACCCTCTTAATCCGCCGGAAGAACTTCCGGTTAAGGTTGAGGATAACGCACGCGGCTCAAGTGGAGGGCAGATACGTTTTTCAGCAGAAACCTCACAGCTTCGTCTTCGTGTAAAGCTTAGGGAAACTCCTCTTCACGGCTATCATATAACAACGCTTGCAGAAGCCGGTTTTGATGTGTATGCCGCAAAGGGAGACGGAAACTATGTTTTCTGCGGAGTTACCAAGTTTGAGCCGACGGAAACGGAATATGAAGCTACTCTCATACAGCTCGAAGAAGCACAGAAGCTTGATTTTATAATCAACTTTCCGCTTCGGACTCCTGTTGAGTCAATGTTTGTCGGTCTTGATGAAGACTGTGTTCCGACAGCACCTCCACCGTTTGAAAGTGATAAAAGGATACTCATCTACGGTGCGTCAATAATGCATGGTTTCTGTGCTTCACGCCCCGGAATGATTATGCCGAATATAATCTCTCGCCGACTTAACCGAGAAGTAATAAATATGGGCGTAAACGGAAGTGCGCTTTGCGAAACTTCGGTTGCAAAGAGTGTGCGAATGGTGGATGATGTGGCACTGCTCATTATAAACACAGAGGGTAACTGCCCTGATGACAAATTTATCAGTGAGCATCTGCCTGAATTTATAGAAACTTACAGAGAAGCACATCCCGAAACGCCTATTGCCGTTATGAGCTTTATGCGCGAAAGCCGCGAATATATAGACGATGTTGCACGACGTCGCCGCCTCGCAAAGAAAGAAGCACAGATTAAAACCGTCGAAAGCTTTAAGGCTTCGGGCGATAAGAATATTTATTTCTGGGACGGCGAGGATTTCACTGCAGGATACGAGGATATAGCATTTGAAGGTCATTTGGCAGGAAATGAATGCACGACAGACACACAGCATAAATCCGACCTCGGTTTCTGGCTTATGGCAAACGGTGTTATGCGAAGAATAAAAGAGATGAACATATAGAGGAATGCATGTCTATGACAGAAATGAAAAATATGTTTTTTGAGTTTAGATATACAGATATTTACGGTGAGGCGTTCTCTTTTTCGTGCGATTCAACGGTAAGTGCGAATGAAGAAAGCTATGCGACCGAATATGTGAAAAAACTCTTATCCGAGTGTAAAAAAGACGGAAAACGAATGAACATCAGCCTAAAGCTCGGAATTCCCGAAAGAATAAAAAGCAAAGTCGGTGACAGCTTTTCGGATGATGAGGAAAGCTATGCTGTGGAGATAACGGAAGCTGAAATAAATCTTTTTTCTCCGACACACAGAGGACTCATTTACGCAGTTTCTACTCTGAAACAGCTTGTTGAAAACGGGAATGTGTGCGAGATGCTTCTGTTCGACTATCCGGACAAAAAAGTACGAGGATATCGCGTTTTTATTCCGGGAAGAGAAAACTTTGACGACTTTAAGCAAATGGTTGATATGCTTGTGTACTACAAATACAATGCACTTATGATTGAAGTCGGCGGTGCGATGGAATATAAAAGACATCCGGAAATCAACGCAGAATGGATTGAGTTTTGTCGGGAAGTGCATAAAAGTCCAAATGAAGCAAAAAGAATCCAAAAGGAAACTTATAAGGACTGGAAAAAGAATTCAATTCATGCTGACAATGGTGGTGGTTCGTTTATTACGCAGGATGAGCTTCGCAAGTTAATTGCATATTGCAGAGAACGTGGCTTGGAAGTTATTCCGGAAGTACCTACACTCTCTCATTGTGATTATATTGTAAGAGCACATCGTGAGCTTAATGAAAGACAAGAGGATATGTATCCGGATACATATTGTCCGTCAAATCCAAAAACGTATGAACTTGTTTTCGATATACTTGATGAGATTGTTGACGTGTTCAATCCACGATATATCAACATAGGTCACGACGAACTGTATACACTTGGAAAATGTTCTCTTTGCAAGAGTAAAAATCCTGTTGACCTCTATGTGGGAGATATTACAAAAATTTCAGATTATCTGAAAAAGAAGAACGTCGCAACAATTATCTGGGCTGAAAAGCTTCTTGATAATCTTTATTTCCCGGGTCCGGGCGATGAAGTCCACGGCTACGGCGGTACGGGCGATAAAGAGTGGGATATCCCACGTCTTGCCGAATGTGCCGGAAAGATACCTAAAGATGTGATACTTTTGCATTGGTACTGGTCCCTTTGCTCGGGGGAGGCTGAAAAAGAGCTTCAGGATATGGGCTATCAGATGATTTTCGGAAACTACCAGGCGTTATCTCTTAAGGATTACAGAGCGAGAAGCAAAAATGTTCCGGGCGGATTTGTCAGCAACTGGGGTTCGTTTGAAGAACAGTATATGCAACGCAATGGTCAGAACTTTAACCTCCTTGCAACTGCTTGGGTGTTCTGGAGTGAATCATATAACAATGAGAAAAGTTTTGAAGTTCAGTTGAAGGTAAAGGATGCGTTGTATGAAAGATATAAAAAATCTCTCGGTGAAAATATCATTGAGCTTTATCATACAACAGACTTTTTTAAAGAATATCATTGGTTCTATGACGGAATATATATTGTTCCCGAAGAGTGGGAGATAGGAAAACACGAGGTTGTATATGACGATGGAACAAAAGCAGAACTTCCGATAATTTACGGATACAATATCCGCTCGGAGTCTTTGCGTGAAATCACAGACAGCGGTTCCGAAGAAGCAAGACCGACTGAATATGTTGAAGTTCTCGGTGCATCATATCCGGAAATGCTTGGAGACAGAATGTTCTACAAGACGGCGTATAAAAACCCATATCCGGAAAAAGAGATAAAAACGATTCTGACAAAGCCGAAGGGTGATATAAGAATTGAGGCTAAGTGGGAATTAACAAGGAGTGGAGAAAATGTATAAAACAGAAACACACTTGCATACAGCTGAATCAAGCCCTTGCTCGCAGGTCTCTGCTGCGGAAATGGTGAACCTTTATCATAAGGCAGGCTATAAGACAATCATAGTAACGGACCATTTTATACAGAAATATCTTGACGGTTATGATGGTGAATGTTGGGAAAACGCTGTTGACCGATTCTTTCTTGGTTATCGGAAGGCAAAGGAAGAAGGGGATAAACTCGGTGTGAATGTTATTATGGGCACAGAAATGCATCTTCTGAATGTTCAAGGAGATTACTTACTTTATGGCATTACTCCTGAAATTCTTTACCGTTACCCCGGAATATGCAGTATGACCCATGAAGAGTTTTATAAAGTAATGCACGAAAACAATGTATTTGTAATCCAGGCACATCCACGACGTGATGGAGGCACATATACCGATTATAATTACA
>JAFSEA010000067.1 GCA_017435965.1 Oscillospiraceae bacterium
ATAAAAAAGACAGCCGCACGTGAGCGGCTGCCTGAAATTGTAATGCGGTGCCAAACTTTCGATGCCCCTTGTAGGGGTTAAGCCTGTAATAGCCCCTTCTAGGGGCTGTGCAAACCACCAGTTTACTGGTGGTTATGATTCCATCCGTAAATTTACTGTAAACCATTCCCTGGATTCTTGTAAAAAGTTCTTTTGTGTGTTAATATAATTGTATAAAAGGAAAAGGTGAGGAGATATTATGAAAAAAGTCATATCATTTATTCTGTGCTTTGCGCTTGTGCTGTGCATTGTTCCCGTGAATATATCGAATGCGGCTGCCCGAAGCTACACTCTCGAAGAAGAGCTTGCAGAGGATTTAAAGGCTCTCGGTCTTTTCAAAGGCGTTTCGGAAACGGATTTTGCACTTAACCGTGCTCCCACAAGGACAGAGGCTCTTGTTATGCTCATCCGTGTTCTTGGCAGAGAAAAGGATGCTCTTGCAAAGGGTGGAAAGCATCCCTTTACAGATGTACCTGCATGGGCGGATAAATATGTCGGTTATGCCTATGAAAATAAGCTCACAAATGGCATGAGTGCAACAAAGTTCGGAAGCAATTCAACTGCGTCGTCGGCAATGTATCTCACTTTTGTTCTTCGAGCTCTCGGTTATTCAGATACAAACGGTGCGGATTTTACCTGGGATAACCCATATACCCTTGCAAGAACAACGGGAATCCTTCTCGGAAACCCCGATACTCTCAAGTTTATGCGTGGCGACGTTGTTCTCGTTTCCTATGCCGCTTTGGAGGCTGCAATAAAAGGCACAGACCAGACTCTTGCGGAAAAGCTTATGGCGGCAGGAGTGTTTACTGCGGCAGAATACGACAGATATTACAATCTCGAAGCTTTTGACGGTGTAGGCTCGTCAAAAGAGCTTTCGGCAGAAGAGATTTCAAAGGCGTGTTCACCTGCGGTGTTCTATATCGAGGTTTATGACGCGAGAGGAAATGCTCTCGGTTCGGGAAGCGGATTCTTTATTGATGCAAACGGTACAGCTGTAACAAACCACCACGTTATTGACGGAGCTTCTTCCGCTAATATAAAGTGCGCTCATAACGGAAACATTTATAAGGTGGAAGGCGTTTATGACTACGATATAAAAAATGACTGGGCGATAATCAAAGTAAAAGGAAGCAATTTCCCATACCTTGAAATAAACGAAGAAGTGCCGGCAAGCGGCGCAACAGTATATACCATCGGATCACCGTTGGGGCTTGAAAACACAATCTCCCAGGGACTTGTTTCAAATTCAAAGAGAACGATAGACGGTACTGATTATATCCAGATAAGTGCCGCAATTTCCCACGGTTCAAGCGGCGGTGCACTTCTTGACAAATACGGCGATGTTATAGGAATCACCTCGGCAGGTTTTTCCGAGGGACAGAATTTAAACCTTGCAATCCCGATTTCCGCAATAAAGGGCTATAGTGCAGACAAGGCATATCCGCTTTCTGCTGTTGAAACGAGCGCATCGGCATCAGGTTCATCAAATGGCAGACCACTCGGAAATATTGACATTGACCCCAATGATGAAACTCAGGTATTTGACCTTCTTTTAAAATATATAATCAACTTCAGTAACGATGTCCTCAATGGCAACCCGGCATATATGCTCAGCGTGGAGATGGACGATGGCTCAGAGCGTGATTATTATCTATCTTATGACGAGGAAGAAGATATAATAGATGTAACCCTGTTTGATAAATATGACTCATCAATGATTGCGGCAACCATTGAAATACCGAGACGTCAAAAACAGACAGCTGCATTTTTGGGATACTATTCCAACATAAGAGACGGTTTGGATTTCATAGGCATTGAGTATATCGATAAGGACGACTATAAGGATAGTATGAGGTCATATTTTGCAAACTACGACGGAGATTACAAGCTCAAAAGCAAGTGTCAGAGCGTGGCACCGGGCTACTATATGTCTGCGCTGTACTTTGTAGATCTCATCCTCACGGAGGAGCTTTCGGGCTATGGCATTGATAACGGAGTTTATGACCTTGGCTTTACCGGATGTTATTTTGATTAAGAAAATTTATCGAGCAAAATCGGAATGGTGATAAAATGAAAAGAATAATTGCAATTTTTCTTTGCGGAATAATGCTTCTCTCATTTTTCTCCGTTTGCTATGCAGAGGAGAGTGCAGAGCAGAAAACCGCGGAGGACTTAAAGACCCTTGGGCTTTTCAAGGGCGTTTCGGAAACAGATTTTGACCTTAACCGTGCACCTACAAGAGCAGAGGCTCTTGTTATGCTCATAAGGCTTTTGGGTGAGGAAAAAGAAGCACTTTCCCACAGCGGTGAAAGCTCATTTGTCGATGTTCCCGACTGGGCAAAGGCTTATGTTGCATACGGATTTGAAAAAGGATACACAAAGGGAATTTCGGAAGAAAAGTTCGGAAGCTCCGATGTTGCAAGTGAAGAGATGTATCTCACTTTCGTTTTGCGTTCTCTCGGTTATTCCGATACAGAGGGAGACTTTAGTTGGGATAATCCATATGAGCTTGCGAAAGAGGCAGGTATCCTTTCAGAAGAAAGTGAAGCTGAGTTTACCCGTGGTGACGTTGTTATTATTTCAAAAGCGGCTCTTTCTGCTCTCACGGAAAAGGGAAAGGGAGTCACTCTCGGAGAAAAACTCATTTCAGCCGGGGTTTTCACAAGAGAAACCTATAACAAGGTTATGGGAATTGAAGAACCCGAGAAAGAAGAATCCGAAAATGATCCGTTTTCATTCATAAAGCCCGAAGGTGAGCTTTTTGTTGAGGATTTAAATTTATCCATCGGCACAAAGTCGCAAAAGGCAATGAAGTTGCTCACTCGATTTATTGAAACAAATGCAGATTTCTATGAATGGCCCTATGAATATCTCGTATACAGAGATAAGGAGTCGGAGGAAGAAACTCATTATTTCCTTTCACACGACCGTGAAAAAGGCGATATACACGCATATTTTGAGCGTTTCCCCGAAGAAGGCGGCTCATATGTTGCGAAAATAGTTCTTGAAAAGAATGGAAAAACTTTTATTTCCTGTGACTATTACGAATCAAGACGTGCAACCACTCCCGCGAGAAGCGCATCAATGTATATAGACCGCGAGGACATATACAGAGGTATGGGAATCGAGCTTGAAAACTTCGGCGGAAGACCCGATGAAGAAAGAGAATTCAAAAACAAAATGCGTGAGCTTATCCCCGAGGTTGCAGAATTTGTTGATGCGATAATGCAAAAGAATTTTGCGTTTTACGGATGCGGAAGTGCAGAAGCTCTCGGATTTGAATTATAAAATATAAGCACCATCCTTCTTGGATATGAAGGATGGTGCTGTTTTTATGCTCTTACCGCCTCGATATGGATAAAACGTGCGTTTATATAATTGTAGCTTGAAAGCCTGCGGCGATAGGCATCGTTTGAATGGGCGGCAAGGAGAATGTTTTGCGGCGACGGATTCCGACCGATGCCAACAACGAGAAGTGTGTGCTCAAAGGTGTTTTCATCCCTGTATGCAAGCTGAACAACATCTCCGGGAAGAAGCTCCGATATATCCGCCTCATAGCCGTAAGGACCGACTCCTTCGTTGGTTGTCATAAACTCATAGAAAAATCGAACACTGGTCCAGGAAGGGGAGCGAAGGTCTGAAGATATATAATACCAGCCTGTGTCGGGCGTGAAATTCATAACCTTTGCGCCTGCATACACACATTGAGATACAAAATTAGTGCAATCACCGCCCAAATCGTCAAAGTTATAATAGGCAGGGTTTCGGCGAAAAGCCCACCGCCTTGCATAACGGACGGCGGAAAGTCTGTCGTATTCCATATAGATTACCTCCCAAGGCTTGTTTTTACATTATATGAAGATAATGCCTTTTCTGCCAACAGCTCTTCTGAAAAGAGAACGGAAATTAAAAAGCTATCGGAAGTAAGAATTTTCCGATAGCTTTTTATGGGGGATTATAAATTTTGCACTCCATACATAGCAAGGGTGAACTTTTCAAGAGCACGGTCACGGAGTCTGTAAACAGAGCGCATTTCATAGCCGAGTCTTTCTTTGAGTTTTATCATATTGACATCTGCCTCCTGCATATAGAACTCACGAAGGACATATCTTTCGTCATCGGAAAGGGCATCCAATCCTCGCTCAATCATTTTTGCGAGATTTTTCGAGAGAAGAATGTTGTTGCGAAGCCTTTCAGACTCGACCAATGCGTTTATAAGCCGTGAATCGGGAGAAGATGAATATTTGCCCGAATTCAGCTTACCGTGTTCAGCCTGAGCCTCAATGCAGCGGAGTTTTTCTGTTGAATTGGCTATTCCGATTTTTATGTAATTGTATTTCCGGAGGTCATCAACCGCACAGGCTTTCCAATCCATTTACGGTCTCCTTTCCTGACCAGAGTCTGAATATCAGATTCGAGTCGTAATATCCAAGCTTTCCGCACTTTGCAAGACTGCGAAGCACAGAGAGACATTCGCCTAAAGGTCGTGATTTCAGAACGCTGAGTTTTTGTGCAAGATCGCCTATACTTTGATTATAGTTTTCTTTTATACACATTGATATAAGTGCAAAAGTGCGGTTTTTCTCGGGATCGAAAAACTCAAGAGCCCATATTGGCGGAGTGTCTTTTTTCTGCCGCCCCCGAGAACGCTTTATTTCGGTTGAGTTACTTTTTTCGATGCAAAGAATGTAGTCAATTGCCCTATCGATGTCTGATGTTGTTGATTTCATTTTACGTCTTTCTCCCATATTTCATAATACCGGATACAGTAGATACAACCCACCGTATCCCCGTCCTTGTTTTCTGCAAGAGTATCTCCTCCGTCAAGCTGCGCACCGCAAACGGGACAGAAATACTCCGGCAACGTTCTTCTATCCGGATCGCCATAGAAAATGTATGGAGACTTACCCGGACATATATTCAAATGATTTCCCTCCTCGGTTTGCTTCAGAACACGGATTTTTAATCGGGGCGAGATGAAAAATCAGAGTTCAGGAAGCAACTATCATTTTAAATGATATATTAGCACAAGTGCGATTTGTTGTCAACACAATAAATGACAAGAATTTTATAAAAAAACACTCGAATTGTGTCAAAAAATTGAGAAAAAGGAGGAATACAGGAGATTAAAAAAGATATATGACGGATAATTGTATTTTTTAATTAAAATTGCAAAAAAACACGTTCGGAAAAAATCCAAACGTGTTTTTTCGTATCCGGTTTTAGAAATCTACATCAAGATCGTAGTAGCAGCATTTAAGGAGCTTTTCCATCTCTTCAACGCTGGGCTGACGGGGGTTGGAACCTGTGCAGGCATCGCCTACGGCGTTCTTTGCAATCTCGGGAAGTCTCTCAAGGAAGATATTCTCGGGAACAAAGCCCTGCTCGCAGGGAAGGCTGTCGAGACCGTAGTTCTTGATGCACTGGGGAATGTTGAGGTCATCGTTCATCTTGCGGAGGAAAGCGATGAGGTTTGCGACCTTCTCTGCATCATCCTTGCCGCCGAGACCGAGCATATCGGCAATATCACCGTAACGCTTTGCAGCGGAGGGAACCTTTGCGTTAAATGCGATAACCTTCGGGAGGTACATAGCATTTGCCGCACCGTGGATGATGTGAGCACCGAGGTCCTCAAAGATTGCACCTGTCTTATGAGCCATTGAGTGAACAATACCGAGAAGTGCATTTGAGAAAGCCATACCTGCCATACATTGTGCGTTGTGCATAGATGCACGCTTGTCCATATCACCGTTGTAGGAATCTACAAGGTCATTTATTATCATCTTGATTGCGTGGAGAGCAAGGGGATCGGTATAATCACAATTTGCAGTTGAAACATAGGCTTCTACAGCGTGGGTCATAGCATCCATACCTGTGTGAGCAACAAGCTTCTTGGGCATTGTCTCTGCAAGGTCGGGGTCTACGATCGCGATGTCGGGGGTGATTTCAAAGTCAGCAAGGGGATATTTGATGCCCTTCTCATAGTCTGTGATAACGGAGAAAGCAGTAACCTCCGTTGCAGTACCCGATGTTGAGGGGATAGCTACGAAATGAGCCTTTGTGCGGAGCTTCGGAAGACCGAATACCTTGCACATATCCTCAAATGTTGTTTCGGGATATTCATATTTAATCCACATTGCCTTTGCAGCATCAATGGGTGAACCGCCGCCCATAGCGACAATCCAGTCGGGACTAAACTTGCTCATAGCCTCTGCACCGCGCATAACGGTGTCAACGGAAGGATCAGGCTCGATGCCTTCAAAAAGCTCAACCTCCATACCTGCTTCTTTAAGGTATGCAACTGCACGGTCAAGGAAGCCGAATTTCTTCATTGAGCCGCCACCTACGCAAATCATTGCTCTCTCACCCTTGAGAGTTTTGAGAACCTCGAGAGAGCCTTTGCCGTGATAAAGGTCACGGGGGAGTGTAAAACGTGCCATTTTTATCCATCTCCTAAAATCTTTTTTCTTGATATTCTCTTGATATCGTTAAAATTATAGCACAGTTCCGACAAAAATCAAGACATTTATTGATTATTTAACAGTCGTGTAAGTTATAAGAAATGTATATAACAAAAAATAAAATGTTTTGTTGATTTTTGAAATATGAAGTGCTATCATAAGGGTGATCTAATTTGGGAAATAAAGGAGAAAGTGAAAATGCTTGTAAAAAAGATTGATATTCATATACATTCGTCATGGGAAGATGATATGCCCCGTTTTGACGGCGCAAATTATGCAACACCGGAAGAAATTCGTGAAATGTATGACCGTATGGGCATAGAATTTGGCGTTCTTCTTCCCGGAATGAATCCCGAGGGAACTTTCCACTACAACACAAACGGTGACTGCAGAAGAATTGCAAATAAATACCCCGAAACCTTTGTGTGGTTCTGCAGCATCGACCCGAGAATGGGAAAGAATTCTCCCGACACAGACTTCACTCCTTTTCTTGAATATTATATGTCCTGCGGTGCAAAGGGTGTGGGCGAGGTCTGCGCCAATATGTATTTTGACGATCCTATGGTTGAAAATCTTTTCCACCACGTTGAAAAGGCAGGACTTCCCCTCATATTCCATATAGGTAATATGGGAAATGACTATGGTCTTGTTGACGAGGAGGGACTTCCGAGACTTGAAAAGGCACTTCAGAAATTCCCGAAGCTCACCTTCCTCGGTCATTCTCAGAAATTCTGGGCAGAAATCGGCGGAGATGTAGGAAATCGTAACGGATATCCCACAGGAAAGGTAACTCCCGGCGGAAGAGTCCCCGAGCTTATGAGAAAGTATCCCAATCTCTGCGGTGACCTTTCGGCAGGAAGCGGCGGAAACGCAATTATGAGGGATCCTGAGTTTGGTTATAAGTTCCTCGAGGAATTTAAGGACAGACTCTATTTCGGAACGGATATCTGTGCGCCTACCAATGATATGCGTCTCACATACTTCCTCGATGATGCCGTGGAAAACGGTCATATCTCACAGGACTGCTACAACAAAGTCTGCCGTGAAAACGCCCTGAAGCTTCTTAAAATGGATAAATAAAAAAAGTAAATGGATAAGTGAACTAATTAAGTATGGGATGTCATCCTGAACCACTACCCATTGTCATCCTGAACGCAGTGAAGGATCTTATCCCGTAAAGATTCTTCGCATACGCTCAGAATGACAAATATGTGTTTTTGAAAGCATAAAAATCGGAAAGGTTATGCCTTTCCGATTTTTACTGTTATTTTATAACTTCTGCCACAAGCTTACCGTCACGGTAGTCCACGGATATTTCGCTTCTTTCCTCGGGGTCTTCGGCGATGATGAGCCGTCCCACAAGAGTTTCTACCTTGCTTTGGATAAATCGGCGGAGAGGACGGGCACCGTATATGGGCTCAAAGCCTTCCTCTATTATATATGCCTTTGCGGCTTCCGTAACGTTGAGGGAAAGCTGTTTTCCCGAAAGTCTCGCTCTCAGATCATCAAGCATAAGCTCAACAATATCGGAAATATTTTCTCTCGTCAATGGCTTATAGAATATAATCTCGTCAAGTCGGTTTAAGAACTCGGGACGGAAGCTCCGCTTGAGAAGTGCTTCAACTCTTTCTCTTGCGCCGATATCTATTTCGCCGTCATCTCCGATACCATCAAGGATTATATCCGAGCCGAGATTTGATGTGAGGATGAGAATGGTGTTTTTAAAGTCCACGGTCTTTCCCTGGGAATCCGTTATCCGTCCGTCATCAAGCACCTGAAGGAGAATGTTGAAAACATCGGGATGTGCCTTTTCTACCTCGTCAAAAAGGACTACGGAATATGGTTTTTTGCGAACAGCCTCCGTGAGCTGACCGCCTTCCTCATAACCCACATATCCGGGAGGTGCACCCACAAGACGTGAAACGGAGTGCTTCTCCATATACTCCGACATATCTATGCGGATAAGGTTTTTGTCGTCGTCAAAAAGAGCTTCGGAGAGAGCCTTTGCAAGCTCGGTTTTACCAACACCGGTAGGCCCGAGGAAAAGGAATGAGCTGATTGGCTTTTTGGGGTCTGCTATTCCTGCACGGGAACGGAGAATTGCCTCCGATACTCCCGTTACTGCCTCATCCTGACCGATAACACGGCGGTGAAGGATTTCATCAAGGGAGAGAAGCTTATCACGCTCGGATTTTAAAAGCTTTGAAACGGGGATGCCTGTCCAGCGACCGATTATCTTTGCGATTTCCTCGTCTGTTACCTTATCGCGGAGAAGGGTGTCTGCACCTTCTGCCTTTTCGGCAAGAGCTTCTGCTTCTTCTATTTCCTTGAGGAGTGCCGGGAGTCTTCCGTATTTGAGTTCTGCGGCACGGTTTAAGTCATATTTTTCCTCAGCACGTTCGATTTCTCGGTTTATATCCTCAAGTTCTTCGCGAAGCTTTGAAAGCTTACCGATGGAAGCTTTTTCATTTTCCCATTTTGCACGCATCGCAGAGTATGTTTCTCTCATTTCGGAGAGCTCGCGTCGTATCTCCTCAAGATGCTCTTTTGAAGCGGAGTCTTCTTCACGCATAAGCGCCGCTTCCTCTATTTCATGCTGCATTATGCGCCGTGAGATTTCGTCAAGCTCCTCGGGCTTTGAGTCTATTTCCGTGCGTATCATGGCACAGGCTTCGTCAACAAGGTCTATTGCTTTATCGGGGAGAAAACGGTCGGAGAGATATCTGTCGGAGAGAACTGCCGCCGAGATAAGAGCCTGATCCTGAATCTTTACGCCGTGGAAAAGCTCATAACGCTCACGGATTCCGCGAAGGATTGAGATTGTATCCTCAACTGTGGGCTCGTCAACAAGCACAGGTTGGAATCTTCGCTCAAGGGCGGCATCCTTTTCTATATAGCGGCGGTATTCATCAAGGGTGGTAGCACCGATGCAATGAAGTTCTCCTCTTGCAAGCAACGGTTTTAAAAGGTTTCCTGCATCCATAGCACCGTCGGTTTTGCCTGCACCTACTATTGTGTGAAGCTCGTCTATGAAGAGAATAATTTTTCCGTCACTTTCTTTTATCTCGTTGAGAACTGCCTTTAGTCTTTCTTCAAACTCGCCACGGAATTTTGCACCTGCGATAAGAGCACCCATATCAAGGGAAAATATGGTGCGGTCACGAAGAGTTTCGGGCACATCGCCGCGGACTATCCGTGATGCAAGACCTTCTGCAATGGCTGTCTTGCCAACGCCCGGCTCACCGATAAGAACAGGGTTATTTTTTGTTTTTCTCGAAAGAATGCGAATGACATTGCGGATTTCGGAATCTCTGCCGATTACGGGGTCGAGCTTTTTGTCCCGTGCAAGGGCTGTGAGGTCTGTGCCATATTTCTTGAGAGCATCATAAGTCGCCTCGGGGTCGTCAGTTGTGACACGGGTATTTTTTCGGATTTCCGCAAGGACTTTGAGAAAATTATCGGCGGAAAGGTCATAGGTGTTGAATAATGTTTTGAGTGAAGCTGAAGGTTTGTCGAGAAGCCCCAGCATAAGGTGCTCAACGGAAATATATTCATCGCTCATTGACTCTGCACGTTTTTCGGCTTTGTTGAGGGTGGTTTCGAGGTCTCGGGAGACATAGACATCGGAAGAGCCGGAAACCTTTGGTAGTTTTCTTATGAGAAGCTCTGTATCGGTCGATATATTGTCGGTATCTATCGAAAGCTTTTTCAGAAGTTCGCGGATAAGTCCGTTTTCTTGCGAAATGAGAGCAAACAAAAGATGCTCCTGTTCAATCTGGGAATTTCCATATTCAAGTGCAAGTGCTCGTGCACTTTGAATTGCTTCTGTTGATTTTTGAGTGAGTTTTTGTATATTCATATTAAAAAGACCTCCTTTTTAAACTATTTCCGAAGGGTGTTTCAGGTAATCATCAAACCTTGCGGAAATATATTCTGCCGATGCGGACACATCGGGATACAAATTAAAATGTGTGGTGAGACAGTCGTTGAAGAGACGGATGTATTTTGCCGATGCCTTGCCGAGTGTATCGGGAGTGACCATGCGCGGAGTGCGTAGCTTTCGCACAAACTTCATCTCTCCCACCTGAGAAAAATTATCTCCGAAGTATGCATATTCTATCTTTTGCCAGAGAGCGAGAAAAGATTCAAGGGTTGAGATAAGAAGTGGGTTGCGTGTGCGTAGCCGGACTCGAAGCTCGCCGAAGAATTTGTCAAAACCGGGATATATAACAACAGAATAGCTGATTGTGGGATTATATTTGAAGCGGATTGAGCTTTTAACGGTAAAAAGTGAGTCAGCTCCTGCAGGATACACAAGAAAAGTTTCGTCCGGAGAGAGGAGAGAGCTTATCTCTTCAAAAATTGTTTTTTGTCGCACTTCGGGAGTGACAAGACCGAGGTGCTCGGCAAGAATTGCATTTATGAGTCCGGAGCGTGTCATATTATTTCTCAAAGCCGCACGGTCAACGGCATTTACCACCTCCTCGAATAGGGTGATGCTATATACATTCTTTTTCATTCTTTTCACTCCTTTGTAAATTCAGTATAGCATTTTTATATAATTTGTCAAGTGTTTTATATAAAAATGTTTGCAAAGTTTGATGAGGGCATCTGCTTGCAAGAATTCGTGTGCATAATGCCCAAAATGAATATTGTTACAAAAAAAGAAAAAATCATTAAAAATACTAAAGAAATAAGAGGAAAAGGTTTTGGAATTACTTTAAAAAATTGTGGAATGATGTGTGGGTAGAATAGTTTTGTGCAATTTGTTTGTGTATTTAGTATAGTAATCTTGTACAAAAGTTTATACAAAGCTTTGGTGAATAAGAGAATTTACTTTTCAGTTTGAAAGTGATATACTACTTAAGTAAAATTTCCACAAGTATAAATTTTGGAGGTAAATATATATGTCAAGTGTTAAGCTTAATCACGTCTACAAGAGATACGACGGCGGCGTTGTCGCTGTTTCGGACTTTTGCATAGACATCGCTGATAAGGAATTTATCATCCTTGTTGGTCCTTCCGGTTGTGGTAAGTCCACAACTCTCCGTATGATCGCAGGTCTTGAAGAGATTTCCGATGGTGAACTTCTCATCGATGATATCCTCTGTAACGACGTTGCACCGAAGGATCGCGACATTGCGATGGTTTTCCAGAACTATGCTCTTTATCCGCATATGACAGTTTTCGATAACATGGCTTTCGGTCTCAAGCTCCGCAAGACTCCGAAGGATGAAATCCGCCGCCGTGTTGAAGAAGCTGCAAAGATTCTCGAAATCGACTATCTCCTCGACAGAAAGCCGAAGGCTCTCTCCGGTGGACAGAGACAGCGTGTTGCTCTCGGTCGTGCTATCGTTCGTAGCCCGAAGGTCTTCCTTCTCGACGAGCCGCTTTCAAACCTCGATGCAAAGCTTCGTGCATCAATGAGAACTGAGCTTTCCAAGCTTCATGAGCGTCTCCAGACAACATTCATCTACGTTACCCACGACCAGGTTGAGGCTATGACAATGGGTACACGTATCGTTGTTATGAAAGACGGTTTCGTACAGCAGATCGATACTCCGAGCGCACTCTACGATACACCGGCTAACCTCTTCGTTGCTACATTCATC